>NZ_JAHWIW010000031.1:0-73068 GCF_025377065.1 Pseudomonas sp. HD6422 | reverse complement strand
AGGAACATTCTCGCGGTCGGGCATGGCCGTCTACCTGTAGGAATTCCCGTCCTTTAGGGCGGGGAGGATGTCAAGGCTGCCGGCTCCGCTCCGCGAATGCACAATAGTGGCACAGTGCAATCGGGCGCTCCAACGCCCCCGCTGCGCCCCTACACGGTAGCGCAGGGATCAGATTCGTGCGCGCAAGTCGCGCACGGCCATGAACAAATCTTCATGTTCCCGCTGAGCCCCAGCCAACGGGTGATCGCGCCATCCGCAGCCGGCGTCGGCCGATGACCTGCCTTGAGGGTGGCGAGCGGCTTGCGTAGCATCGCCGGCCCTGGGCCGCTGCGCGGTCCGATCGCTGGGCAACGCCCGTGCCCAACCGATAATCACCGAGTTCCCATGCCGCAACCCATTCCTCTGAAGGACCACGAAAAAGAGAAGCACCTGGTCAACCGCCGGCTGCTGGCCTGCTGCGCCCTGGTTTTCAGCCTGATCGCGGTGCTGATAGGCCGCCTTTACGTGCTGCAGGTGGTGCAGCACGATCAGCAGAGTGCGGTATCGGAAAACAATCGCGTGCACGTGCTACCCATCGCCCCCGAGCGCGGTCTGATCTACGACCGCAACGGCGTGGTGCTGGCCGACAACAAACCCAGTTTCGACCTGACCATGACCCGCGAGCGCGCCGGCAACTCGGCCCAGGTCCTCGATACCTTGGTCGAGGTTCTGGGCCTGGGCGAGGACGAGCGCAAGCAATTCGACAAGGACCTCCGCCGTGGCCGTAAGCCCTTCGAGCCGGTGACCCTGATGGTCGGCCTGAGCGAAGAACAGATCGCCCTGGTGGCGGTGAACCAATTCCGCTTGCCGGGCCTGGACGTGGAGCCGCAATTCATTCGCGAATATCCGCTGGCCGAGCATTTCGCCCACTCGGTCGGTTATGTCGGGCGCATCAACGAAAAGGAAGCGCAAACCCTCGACAGCACCGAGTACCGCGGCACCCAGTCCATCGGCAAGACCGGCATCGAGCGCTTCTACGAAAGCCAGTTGCACGGCCACGTCGGTTACGAAGAGGTCGAGACCAACGCTCAGGGACGGGTGATGCGTGTGCTCAACCATCAGGATCCGATACCCGGCAAGGACATCGTGCTGAGCCTGGACGCCCACTTGCAGGTGGCCGCCGAGAAGGCCCTGGGCGATCGCCGTGGCGCGGTGGTGGTGTTGGACCCGGCCAATGGCGACGTGCTGGCGATGGTCAGCAATCCCAGCTTCGACCCCAACCTGTTCGTCAAGGGCATCAGCTTCAAGCAGTACGCCGCCCTGCGCGACTCGATCGACCGACCGCTGTTCAACCGCGTGCTGCGCGGGCTCTATGCGCCAGGCTCGACCGTGAAGCCGGAGGTGGCCATCGCCGGCCTCGACAGCGGAGTGATCACGCCAGGCAGCCGGGTATTCGACCCGGGTTACTACGAACTGCCCAACTACGATCACAAGTACCGCAACTGGAACCGCAGCGGCGATGGTTGGGTGGACATGTACACCGCCATCATGCGCTCCAACGACACCTACTTCTACGACCTCGCGCACAAGCTGGGCATCGAGCGCCTGCACGACTACCTGTCCGAGTTCGGCCTCGGCCAGAGAATCTCGGTGGACATGTTCGAGGAAGCATCCGGGTTGATGCCATCGGCCGAGTGGAAACGAGCCACCCGCCGCCAGGCCTGGTACCCAGGCGAGACCCTGATCCTCGGCATCGGTCAGGGCTACATGCAGGTCACGCCGTTGCAACTGGCCCAGGCCACCAGCCTGCTGGCGAGCAAGGGGGTGTGGCACCGACCGCATCTGGCGATGACCGTCGGTGGCCAGGCAGTGACCGATCCCCATCCGATGCCGGACATCGTGCTGCATGACAAGCACGCCTGGGACGAGGTCAACGAAGGCATGCAGATGGTCATGCACGCGCCTCGCGGCATCGCCCGCGCCGCCGCTGCCGGGGCCCAGTATCGGATTGCCGGCAAGAGTGGTACGGCGCAGGTGGTGGCGATCAAGCAGGGTGAACGCTACGACCGCAACAAGACCCGCGAACGGCACCGCGACAATGCCTTGTTCGTCGGTTTCGCCCCCGCCGATCACCCCAGCGTGGTGGTGGCGGTGATGATCGAGAATGGCGAAGCCGGTGGCCGGGTAGCCGGGCCGGTGGTGCGCGAAGTGATGGATGCCTACCTGCTCGATGATCAGGGCCACCTGAAGCCCGAATACGCCGGGGTAGCAGCGGCCAGGCCGGGACCACACTCGTAAGCGTGATCGCCGGGGCGCTGCTTGACCACGACGCCGGTACGGCCCGCTCAGCCCTTCAAGAGGCGGTGCGTGGCATCAGATCGTAGGGGTGTTTCCAACCTGGAACGGCCTGGATACGTTTTTTCCAGGCTTCGATATGGGTGAACTCAGCCAAGGCGATGCCCGTGTCTTCCGGCATGAACACATAGCCCGCCAGCGACAGGTCGGCGATGGTCAGGCGGTCGCCGACCATGAACGGTCGGGTCGCCAGGTGCGCATCGACGATACGGTAGGCCGCCGTGGCGCGCTCACGCAGAAATCCTGTGACTTCGGTTTCCCCGGTTTTCTTCAGGCACAGCAGGAACCGCAGCGCCGCGTAGTAGCTGGTGAACTTGTGGTTGTCGAACAGCATCCAGCGCCAGATCTCGCGCTTCTCCTCGGCGTCGCGCGGTCCGAACTGGCCGGTGCGCTCGGCCAGGTATTCGAGGATCAGCGCCGACTGGGTGAGGGTCTGCCCGGCATGCTCCAGCACCGGGACTTCGCCCTGCTCGTTGACCTGCTCACGCCAGTTCGGGTCTCGGGTCTGGCCATGGAAGAAGTCGACGAACACCGCCTGCCAAGGCTGGCCAGTGAGTTCGAGCATAAGGGCGACCTTGTAGGCGTTACCGGATTCAGCGAAGCAATGCAGCGTGTATTCGGACATGGGGACCCTCAGTTTCCATTGAATGATCGTGGTGGGTGGGACGCATCCCGCTCCCAATCGCCGGCGAACCGGCGATTGAGCAGAGCATGTCCGACACGCTGCGGTCAATGGCTCAAGCGTGTACCCAGCGTCGATGCAGCCCGCGCGCCAGGGCATCGAGCATGAAACCCAGCACGCCGATCAGCAGCACCATGGCCATCAGCTCCGAATAGGCCAGGCGGTCACGGGTATCGAGGATGAAGTAACCGAGCCCTGCGCTGACGCCGAGCATTTCGCACGGCACCAGCACGATCCACAGGATACCGATGGCCAGGCGCACGCCCGTCAGCACATGGCCGATGACCCCGGGAACGATCACCTTGCACAGGGTTTCCCAACGCGTGGCGCTGAGGCTACGGCTTAGTTGCAGCCAACGCGGATCGAGCTGACGCACGCCCGCGGCGGTGTTGAGGAGAATCGGCCACAGCGCGGCGAAGGCCAGCAGGAAGTAGATCGGCTGGTCGCCCACCCCCATCAGCATCACCACCACCGGCATCCATGACAGCGGCGAGATCATCCGCAGAAACTGGAACGCTGGTGTCGTCGCCGCCTCCAGGTGCCGGTAGCTGCCCACCAGCAAGCCCAACGGCACCCCGATCAACAGCGCCAGCAGCAGGCCGATCAGGATGCGCTTGAGGCTCACCCAGATATGCCCGTAGACCTCCCCCTGCCCCAGCAACTCCACCAGGCTGGCCAAAGTCGCCTGGGGCGCGAAGCGTGCCGAGAGGCCATCGGCTTCACCGAACATATGCACCCCGGCCCACCACAACAGCAGCAACCCCAGCAGGCCGGCCAGACCCAGGCCGGCATGTAAGACATGCTTGCGCATCAGACCGCGAACTCCTCGCTGCGCTCGAAATTGTCAGCGATGCCGAACACCGACGGGCCGCCGACCGAGGCGATGGCATTGCGCACGAAGCGGTCGTCGACCAGGTCGCGGGCCGTGAGCGCAGGATCGAGGTCGGCCAGAAATGCCTTGTCTCCCTCGATCAAGGTGTTCTTCAGGCGCTTGACCAGCTCCTCGGTGTAGCTGGGGAACGGATACGGCTGGAAGTCGATGCGCTTCTCGTCCCACTGCTGATGCTGGATGGCCCCGCTGGCGATGTAGCTGGCACGGTCTTCGGCGGCTGGCGCCAGGACCTTGGTCAGCACGCCAGGCTCATGGGGGGTGTACCTGTTGGGGCCGGCCTTGGACAGCAATGCGGCGGCCTCGGCGCGGTGGTCCCGGGTCCACTGCTGGGCCTTGACGATGGCGTTGACCACCTTCTGCGACCACTCCGGGCGGTTGTTCAGGTCGTGCTCGTGCATGAACACCACGCAGCAGGCATGGTTGCGCCAGACGTCGCCGGTAAAGCGCTGCACGCGGCCGACCTTGAGGTTCTCAGCCAAGGCGTTGAACGGTTCGGCGACGATGTAGCCGGCGATGCGCTTGCTGGCCAGGGCCGGAGGCATGTCCGACGGAGGCAACACCAAGAGGTTGACCTCGTTGGCCGCCAATTGCGCATTGGCCGGTCTGGACACCGGAGTCAGGCCATTGTCGTTGAGCATCTGCTGCAGCACCACGTTGTGGATCGAATACCAGAACGGGATGGCCACGGTCTTGCCACCCAACTGCTTGAGTTCATGGATGTCCGGCGCCACGGTCAGGCCCGAGCCACCGACGTGGTTCCAGGCCACCACCTTGGCCGGCACCTTGCTGCCGTAGCGGGCCCAGACGGTCATCGGCGACAGCAGATGGATCACGTTGACCTGGCCGGAGATGAACGCTTCGATCACTTGTGCCCAACTGCGCAGCAACACCGGGCGCTCGGCCTTGATGCCTTCGGCTTCGAACAGGCCATTGTTGTGCGCCACCAGCAAGGGCGTGGCGTCGGTGATCGGCAGATAGCCGATGCGCACCGGCGCATCCGGCTCGGCGGCGGCGCGCGCCTGTAAGCTCGAGAGCAATGGCAAGGCACCGGCGGCGGTAAGCATGGCGCTGAGTTTGAGGAAGTCGCGGCGCGAAGAAGTGGAACAGCAGTCATCCATGCACATGCACAGGCTCCAAAGGCAACGGGGAAGGTGAAGGGTCGGCTGTGCGGCTTGCCCGCCGCAACGTCTTGAGGATGTCGATACGCAAAGCGCCCAGTTCTTCGACTCGCTGCGCGCGGGGTTGAGGCAGGTCTATCGACCACTGGCCCAGCACATGCGCCGGCTGGTTGCCCAGCAGCAGGACACGGTCGGACAGCAGCAGCGCCTCGTCGATGTCATGGGTGATCAGTACCGCCGCCGTGTTGTGGGTCGCGATCAACTGCAGCAACAATTGCTGCATGTCAGCACGGGTGACCTCGTCCAACGCACCGAACGGTTCGTCGAGCAGCAACACTTCCGGTTGCCGTGCCAGGCAACGGGCCAGCGCGGTGCGCTGGGCCATGCCGCCGGACAACTGCGCCGGGTACTGGGTGCGCGCATGAGCCAGGCCCACCGCCTCGATCGCGTGGTCGATGCGGGCACGTCGCTCGGCGGCAGCAAGCTTGGGCTGACGGGCGAAGTCGAGGCCAAAGGCGACGTTCTTTTCCAGGCTCAGCCAGGGCAACAGGCTAGGGTCCTGAAAGGCGACCGCCAGGCGCGGATGCGGCCCCTGCAACGGCTCGCCGTGCAGGGTCACGCGGCCATCACGCGGAGGTTGCAGGCCGGCCAGCACGCGCAGCAGACTGGACTTGCCGACGCCACTGGGGCCGAGGATGGTGACCACCTCGCCCGCCACCAGTTGCAGGTCGAATCGTGCCAGCACCTGCTGCCAGCCCCCCTCGCGGGGGTAGCCCAGGCTGATGCCACTGGCTTCGAGCAACGGCTTGCTCATGCAACGACCGCCTGGCGTTGCAGCTCGGCGCGCAGCTGTACCAAACTCGGGGTGACGATCGGCACGAAGGCCGACTCGCGCCAACGGCGGGCGAAGCCTTCGCCGAACTGGTTGAGATAGGCCTTGCCACCGCTGGCCTGCAGTTCCAGTTGCACGGCGTCTGCGGCGCTCTCGGCAAGGGTGATGCGCAGCTTGAACAGTGCCGCCGGCTGGGACTGGAAGCGGCCGTCGCGCAGGCCCTGCTTGAGCTCGCGGACAGTGTTTTCGAGGCGCTCCTGCAGCACCTGACCGGCCTCTTGGAGAAATGAAACCCGGCCATTGAGATGTTGGCGCACCTCTTCCAGTGCACGCCTGGCCAAACCGATGGCCATACCGCACTGCAGGGCCAGGAATGCCGGGCGTACCTTGGGCAGGAACTCACGGGCGTTCTCGTGCAGCAGCCAGTCACGGGCCAATTCCACCTGGTGGAAAGCCAATGCGGCTGTGTTGCTCGATTGCAGACCCATCAGTTGCAGGTCATCGGAGCGCTCCAGCCCGCGGGCATCGGACGGCACGGCTAACACGAAGGGCGCGCCACCGTCATCATCCTCGATGGCCGCAGCCACCACGAATCCGCTCTTGCGCAGGTTGGTCACCCAGTGCAGCCGCCCATCCAGGGCCCAGCCCTCGGCCAGAGGCCTGCCGCGCACCTGCAACGCTTCGATGCCGGACAGGAACTTCATGGCATTGGACAAGCCGGTGGCGCCGGCCAGTTCACCCGTCAGCAAGGACGGCAACAGACGCTCACGCAGGCCCTGGTTGGGGCTTTGCAGGAGGTACTCGATGAAAGCCCGCTGGCCCCAGCAGACGAATGCCGCGGCCATCGAACGGCTGGCGATAGCGGCGATGGCCTCGACCGCGTCGCTCGTTTCGCCGCCACTGCCGCCCAAGGCCGGATCGACGCCCATACGCAGCAATTGCGATTCGGCGATCTGCGCCAGAACCAGGTGCGGATCGCACTGGCCCTGGTCGATTGCCTCGGCATTGGCATCCAGCCATTGTCGAAATGCACAATCAAGCATGTCCCTACTCCTTTGAAAACGCCGGTTTGGCCTGCACCTGGGCCGTTTATGCTTCAGGCTGCCAGCGGTACTTGCTCAGCTCGTCGTTGAGCGGCGTCTGGGCGAACACATTAGCAAAGTTGCACAGGGTTGCGAGGCTGACACCGAGAATCACTTCCAGCGCGTTGCCCTCGGTGAAACCGGCATCACGGAACGCCTGGTAGGTAGCATCGCTGACATTGCCACGGGTGGCGATGACTTCGCGGGCGAACTCGGCCAGGGTCTCGTAGCGGGCATCCGGCAGTTCGCCGCGGGCACGCAGGGCGTCGACCACTGCCTGCGGCAGCTTGGCCTTGTTCAAGGCCACGGCGGTGTGCCCAGCCACGCAGAAGTCGCAACCGTGGTTGGTGGCGGCGATCAGTTGCACCACTTCGCGCTCGGCCAGGGTCAGCTCGGACTTGCCGTTGAGCGCCGAGACGGTCACGTAGGTTTCCAGGGCCGCCGGGGCATTGGCCAGTACGCCGAGCAGATTGGGGATGAAGCCGGAATTCTTCTGCGCGTTCTCGAGAAACGGACGCGCTGCTTCCGGGGCGCTCTGCAGGGTGTGTAGAGTAATGCGCGAGGACATGGAGTGGTCTCCTTGGTTTGTGTGCATACAGTCTGTTGGTTATAAGAATTACCCTCCATATTCATCAGTCGCCTTTCCTTGCTCCTGAGTCTTTGCATTAGATGATTTCGTCCAGCCACCTCGTCGATTGGTTATTAGAAGGCCTCGAGCTCGACGCCAGCCTGTTTCATGTCGGCCGCTACTGCGGCGGTTGGCATGCCAGCACCCAGGGCATGGGCCGGGCGAGCTTTCACCTGGTGGTGCAAGGGCATTGCTGGCTGCATCTGGACGACCAGGCCGAACCCGTGCGCCTGGAAGCCGGAGATGCGGTGTTCCTGCTGCGCGACCGGGGCTATCGGTTGTCGAGCGATGAAGACCCGGTCGCCGCTTGCGCCCAACCGCGCCAGGTGATGCAAGCGCTTGAGCCGACCGCAAGCGACGGCGTGGGCCTGGTGTGTGGGTTTTTCCACTTTCGTCCGGGATTATCGACACTGATCGTCGAAGGGCTGGCGGACTCGATCCTGCTGCGTGCCAACGAGCCGGAGGGACATGCAGCGCGGTCTCTGTTCGGGCTGATCCTGGAAGAATGCCAGCGCGCCCCAGCGCCCTCGCAAACGCTGCTCGAGCGGCTGACGCACCTGCTGTTTCTGTATGCGCTACGCCAGCAGGTCGATGCTGGGCAATCCCTTGGTGGCCTGGTCGCCCTCGCGCGCCAGCCGGCGTTCGCCGGTTTGCTGGAGCAGTTGATCGAGCAGCCCGGACAGGCCTGGACCTTGGAAAGCATGGCGGCCTGTACCGGGCTGTCGCGCTCGGCATTCTTCAAGCGCTTCAATGAACTGGCCGGTCAGTCGCCAGGACAGGTGCTGCTGGCGCTGCGCATGCGCCAGGCAGCTCAATTGCTGCGGGCGGGCAATACCGTGGAGCAGGTCGGCGCGCAGGTGGGGTATCAGTCGGTGGCGGCGTTCACCCGGGCGTTTGCCAAGGCCATAGGGGTGCAGCCGGGGGCCTATCGGCGTCAGCACGAAGGGCGGGACTGAGCGCTCATTCACACCTGCTTGAGCGGAATTTCCGCGCCACTTTTGTCTTCGCGCCGCGCCCCAAACATCACCGTATGGGCGGCGCACGTTCCCTAGGTCGCCCATCCAACGGTCATTTTGCGCGATAAGTCTGTCTAGACATGTCATTACTGGCCGCGACTGATATCAATATGCCATCATTCAAGAAAAATCATGAAGGTGAGGCACCCCTGAATCCGCAGCGCATCGAGAGCCTGGCTTCACTCCGGTGAAACCGGCGATCCGTCCATGCTCTTGGCGCCTGCATGTCACTGCCAAGGAGCATTCGATGCAATTAAGGAATATGACGATCGGCGCACGTGCAGCCAGCGTGTTTATCTTGCTGGGCCTATTGGTGCTGGTCATGGGACTGACCGCACTCCATGAAACCAACGAGATGGACCAGGCCACCGACGAAATCCGCGTCACCTGGATGCCCGCCGTCGTGGCGCTGGGCGAGATCAGTAGCAATCTCGGGCGGGCCCGCGCCATCACCCTGCGCGCAGCATTGGATAAAGACAGTCGCGAACGCACGCGCAACCTGGAGATGCTCAAGGGCATCAACCTGCAACTGGCGGCCAGCCTCGAGGACTACGACCGCACCATCATCGCGGACGACGACCGGGCACTGTTCAACACCTTCTCCGCCGCCCACCTACGCTATTTCGAACTGCAGACACAGGTGCTGGATCACATCGCCGGCAACCGCATTTCCGAAGCCGAGCAACTGATCAGCGGCCCACTCAGCCAGTCCGCCGACAACATGACCAAAGCCCTCAGCGCGTTGATCGACTACAACACCAAAGGAGCGGAGAACGCCTCCCAGCGCAGCAGCGATGTCGCCGATCAGGCATTCAACGTAATCATTGGCGCCCTGCTGGTCATCGTCCTCGCTCTGGTCGCCATTGCCACCCTGCTGACCCGCAGCATCGTCATGCCACTGGCCGATGCCGTAGCCGTGGCCGAACGCGTCGCCACCGGCGACCTTACCGAGCAGATCCAAGTCAAAGGTCGTGACGAGCCGGCCCTGCTGTTGATGGCCCTGGCGCGCATGCAGACGAACCTGCGCGAAACCATTCGCACGATCGCCGCTTCCTCCGATCAGCTCGCCTCGGCCTCCGAAGAACTGCATACGGTCACCGAGGACACCAGCCGCGGCCTGCACCAGCAGAGCGCGGAGATCGACCAGGCGGCCACCGCGGTCAACCAGATGACGGCTGCAGTGGAGGAAGTGGCGAACAACGCGGTAAGCACCGCCGATGCTTCCCAAGGAGCTGACCACAGCACTCGCGACGGTCGCGATCAGGTCAACCAGGCGCTGGCCTCGATCCAGCAGTTGGTCGAAGACGTGACCGGCACCTCCGCCGAGATCGAGCAACTGGCCAGCAGCGCCAACGAGATCAGTCAGGTGCTGGATGTCATCGGCTCCATCGCCGGGCAGACCAACCTGCTGGCACTCAATGCGGCCATCGAAGCGGCCCGTGCCGGTGAGGCCGGCCGAGGCTTCGCGGTGGTCGCCGATGAGGTCCGGGCCCTCGCCCACCGCACCCAGCAATCGACGGCAGAGATCGAGCAGATGATCGCGAGCATTCAGAACGGAACCGAACGAGCGGTGACAGCGATGCACAGCAGCCAAGGCCGTGCGAGCGGCACGTTGGAGATAGCCCAGGGTGCCGGCCAGGCACTGGAAGTGATTGCCGAAGCGATCGCCTCGATCAACCAGCGCAACCTGGTGATCGCCAGTGCTTCGGAGGAGCAGGCGCAGGTGGCCCGGGAAGTGGACCGCAACCTGGTGAACATCCGCGACCTGGCGATGCAGACCTCGGCGGGCGCCAATCAGACCAGTGCGGCGGCGCAGGACCTGTCGCGCCTGGCGGTGGATCTGAACGGCATGGTGGCGCAGTTCAAGGTCTGACCGGATAACAGCTGGGGCCGCTTTGCGGCCCCACTACAGCCACACCGATCAATCAGTCGGCAACCCCAACGACCCGCCCCGCCTTCTCCGCCGCCTTGCCCCGCGTTGCCAGGCAGTAATACAGCGGCACCGTCACGATCAAACCGAACAGCCACGACAAGTCGGCCCCTTCGACGATATTCGAGTACGGCCCCACATACAGCGACGTATTGGCGAACGGCAACTGCACCAGGATGCCGCAGGCGTAGGCAATGATCGCGTGGTGGTTGAAGCGCCCATAGATGCCACCATCGGCACGGAAGATCGAGGCGATGTCGTACTGGCCTTTCTTGATCAGGTAGAAGTCGATCAGGTTGATCGAAGCCCACGGCACCAGCACCAGCAGCAGTGCGAGGATCAAGCCGATGAACTGGCCGATGAAGTCCGCCGAAGCGTTCAGCGCCACCAGACCGCAACCCAGCAGGATGATCGAAGCGAGGATCACCCGCACCTTGATGCTCGGCGTCCACTGCGCCACGAAAGTCTGAATGGCGGTGACGATCGACAGCACCGCGCCGTACAGGTTAAGCGCGTTGTGGCTGATGATGTTGAGCAGGAACAGCACCATCAAAATTGGGCCGAGCCAGCCGGTGGCCTGTTTCACCGCGTCCATCGCGTCGGTGCCTTGCGGCACGCACAGTACGGCCACCGCGCCGAAACTGAAGCACAGGATGGTGCCCAGGGTAGCGCCGAAATAGGTGGCCCAGAACGGCTTGGCAATACCTACTTCACGCGGCAGGTAGCGCGAATAGTCAGAGGTGTACGGCGAGAAGCTGATCTGCCAGATGGTGCCCAGCGAAACGGTGGCGATGAAGCCGGACAGATTGAAGGCGCCTCGGCTGAAGAAGTCGGCCGGCAGTTCCTGCACGAACATCATGATGAAGCCGGCCAGCAATGCCGAACCCATGACCCAGGTACCGATACGGTTGAGGATATGGATGAAACGGTAGCCGATCACGCCAATGGCCGTGGCACTCAGGGCGCCGATGACGATGGCGCCGGGCATCGGCACACTCGGGGCGATGCCGTGGATGGTCTTGCCCGCCAGGACGATGTTGGAAATGAAGAAGCCGACGTAGATCAGCGCGGTGAAGAACACGATGAGCAAGGCGCCATAGCGACCGAATTGGCCTCGGCTCTGCACCATCTGCGGGATGCCCAACTGAGGTCCCTGGGCGGAGGCCAGGGCAATCACCACCCCCCCGATCAGATGACCCAGCACGATAGCGATCAGCCCCCACAGCAGGTTCAGGTGGAACACCTGGACCACCATGGCGCCGGTGACGATAGGCAGTGGCGCGATGTTGGTGCTGAACCAGAGGGTGAACAGGTCACGCGCCTTACCATGGCGCTCGGCAGGTGGAACGTAATCGACCGTGTGATTCTCGACAAACTGGTGTTGCGACGACGGTTGGGACATGGTTTTCAGCTCGAAAGGTCGTTTTTATCTTTGTAAGGAAACCGCATCTAGGCGGCCTCTCAGCTGCGGACCATATTATGGTATTCCAAACTTTTGACAACACTGATCCGTAGGAAAAAACGTCCACTGATCTGTTTGCGCAAGCCTTGCGGCAAACCGCCTGACAGCTCAAGCCCTTGATATACGTGGCCTTGAGCCGTTCATCGTGGAAATCGCGCAGTGAAAATTCTGCTTGCAAAATAGGTATTACGGTATACCATCAGACACATCAACGATAAAAACCGCGGACCACCGCAGCCTTTTCGAGGTACACGAGATGATCGACGCAACCGTCTACAAGAACGTCCTGGGTTCCTTCCCCTCCGGCGTTACCGTCATCACCACCCTGGACGACGACGGCTCGGTCGTCGGCCTGACTGCCAGCGCTTTTTCCTCCCTGTCGATGGATCCGCCGCTGGTACTGTTCTGCCCCAACTACACCTCCGACTCCTACCCTGTGCTGATCAAGCAGAAGCGCTTCGCCATTCATCTGCTTTCAGGTGAACAGCAAGCCGAAGCCTATGCATTCGCGAAAAAAGGCAAGGACAAGGCCGCTGGCATCGAGTGGTCCCTGAGCGAGCTGGGTAACCCCATCCTGACCGGCGCCACCGCCATCATCGAATGCGAATTGTGGCGTGAATACGAAGGTGGCGACCACGCCATCATGGTCGGCAAGGTGCACAACCTGATCGTCCCTGAAGAAGCCCCACGGCCGATGGTCTACTGCCGCGGCAAGATGGCTAGCCTGCCGGCCTTTGCCTGAGGCCTGCCGATTCGAGATCACCGGGCGCCTACCCTGCCAGGCGCCAGACATTTTCAAGCGTTGAGGAATGCCCCATGAAATTTTCGTTGTTCGTGCACATGGAACGTTGGGATGAACAGGTCAGCCACCGCCAGCTGTTCGAAGACCTCACCGAGCTGACCCTGATGGCCGAGAACGGCGGTTTCAGCACCGTGTGGATCGGCGAACACCACGCCATGGAGTACACCATCTCGCCAAGCCCCATGCCGCTGCTGGCGTACCTTGCCGCACGTACCGAGAAAATCCGTCTGGGTGCCGGCACCATCATCGCGCCGTTCTGGAACCCACTGCGCGTCGCCGGCGAATGCGCCCTGCTCGATGTGATCAGCAAAGGTCGTATGGAAGTGGGCCTGGCCCGTGGTGCCTATCAGTTCGAGTTCGACCGCATGGCTGGCGGCATGCCGGCCACCGACGGTGGCAAGGCCCTGCGCGAAATGGTCCCGGTGGTGCGCAAACTGTGGGAAGGCGACTATGCCCACGATGGCGAAGTCTACAAGTTCCCCACCTCCACCAGCGTGCCGAAGCCGTTCAACGCCACTCCTCCGATGTGGATCGCCGCCCGTGACCCGGACTCGCACAACTTCGCCGTGGCCAACGGCTGCAACGTCATGGTCACCCCGCTGATGAAGGGTGACGAGGAAGTGCTGGACCTGAAGAACAAGTTCCAGGCCGCCCTGGATAACAACCCGGGCGTGCCACGCCCGCAACTGATGGTGCTGCGCCACACCCACGTGCACAGCCCGTCCGAGCCCGACGGCTGGAAAATCGGCGCCCAGGCCATTTCGCGCTTCTACCGCACCTTCGATGCCTGGTTCGGCAACAAGACCACTCCGATCAATGGCTTCCTCGAGCCGAGCCCGGAGTCCAAGTTCGCCGAAGTGCCGGCGTTCCAGCTGGAAAACATTCGCAAGAACACCATGATCGGTACGCCCGAAGAAATCATCGCGCGTATCAAGTACTACCAGGAACTGGGCGTCGACGAGTTCAGCTTCTGGTGCGACAACAGCCTGCCCCACGCCGAGAAGAAGAAGTCGCTCGAGCTGTTCATCAAGGAAGTGGTGCCGGCGTTCGCCTGAATTCCCATTGCCTGAATCATTGCGGGACACGCCCGCTCACGTGGGCCCCGGTGGCCCGTGCGAGCGGGCTTTTTTATGGGTCTGTGCCGGACTCTTCGCGGGTAAACCCGCGAAGAGTCCGGCACAGACACCCCATAAATCAAGGCATCAGCCCACCTTTCGTCCCTTCGCAAGAGATTTTTCAAGCGCCCTCTTGCACAACAAATATTATGGTATACCATCAGACAACAAGAGCTGATAACCCTCACCAGGAGCCACCCATGAGTTTCGAAATCCGCAAGATCGTCACCTACTCCGAAGAGACCCGCATCGAAGGCGGCAAGGCCACCGACAAGCCGGTGACCATGGTCGGCCTGGCCGTCGTGATCAAGAACCCATGGGCCGGTCGCGGTTTCGTTGAAGATCTGAAGCCGGAAATCCGTGCCAACTGCTCGGAGCTGGGCGCCCTGATGGTCGAGCGCCTGACGGCCGCCATCGGCGGTGCCGACAAGATCGAAGCCTATGGCAAGGCTGCCGTGGTCGGCGCCGACGGTGAGATCGAACACGCCTCGGCGGTGATCCACACCCTGCGTTTCGGCAACCACTACCGCGAAGCCGTGCAAGCCAAGAGCTACCTGAGCTTCACCAACAAGCGCGGTGGCCCAGGCACCTCGATCCAGATCCCGATGATGCAGAAGGACGACGAAGGCCTGCGTTCGCACTACATCACCCTGGAAATGCAGATCGAAGACGCCCCACGCGCCGACGAAATCGTCGTGGTCCTGGGCGCCTCCGATGGCGGCCGTCTGCACCCACGCATCGGCAACCGCTACATCGACCTGGAAGAACTGGCTGCCGAAAAAGCCAACGCTCAATAACAACAACCAGACGGGCCGGGGCGTGCGTGCAAGCGCCACGCCCGACCTTCAAGGAGCGCCCTCCATGATTCAGCCTGTCGCTGAACGTACACCGGCCGGGACCAGTTACCTGGACCAAGGCCAGGGCCAACCCGTGGTACTGATCCACGGCGTCGGCCTGAACAAGGAAATGTGGGGCGGGCAGTTCGTCGGCCTGACCAACGACTACCGCGTCATCGCCTACGACATGCTCGGCCATGGCCAGAGTGCATTGCCTGCCGCCGACATCGGCCTGGACGGCTACGCAGCACAGCTCGCCGAGCTGCTGGACCATCTGCAGATTTCCCAGGCGACCGTGATCGGTTTCTCCATGGGCGGCCTGGTTGCCCGTGCCTTTGCCCTGCACTACCCGCAGCGTCTGGCTGCGCTGGTGGTGCTCAACAGTGTGTTCAACCGCACCCCCGAGCAGAGCGCCGGCGTCATCGCCCGCGCCGCCCAGGCGGCTGAACTGGGCCCCGACGCCAACGTCGACGCCGCGCTGGACCGCTGGTTCAGCCGTGAGTACAAGGCGGCAAACCCAGCGCAGGTCGCAGCGATTCGCCAGGTACTGGCGAACAACGACCCGCAGGGCTATCACACCACCTATTCGCTGTTCGCCACCCAGGACATGTACCGTGCAGGCGACCTGGCGAGCATCCAGGTGCCGACCCTGATCGCCACAGGCGAACTGGACGCCGGCTCCACCCCGGCCATGGCCCGGCAGCTGGCCGCCAGCATCCCTGGTGCCAAAAGCGTGGTGCTGGCCGAACAACGGCATATGATGCCGGTGGAAGCACCCCGTGAAGTCAACAAGATGCTGCTGGACTTCCTCAAGGAAGCCCGCACCCTTACCGAATCCGCCAAGGGGATTGTTGCATGACCCTCGTTCGTTTCCAGATGTGCATCGACGGCCAATGGCTCGATGCCCAGAGCGGCAAGACCTTCGACAGCCTCAACCCGGCCACTGCCCAAGCCTGGGCGCAGTTGCCCGACGCCGACGAAGCCGATGTCGAGCTGGCGGTGCAGGCCGCCCAACGCGCCTTCGACAGTAAAGCGTGGCGCGGCATCACCGCCACGGCCCGCGGCAAACTGCTGCGACGTCTGGGTGACCTGATCGCCGAGAACAAGGAGCACCTGGCCCAGCTGGAAAGCCGTGACAACGGTAAGCTGATCCGCGAAACCCGCGGCCAGGTCGGCTACCTGCCGGAGTTCTTCCACTACACCGCAGGCCTTGCCGACAAGCTCGAAGGCGGCACCCTGCCGCTGGATAAACCTGACCTGTTCGCCTACACCGTGCACGAACCGATCGGCGTGGTCGCCGGCATCATCCCGTGGAACAGTCCGCTGTACCTGACCGCGATCAAACTTGCTCCAGCCCTGGCCGCTGGCAACACCATCGTCCTCAAGCCTTCCGAGCATGCCTCGGCGACCATCCTCGAGCTTGCCCGCCTGGCGCTCGAAGCCGGCTTCCCGGCGGGTGTGGTGAACGTCGTCACCGGTTACGGCCCGAGCACCGGCGCTGCCCTGACCCGCCACCCGCTGGTGCGCAAGATCGCCTTCACCGGCGGTGCCGCCACCGCCCGCCATGTCGTGCGCAGCAGTGCCGAGAACTTCGCCAAGCTGTCGCTGGAACTGGGCGGCAAGTCGCCGAACATCATCTTCGCCGACGCCGACCTGGACAGCGCCATCAACGGCGCCGTGGCCGGCATCTATGCTGCCTCCGGGCAGAGCTGCGTGGCCGGCTCTCGTCTGCTGGTACAAGACGAGATTTTCGACGAATTCGTCGAGCGCCTGATCGCCCGCGCCAAACGCATCCGCATCGGCAACCCCCAGGACGACGCCAGCGAGATGGGGCCGATGGCCACCGCACAGCAGTTGGCCGTGGTCGAAGGCCTGGTAGCCGCGGCCAAGGCCGAGGGCGCCAAGCTGCACATGGGCGGCAAGCGTGCCGAGGTCGAGGGTGAAGGCTGGTTCTACGAGCCGACCCTGTTCGAATGCGACAGCAACTCGATGACCATCATGCAGGAAGAAGTGTTCGGCCCGGTCGCCGCGGTGATCCGCTTCAAGACCGAGGAAGAAGCCCTGGCCATCGCCAACGATTCGCAGTTCGGCCTGGCCGCCGGCATCTGGACCCGCGACTTGGGCCGCGCCCATCGCCTGGCTCGTGATGTGCGTTCGGGGATCATCTGGGTCAACACCTACCGCGCCGTGTCGGCCATGGCGCCGATCGGTGGCTTCAAGAACAGCGGCTACGGCCGTGAGAGCGGCATCGATTCGGTGCTCGCCTATACCGAGCTGAAGACCGTGTGGATCAACCTGTCCACCGCGCCCATGCCCGACCCATTCGTGATGCGCTGAAGAGGGAACACGAACATGATCGAACCCGGCATCTACAAAGACGTGATGGGCTCATTCCCGTCCGGCGTCACGGTGGTCACCACTCTGGACGCCGATGGCGGCATCGTCGGCATCACCGCCAGTGCGTTCAGCGCGCTGTCGATCGACCCGGCGCTGGTGTTGTTCTGCCCCAACTACGCCTCCGACACCTACCCGATCCTGCGTGACAGCAAGCAGTTCGCGATCCACCTGCTGTCCGCCGACCAGACCGCCGAGGCCTATGCCTTTGCCGGCAAGGGCAAGGACAAGGCCAAAGGTATCGACTGGCACCTGAGCGAGTTGGGCAACCCGTTGCTGCCCAAAGCGACGGCGATCATCGAGTGCGAACTGTGGCGCGAGTACGATGGCGGCGACCATGCGATCATCGTCGGCGCGGTGAGGAACCTGGTGCTGCCGACCGAGCCGGTGACGCCGATGGTCTACCACAAGGGCAAGCTGGGGGCGCTGCCGCCGCTTGGTTGATAGTCATGTGAGTCGGTGTTGGTTGCTTCGCGGGCAAGCCCGCTCCCACAGGAATGTCACTGGTGTGCAATCCTGTGCACTCCTTGTAGGAGCGGGCTTGCCCGCGAAGCATCCACCACCGATTTCCCTGTTTTATTCCGGAGTACTACGCATGAGCAATGAGAAGTACGAAAAAGGCCTGCAAATCCGCACCCAGGTGCTGGGCGAAGACTACGTCAACCGCTCGATACAGAACGCCGACGAATTCACCAAGCCCCTGCAGGAACTGGTCACCGAGTACTGCTGGGGCCATGTCTGGGGGAGAGACGGCTTGTCGCTCAAAGAGCGCAGCATGATAAACTTGGCAATGATTTCCGCGCTCAACCGGCCCCACGAGCTCAAGTTGCACATTCGCGGCGCCTTGCGTAATGGACTGAGCCGTGAACAAATTCGCGAGATCCTGCTCCAAGTCGGCATCTATTGCGGCGTACCCGCGGCGGTGGACAGTTTCCGCCTGGCCCGCGAAGCGTTCGCCGAAGCCGATGCGGAGTCACCCCGTTAACAACGGGCTGTTCGAACCACTGCAAGGAATGCCTCGGTTCGGGGCACTCCGCGATGTTGGCGCAACAGCCTCATAAAGAGCGCACCTGATGAAACGCCAGCCCCTCGACGACAGCTTCAAGGTCAACCGTAACCCCGTAACACTGCGCGAAATCGTGCTCGACAAGCTGCGTAGCGCAATCATGAACTTCCACCTGCTCCCGGGCGATCGCCTGGTCGAGCGCGACCTCTGCGACCGCCTGGGCGTCAGCCGCACCTCGGTACGCGAGGCGTTGCGCCATCTGGAGTCCGAAGGCCTGGTAGAGTTCGCCGATGCCAAGGGCCCACGCGTGGCCATCATCACCTTGGAAGATGCCCGCGATATCTACGAGTTGCGCTGCGTACTCGAAGGCCTGATCGTCCAGCTGTTCACCCTCAATGCCAAGGCCAAGGACATCCGTGCCCTGGAGCGTGCCCTGGAGGTCAACCGCGAGGCCCTCGAGGAAGGCGAACTGCAGCAGGTACTGGACTCGGTGCAAGGCTTCTACGACGTCCTCCTCGAAGGCTCCGGCAACCAGGTCGCCGCCCAGCAGTTGCGCCAACTGCAGGCACGCATCAGTTATCTGCGCGCCACCTCGGTCTCGCAGGAGAACCGTCGCGGTGCCAGCAACCGTGAGATGGAAAAGATGGTCGAGGCGATCAAGAGTGGCGACCCGCTGGTCGCACACCAGGCCTCGGTCGATCACGTCCGCGCCGCTGCCAAGGTGGCCCTGGATTACCTGCGCCAGAAGCAGGACGACAACGTCAAGGTGCGCGACATGGTCGAGCCCCTGGCGCTGAAGGATCCACGTATTTAAGCAACGCATAGGCCGCTGACCATGCCCAACGCCCCGCGCTACTGCCCACACTGCACCACGGAACTGGCTAGGGGCGTTCCCACAGGCGACACCCACGAACGCCTGCACTGCAACGCCTGCGGCTACATTCATTACCTCAATCCGAAAATCATCGCCGGCTGCATCATCGAACGCGATGGCAAGTACCTGCTGTGCCAGCGCGCGATCCCCCCACGTCCGGGCACCTGGACGTTGCCGGCCGGGTTCATGGAGGCCGGGGAAACCACCGAGCAGGCGGCACTGCGCGAGGTCTGGGAAGAAAGCGGCGTGCGCGCCGACATCGTCTCACCCTACTCGATCTTCAGCGTGCCGAAGATCAGCGAGGTGTACATCATCTTCCGCGCCATCGCTACCGAGGAAACAGGGCAGTTCGGGCCGGAGACGTTGGCCTACAAGTTCTTCGAACCCGACGAGATCCCGTGGGAAGAAATCTACTACCCGGCCATCCGGCAGATCCTCGAGCGCTACATCCTCGAGCGCCAAGCCGGGGTATATGGCATCTACATGGGCAATGATGACACCGGCAAGGTGCATTTCATCCGTTGAGCAGTAGCTGCCGACAGTGCATTCTGGTGACCTCTGCAAACGGCACTGGAAAAGCACATGGCTAGATGGCTGGACGGCGGCGGCGAGATGGCCGATCGGATTCGCGACCACGACTGGGCCGCCACCCCTCTCGGCCCGCTCGAACAGTGGCCCGATGTGCTCAAGACCACCGTGGCCCTGTGTCTAGGCTCGCATTTTCCCCAGGCCGTGATGTGGGGGCCTGAGCTGCTGACGCTGCACAATGACGCGTTCACACCTATCCTGGGGAAAAAACCCTTGGCGTTGGGCCGACCGTTCAGCGAAATCTGGCAGGAGGCATGGAGCGAGATCGGCGGCATTGCCGACCGCGCCCTGGGCGGCGAGGCCGTGTTCATCCAGGACTTTCCACTGACCATCGACCGTAACGGCGGCCCCGAACTCGCCTATTTCACCTTCTGCTACAGCCCGATCCGCGACCAGGACGGCAACGTGCTGGGCATGATCGACACCGTGACCGAGACCACCGCCAGTGTGCTCGCCAATCAGCGCTTGAGCTTTCTCGACAACCTCGGCCGCGCCGTGGCCAACGCCATCGATCCCGATCAGATCATGGCCATCACCACGCGTCTACTCGGCGAGCATCTGCATCTGTCCGGCTGCGCCTACTGCATGATGGAACCGAACGGGGACACGCTTACCGTTCGCGGCGACTGGGTCGCCCCAGGCTCGCCGCGCCTGGTGGGCCAGCACCGCCTGGCCGACTTCGGCGAACTGGCGCTAGAGCGCTTGAAAGCCGGCCTGCCGCTGGTCATCAAAGACAGCTTTCACGAGATCGGGGCCAGCGAAGCCGCGAACTTCCGGGCATTGGGCATCAACGCGAGCATCTGCGTTCCCCTCATCAAGGGCGGGAACCTGATTGCGCTGATGTCCATTCACGACAAGCGCCCGAGAAACTGGAGCGCTTACGAGCAATCCTTGATCGCCCAGGTAACCGAGCGTTGTTGGGCCCACATCCAGAGGGTCCAGGCCGATGCCGAACTGCGTGACGCCATGGCGGCACTGGCGGCACTGAACACGACATTGGAACAACGCGTCGAAGAACGCACCGCCCAGTTGCTGCACACCGAGGCGGTACTGCACCAGACCCAGAAGCTCGAGGCCATCGGCCAGTTGACCGGCGGCGTCGCCCACGACTTCAATAACCTGCTGACCATCATCCGCTCCTCGATGCACTACCTGCAGCGCCCCACCCTCGAAGAGAGTCAGCGCCAGCGCTACCTCAAGACCGTGTCCGACACGGTGGACCGGGGCGCCAAGCTGACCGGCCAACTGCTCGCCTTCGCCCGCCGCCAGGCGTTGACCCCCGAGGTATTCGAAGCCGGGGCGCAATTGCAGGTCATCGCCGAGATGCTCGACAGCACCACCGGCGCCCGTGTCCACGTCGATCTCACCCGCCCTGATACGCCGTGCTACATCCACGCCGACCTCGGCCAGCTGGAAACAGCCATCATCAACCTGATGCTCAACGGCCGCGACGCCATGGATGGACAAGGTACCCTGCATTTGCGGCTGCAGGCCGGCCAGCGCCTGCCCAGCCTGCGCGGTCAGCCGGGGCAGGACGGCCCGTTCGTGGCCATCTCGGTGCGCGACAGCGGAATGGGTATTGGCAGCGACTTGCTCGAGCGCATCTTCGATCCATTCTTCACCACCAAGGCACCCGGCCAAGGCACCGGCCTCGGCCTGTCCCAGGTGTTCGGCTTCGCCAAGCAATCCGGTGGCGACGTGCAGGTGGCGAGCACGCCAGGCGAAGGCACCGAGTTCACCCTTTACCTGCCTCAGGTGGCAGCGCCACAGGCGCCACAGACCATGGCGGTCGAGTGCGACCCGCCATCCCAGCCACTGCTGACGAACAGGCACATTCTGGTGGTGGAGGATAACCGCGAAGTCGGCAGCTTCATCACCCAGATCCTCAATGACCAGGGCTACCGGGTCCGCTGGGCGGGTTCGGGTGAAGAGGCGCTACTGCTGCTCGCCGATGACGAAGGTCGGTTCGATGCGGTGTTTTCCGACGTGCTGATGCCTGGCATGGGCGGCCTGGCGCTGGCCAGGATACTGCGTGAGCATCAACCGACGCTGCCGGTGATCCTCACCTCAGGCTACAGTGATGCCATTGCCGAGGGCGCCCATCAAGGCTTCCCGTTTCTGGCCAAGCCGTATTCGGTCGACCAGGTCTGCCAGGTACTGGCTGAGGTCTTGGGCTAGCGTCTGCCGGCCAGCAGGTTCGCCAGGCTGTGCGCCAACTCGTCGCCGCGAAACGGCTTGCGCAGCACCTCGAAACCCTTCAGTTCGCGCGGGGTGAGGTTGGCATAGCCGGTGATGATCAGCACCGGCAGCTCGGGTTGACGTTCACGCAGGCGCTGGGCAAAACGGACTCCAGTCATGTCGGCCATGATGTGGTCAGTCACCAGCACGTCGGCCTGCACCCCCTGCTCCACCAACTGCAACGCCGCGCCCGCACTGGACGCCTCGACTACCTCATAACCCAGGTCGGCCAGCTGCAATGCCGTGGCCTTGCGCACGATGGTCTCGTCATCGACCAACAGCACCCGGCTTGCGCGTGCAGCCCGCGGCAATTCGACCGGAGCCTGGCCAAGATTGGCCGCAGCAACATCACTGAGCGGCAGCCACAACGTCGCCTCGGTGCCCAGGCCTTTCTGTGAGCGAATCTCGAAGCCGCCACCGGACTGGGCGGCCAGGCCCTGGACCATGGGCAGCCCCAGTCCGGTCCCCTTTCCCACACCTTTGGTCGAATAGAACGGTTCGATACAGCGGCGCAATTGTTCCTCATCCATGCCACACCCAGTGTCGCTGACCTGCAACCAGACCAGCGTAGGTGCCGACAGCCCTGGTGGAAGGGTGGGTCCGCCAGGGCTGCTGGCAAGGCCGGCAGTGATACGCAGCGCACCGCCGTTGGCCATGGCATCGCGGGCATTGACCACCAGGTTGAGCAAGGCCAGCTCCAATTGATAGGGGTCGACGACCACCGCTGGCAGATCGGCGGCGATCTGCTCCTGCACGGCAATGGTCGGCCCGAGCGAACGCTCGATCAGTTCGCGCATGTCCTGGACCAGCGTTGCCAACGAGACGGCCTGGGGCTTGAGGGTCTGTCGCCGGGCGAAGCTGAGCAGCCGACCGACCAGGTTACGCGCCCGTTCGGCCGCTTGCAGGCCGCCATCGATCAGACGCGTGGCGCGCTCACTGTCCGGGTGCCGACGCATCAACTCGAACGAGGCGATGATCGGTGTGAGCATGTTGTTGAGGTCGTGGGCGATGCCGCCGGTGAGCTGACCGATCATTTCCAGCTTGTGCGCCTCGTGCAGTTGGCGCATCGCCGTCTCGCGCTCGGCCAGGGCCGCTACCACACGCTGCTCCAGGTTTTCGTTGAGCAAGTGCAGGGCTCGTTCGGCCCGAGCATGGGTAATGGCCGTCCAGGCCTGCTTGGCGGCCTCCTCGAGCAATTGGCATTCGTCTTCATGACACGGGTGCGGCGAACGGAAATGTACCCCCAACAAGGCTTCCAGGCGCCCGGCGCGCAGCACCGGCACATGCAGGCAGGCGCTTACACCGGTCCGTTGCGCCACCGAACTGTCGAACGCTTGCTGTACCACCTGGCCGGCGAGCAGGCGCTCACGCAACGTGGTGCCAACATCATGGTAGCGATGCTGGCCGATCAGCGAGGGTACACCGTCGGCCCACTCCCGGGTGACCTTGAAGTTGACGTTGTCGCCGAGGTCTTCGCCGAAGCACACCTGTGCCGCGCCTAGTTGTTCGGCCAGGCGTTGCACCGCGTAGGACTCGATCCGTTCGGCTTCACCCAGGCAGGGCAGCGTCCGGCCCATCTCCAGCAAGAACGTCTGACGCTGCTGGAATTGCACGCGTTCGGTGGTATCGGTCACCAGGCACAGTACACCACCGATCGAACCATCGGCCTCGCGCACAGCGGAGTAGGACACATCGAAATATACCGTCTCGCCCTGCCCGCGACGATCGATGTAGAAAGGGCGATCCTTGGCAGAATAGGTCTGCCCGGTCTCTCGAACACCGCGCAGCAGTGGCTCCAAGTCATCCCACAGCTCACTCCAGTGCTCCTGCGCCGGGCGACCCAGGGCATGGGGGTGCTTGATGCCGATGGTGGGTGCATAGGCTTCGTTGTACAGCGCTACGTAAGCGCTGCCCCAGAACAGCACGAACTGCGCCTGGGACGGCAGTAGCGTGGCCAGTACCGCCTGCAGGTGCGGTGACCAACCAGCAGGCGACCCCAGGGGCGAATCGCTCCAGTCTTTCGCACGCAGCAGATCGCCGATCGTCCCTCCATTGGCCAGGAAGCTCGGTAGGGGGTCAGCGCGGTCGGTCTTGGGTTGTTCCTGCAATACCATTTCAAGGGCGTCCCGAGCACATTGCCATCCATCTGAGAATAGGAGTTGGGTTGTAAACAAATCGTTCAACCCAGGGGATCAATGCGTATGACGGGTGGCGTAATGCACCGCCCCATGGTGAGGCGCAACGCACCGGACCGGGGCGCTGTGTCCTTCGATTTTGCGCTGCAAACCCCGAAATTCGGCCCTTCTAGCCGCTTGGTACCGTCCTTGCTAGGAGCAGCCCTTCCACCTGATGTCGGCCTTAGGTTTTTTAAGGTTTATAGGCACAAATTTACTAATTTCCCGTTATCCCCCCGGCCCGCATCATCGCTCCAACAAGAACGCGTCGCCCATCGCCGGCACGCCCCCGGGCAGCATGCGCTGCCCTACCTTGCCTTGGAGTCAGTCATGACCAGTGCAGCCAATACGGCACCCCTCATCGAAAAACACACGATCGGCTACGTGCCGCCGCAAGACCGCCATGGAAAGGTAAGGGACCTGTTCACATTATGGTTCGGCGGCAACATCGCGCCGTTACCCATCGTCACCGGTGCGCTCGGCGTACAGTTGTTTCACCTGAACCTGATATGGGGCGTGGTCGCCATCCTGGTCGGCCATCTGCTCGGCGGCGTGCTCATGGCGCTGCACTCGGCCCAGGGACCGCAGATGGGCATCCCACAGATGATCCAGAGTCGCGCCCAGTTCGGCTCGCTAGGCGCCCTGCTGGTGGTGGTGATCGCCGGGGTGATGTACATCGGCTTCTTCGCCTCCAACATCGTGCTGGCCGGTAAGTCGCTGCACGGCGTGGTCGAGGCCGTGCCGGTACCGGTGGGCATCGTCGTCGGCGCCCTCGGTTCGGGGATCATCGGCATCATCGGCTACCGCTTCATTCACGTGCTCAACCGTATTGGCACCTGGGTGCTCGGCATCGGCATCGTGATCGGCTTCGGCTACATCTTCAGCCATGTACAGAGCGACGACTTCCTGACCCGTGGCGGCTTCAACCTGGCCGGCTGGCTGGCCACCGTGTCGCTGGCGGCGCTGTGGCAGATCGCCTTTGCCCCCTATGTTTCGGACTATTCGCGCTACCTGCCGGCCGACGTCAAGGTCAGCTCGACCTTCTGGACCACCTACCTGGGTTCGGCACTGGGTTCGAGCCTGTCGTTCATCTTCGGCGCCGTGGCGGTGCTGGCGATCCCGGCCGGCATGGACACCATGGACGCGGTCAAGCTCGCCACCGGCACGCTCGGCCCCATCATGCTGGTACTGTTCCTGCTCAGCGTGATCAGCCACAACGCCCTCAACCTGTACGGTGCGGTGCTGTCGATCATCACCCTGGTGCAGACCTTCGCCTACCGCTGGATCCCTACCGCCAAGAGCCGAGCGGTGCTGTCGCTGATCGTGCTGGCGGCCTGCTGCGTGGTAGCGGTGTTCGCCTCGGCGGACTTCATCGGCCACTTCGTCGACATGGTACTGGTGCTGTTGGTGGTGCTGGTGCCATGGACCGCGATCAACCTGATCGACTTCTATGTGATCCACAAGGGCGATTACGACATCCAGTCGATCTTCAAGGTCGATGGCGGGATCTATGGGCGCTACAACCCGCAGGCACTGATCGCCTATGCCGTGGGCATCGTGGTGCAGATTCCGTTCATGAACACGCCGCTGTACGTCGGGCCGATTTCCGAACACATCAATGGCGCCGACCTGTCGTGGCTGGTGGGGCTGGCGATCACTTCGCCGCTGTACTGGTGGCTGGCTTCGCGTGACAGTGCTTACCGTCGTCGGCAGATGAGTGCCAAGTTGGCCATGGGGCATTGATTCAACCTGTATCGACCCTTTCGCGGCGGTTCGGCGCGAAAGGGCCGGTACAGGCAACCCATCAGAGGTTGTACGCCCGCTCGTTGTGCTCCGCCAGGTCCAACCCCTGTTCTTCTTCCTCTTTGCTGGCCCGCAAGCCAATCACCCACTTCAAGGTACCGAGGATCACCAGGCTGACCACGAAGCAATAGACGAAGGTGAACGACACCCCCTGCAACTGCACCAGCAACTGAGCCACCGGCGACACGCCTTCAACATATCCCCCCAACGCCGGCGCAGCGAACACCCCGGTCAGCAGCGCACCGACGATGCCCCCTATCCCATGCAGTCCGAACACATCGAGGCTGTCGTCATACCCCAGCGCCTGCTTCAGCCGGGTCACGGCAAGGAAGCAGATCGCCCCGGTCAGCAAGCCGATCACCAGCGCGCCCAGCGGCCCGACGAAGGCACACGCCGGGGTGATCCCGACCAGCCCGGCCAAAGCGCCGGACGCCGCGCCCAACGCCGTAGGCCGGCCATGCAAGAGCTTTTCGCTGAGCAACCAACCGACGATCCCGGCACAGGCCGCCACCATGGTCGCCAGCATCACCACCCCTGCCCCTTGGTTGGCAGCCAGACCAGAGCCGACATTGAAGCCGAACCAGCCGACCCAGAGCATGCCCGCACCGACCAGGGTGAAGCCCAGGTTATGCGGCGGCATCGCCACCTGCGGATAGCCCTTGCGCTTGCCCAGCACCAATGCCGCGGCCAAGGCGGCGACGCCTGAGTTGATGTGCACCGCGGTCCCCCCGGCGAAGTCGAGCACGCCCCAGTTGACCATCAATGCCCCCGGCCCGCCCCAGACCATGTGCGCAACCGGCGCATAGACCAGGATGAACCAAGCCACCATGAACGACAGCGAGGCGCTGAACTTCATACGTTCGGCAAAGCCACCGGCGATCAGCGCCGGGGTGATGATGGCGAAGGTCAGCTGGAACACCGCAAACACCCCTTCGGGGATGGTACCGATCAGGCTGTCATGGCCGACATCGAGCATCAACGCCTTATCCAGGCCGCCGACGAAACTGTTCCAGGTCACCTGACCTTCGACCATGCCCGTGGTATCGACCACCAGGCTGTAGCCGAACAACACCCAGAGGATGCCGATCACCCCGGCCACGGCGAACAGTTGAGTGAATACCGAGAGAAAGTTCTTCACCCGCACCATGCCGCCATAGAACAGTGCAAGGCCAGGGATGCACATCATCAGCACGAACATCGCCGCGCAGATCATCCAGGCGGTGTCGCCAGTGTCCAGGCCGGGCTCGGCGGCATGGGCCTGAGAGGCCAAGATCAACAACATTACAGCGAGGGTGAGGTGCTTCATGGAGTCACTCCTGTGTAAACGCTGGGATGCCCAATGGCGAAAGGGCCGCAAAGCGGCCCCGGTGGTCAGATCAATACAGGGCCTGGCCCGGCACCCAGGCGGTGCCGGCCAGCGGTACCCGCGCCATGGCGGCGGCTTCCACGGTCAGTGCCACCAGGTCCTCAGGATCGAGGTTGTGCAGGTGCGACTTGCCGCAGGCGCGGGCCATGGTCTGCGCCTCCAACACCAGCACCCGCAGGTAGTTGGCCAGGCGCCGGCCGGCCTCTTCCGGGTTCAGGCGCTTGGCCAGCTCCGGGTCCTGGGTGGTGATGCCGGCCGGGTCACGGCCGTTCTGCCAATCGTCATAGAAACCGGCAGCCGAGCCGATCTTCTTCAGCTCGCTGTCCAGCCGCGGATGGTTATCGCCCAGGGCAATCAACGCCGCGGTGCCGATGGCCACGGCATCGGCGCCCAGGGCCATGGCCTTGGCCACGTCGGCGCCGTTGCGAATGCCACCGGAGACGATCAACTGCACCTTGCGGTGCATGCCCATCTCCTGCAACGCCTGCACCGCCTGTGGAATGGCCGGCAGAATCGGAATACCCACGTGCTCGATGAAGACTTCCTGAGTCGCTGCGGTACCGCCCTGCATGCCATCAAGCACGATAACGTCGGCACCGGCCTTGACCGCCAGCTTGACGTCGTAATACGGGCGGCTGGCACCGATCTTCACGTAGATGGGTTTCTCCCAATCGGTGATTTCACGCAGCTCGGCAATCTTGATCGCCAGGTCGTCCGGGCCGGTCCAGTCCGGGTGGCGGCAGGCGCTGCGCTGGTCGACGCCGATCGGCAAGGTGCGCATGCCAGCCACCCGCTCGGTCACTTTCATGCCCAGCAACATGCCGCCACCGCCAGGCTTGGCGCCCTGGCCCAGGACAATTTCGATGGCATCGGCCTTGCGCAGGTCGTCAGGGTTCATGCCGTAGCGCGACGGCAGGTACTGATACACCAGGTGCTGGGACTGGCCCCGCTCCTCCGGGGTCATGCCGCCGTCGCCGGTGGTGGTACTGGTACCAGCGATGGTGGCACCGCGACCCAGGGCTTCCTTGGCATTGGCCGACAGCGCGCCGAAGCTCATGCCGGCGATGGTCACCGGGATCTTCAGGTGGATCGGCTTCTTGGCGAAGCGAGTGCCCAGCACCACGTCAGTGCCGCACTTTTCGCGGTAGCCTTCCAGTGGATAGCGCGACACGCTGGCGCCGAGCAGCAGCAGGTCGTCGAAGTGCGGCACACGGCGCTTGGTGCCGCCGCCACGGATGTCATAAATGCCGGTCTCGGCAGCGCGTTGGATTTCCTGGATGGTCAGGCGATCGAAGGTGGCCGACTCACGCAGTACCGGGGGGAATTGCTCGCTCATGGAAATGCTCCTGGATCAGTACGCGCTGGCGTTATCGACTTTGAAGTTGTACAGCTGACGGGCCGAACCGTAGCGTTTGAAATCCGCCGCCTGGTGCGCCAGGCCTGCTTCGTCGAGCAGGGCCTGGAGCTCCTGGATATGCTCGGCGCGCATTTCTTTCTCGATGCAGTCCGAGCCCAGCGACTTGACCGAGCCCTTGACGTAGATACGCACCTCGTACAGCGAATCGCCCAAGGCGTCGTCAGCATCGCCGCACACCACCAGGCGCCCGGCCTGGCCCATGAAGCAGCTCATGTGGCCGATGCTGCCGCCGACCACGATGTCCACGCCCTTCATGGAAATGCCGCAACGTGCGCCAGCATCGCCCTCGATCACCAGCAGTCCGCCATGGGCGGTGGCACCGGCGGCCTGGGAGGCACTGCCCTTGACCCGCACCGAGCCGGACATCATGTTCTCGGCCACACCCACGCCGACGTTGCCGTGCACGGTGATGTCGGCCTGCTGGTTCATGCCGGCGCAGTAGTAGCCGGCGTGGCCGTCGATAGCCACGGTCAACGCCTGATTGATACCCACGGCCAGGTTGTGCTTGCCGTCCGGGTGGCTGACGTGCCATTCGCTGCCCTGCACTTCGCCGTGCAGGGCCTGGTTGAGTTCGCGCACCGAAGCGCTGGAAAGATCGATCGTGTTCATGCGTGTCTCCGCGACTTCAATGGGGGTCAGGCGCTCTCGCGCTCCCAGACGTACAGGGTGGCCGGCGCCGGCTCCCAGACCTTGGCCTGGTCGATGCCAGGCAGACTGGCCAGGGCCTGGTACTCCGAGGCCATGGCCACATAGTCGTCGGTCTCGGCCAGCACCGCCGGCTTGCAGGCGATCGGATCGCGGATCACGGCGAAGCCGTTGCGCGTGCCGATGGCGAAGGTGAAGAAGCCGTCCAGGTCCTCCAACGCGCCGTCCAGGGCCTGGGCCAGGGTGTCGCCCTGCTGCAGGCGCCAGGTGAGATAGCCGGCAGCCACCTCGGTGTCATTGTCGGTTTCGAAATGAATGCCTTCGCGCTTGAGTTCCTGGCGCAGGCGGAAGTGGTTGGACAGCGAGCCGTTGTGCACCAGGCACAGGTCGGCGCCGGTTGAGAATGGGTGGCTGCCTTCCATGGTCACGGCGCTTTCGGTGGCCATGCGGGTATGGCCGATGATGTGGCTGCCTTTCATGCCGGCCAGGCCGAAGCGGCTGGAGATCTGCGCCGGCAAGCCCATGCCCTTGAGAATCTCGATGCTCTGCCCGGCGCTCATGATGCGCACCTCCGGGGCCAGTTCGGCGAGCGCTTCACGGGCCGCCGCCTCGCTGGTGTGCAGCTTGAGCACAGCGGCACTGGCGTTCTGAAACCAATCCAGCGAGCAACCCAGGCGTCCTTCCAGCTGCCCCATCAGCGCGGCCCAGGGGTAGTCGATGTCACTGGCCTGGAGGGTCAGCTTGACCCACCCGTCGGCCACCTCATCGCCATAGATGGCGAACCCGGCGCTGTCTGGGCCACGGTCGGTCATGGCCTCGAGCATGGGTTCGAAGAGCTTGCCGAGCTGGGCTTCCAGCGCCGGCTTCTTCAGGTACAGACCAACGATTCCACACATAAAGGGCCTCTCTACGTTCGGCAGCTAGCGGTAAGCGGTAAGCTGCAAGTTGTCCGTGTTGAACGGGGGATGGTGTCCGCCGCGCACTGCCTTTCTCCCGCAGCTTGCGGCTTGAAGCTTGAAACTCAGAAAAACTCGGTGTAGCGCTGGATTTCCCAGTCGGAGACGTGTCGGCAATATTCCACCCACTCCATGCGCTTGAGCTTGATGAACTCATCGACGATCTCGGCGCCGAGCACCTCGCGGAACAGCGGGTCGGCGTCCAGAGCATCGGCGGCTTCCTTGAGCGACTGCGGCAGGGTCTGGATGCCGCGGGCGGCGATCTCTTCCAGGCTCAGGTTGTAGAGGTTCTCGTTGCACATCTGCCCGGGATCGAGTTCACGGTCGATGCCGTCGAGGCCGGCGGCGATGATCGCGGCGGTTACCAGATAGGGGTTGCAGCCGGCGTCCGGCAGGCGGAACTCCAGGCGGCCATAGGGAATGCGTACCATCGCTGAGCGATTGTTGGCACCGTAGGCAACGAAGGCCGGGGCCCAGGTGGCGCCGGACAGCGAGCGCCCCACCACCAGGCGCTTGTACGAGTTGACCGTGGGCGCGGCGAATGCACACAGCGCCGGGCCATGGGCCAACAGCCCGGCGGCGAAGTGATAGGCCAGTTTGGACAAGCCCATGCCGCTGCTGTCGGACGGATCGTGGAACAGGTTCTTGTTGCTGCTGCTGGCCAGCGACAGGTGGAAGTGCATGCCGTTGCCGGCGCGCTTGGGATCGGGTTTGGGCATGAACGAGCAGATCATCCCCAGGTCGTTGGCGATCTCGCCGGCGGCCATGCGGAAAAAGGTGAAGCGGTCGGCCGACTCCATGGCATCGCTGTAGGTGTAGTTGATCTCGAACTGGCCGTTGGCGTCCTCATGATCGATCTGGTAGATGTCGAAGCCTACCGGTTGCAGGGCCTCGGTCAGCCGCTCGAGGAACAGCCGAGAGCGCGACAGGCCTTTGTAGTCGTAGCACGGCTTGTCGAGGTTGTCGGAGGCGTCCACCAGTTGCAGCTTGCCGTCGTCGTCACGGCGAAACAGGCTGAACTCCGGCTCAAGGCCCGTGTTCAGGGTCCAGCCCTTGTCGGCCAGGCGTTGCACCTGTTGCTGCAGGACATAGCGGCTGTCATACGGCCAGGGCTGGCCATTGACGTGACCGATGCACACCACCCGGCCATAGCCCGGTTGCCAGGGTACGGGAATCAGTGTGGACAGATCGCCTCGGGCCATGAAGTCCGGGCCATGGGGTTCCATGCCCATGCCGCAGATGGCGAATCCGGCAAAGCCCGCGCCCTCCTCGGCGACCATCTTCAGGCCCGAGACCGGCACCGACTTGGTTTTCGCCGAGCCATGGATATCGACGAACTGAGCCAACACGTACTTGATGCCGTGTTGGTCGAGGGTGCGCTGGGTTTCTGCTGGCAACATGGGTTGATCACTCCTGGTGAGGGCCATTAATTCCGCATGAGAAACTAACTTTCCTATTAGGAATGCAATCGGCTTGCCAGTTTTGTATTGCCACGAGAAGGCGGGCGCGCTCCCAGCAGTATTTAGCTCGAGAATGTGGGAAACTTGTTTTCACCAGAGGAAAACGGCGGCCAGCGAAGCCGTCGAGCGCACTTTCCCAGTGCGAAATCTTTATTCTTGAACTGAAACCGTGCAGGACTTTCGATGTCGACCGAAACCGAACCGCGTCTTCGCCTGGAGCAATACCTTGGCTTGCAGATCAAGCGCCAGCGTCAGGCCCAGTCACTCAAGCTCGCCGACGTGGCGCGTATCGCGGGCATCAGCCAGGGCATGTTGAGCAAGATCGAGAACGCCCAGGTCTCCACCAGCCTCGACACCCTCAGCCGCCTGTGCGACGTGCTGGGCATGCCGATGGCCAAGCTGTTCAGTCAGTACGATCAGCCCGATGGCAACGCGCTGCTGGTAAAGGCAGGCGAAGGGCTGGAGGTGGTGCGGCGCGGTACCGAAAAAGGCCATACCTACCATTTGCTCAATCACGCCAGAGGCCCGAAGAAGAACTTCGAGGCCTACATGGTGAGCATGGACGATGCCAGCGAGGAGTTTCCGACCTTCGCCCACCCCGGCACCGAGTTTCTCCATCTGTTGGAAGGCGAACTGGTCTACCGCCATGGCAACCAGCTCTACCACCTGCATGCCGGCGACAGCCTGACCTTCGACGGCGAGACCCCGCACGGCCCCGAGCAGCTGGTGCAGGTACCGATTCGTCTGCTCTCGATCATGAATTACGGCGACGAGTAGCTGGGCGCTGGGGTAGGCCCCTACCCCCCTTCGGGCAGCAGACTGCGGTCGAACATGAATGGCCGCTCCCCTTGTGGGGTGTATTGATATAACTGTTGCGGTCGCCCCAGCCGCGGCTGGTTCTTCTCCCCAGTATCCCTGACCCACCCCAGCTCGCGCAGACGCTCCAGGCGCTTGCGCAGCGACGTGTTGTTCACCGCCTGCCCGAGACACGCCTGCACCGCCCCCAAGGCATCGAGCACCGTGAACCGCTCTGCCAGCAGGTAAAGCGACACACTGCTGTAAACCGTCTTGGCGGCCAGCCGCTCACGGGCTCGCTCCACCAGCAGGTTATGGTCGAACGGCAACAGGACCTTGCGTGCCAGGACACTGTCCAAATCGACAAATGCCAGCGAGTCGCCCTCGACCTGTTGCTGCGGATCGAGCAGGGCCAGGTAACAAGTACTCATTGACCATCCGCGCGGATCGCGAAACGCATTGCCTTCGGTGCACACCTGTTCCAGGTAACGCGGCAGCACCTGGGCTTTCTCACGCAAGGCCCGGTCGGCGGCTGCTTCCAGGCTGTTGTCGCGGGTACGGCCATTGACGATCACCCCCGGCAGGGCCCACTGCCCGGCATGGGGTTCACGCTCGCGACGGTGCAACAACACTTGCAGATGCTGGGCATCGGGGGCCAGGCGCAGGGCGACGATATCGACACTGGCCAGGACTTCTACTGTACTCACCAGGGAGCCTCCTCGTTGACCGCGCAATATTCCACCAGGGCATCTAAATAAGGCAAGCCCACTCTGTGATGGTATTCAAGCTTGACATACTTATTACACCAGGTGGATTATATACCCATTCCAGCGAGGAGAACCGCCATGAAGATCGCCAGCTTCGATGTCGATGCGCAGAACGGCTTCACCGCCAACGCCCCCCAGGAGCTGCCGGTGCCGGAAGGCCACGAGATCGTCCCGGACCTCAACGCCATGGCCCAACGCGCCGATCTGCGTCTGGGCAGCAAGGACGCCCACCCTGCCAACGCCGCCTGGGTGGTCGCCGAACCCGGCCAGATGCTTCAGCCACTGACGTTGGCTAACGCCGATCTGACCTGGGTCAGCCACTGTGTGCCCGGCACCCCGGGTTTCGAACTGCTGCCCGGCTTGCCTGCGCCCATCGACTACGACTACTTCGTCTGGAAAGGCGTCGAGCCCGACCTGCACCCCTATGGCGCCTGCTACCACGACCTGGCCGAGCGTCGCTCCACCGGGGTCATCGAGTACCTCACGGTGCATCAGGTCGGCGCGGTGATCGTCGGCGGACTGGCCCTGGACTACTGCGTCAAGACCACAGCCCAGCAATTGCGCCGCGCCGGCTTCCAGGTGCTGTTGTACCTGCCGGCCTGCCGCGCCCTGACCCAGGAAGGCGCCATCGGCGCCTGCGGCGCGCTGGCGGCGGAAGGCGTCATCCTCTGCGGCGACGAGGCCGCGCTCGACTACCAGCTGTCTCTGATCAAGGAAGACCGCCCATGAGCGAAAGCGTATTCGGTCCACGGATCATCCAGCACCTGCTGGACACCGATTTCTACAAGATCACCATGATGCAGGCCGTGCTGCACAACTACCCCAACGCCGAAGTCGAGTGGGAGTTCCGCTGCCGCAACAGTGAAGACCTCGCGCCCTACCTGGCCGAAATCCGCTATCAGGTCGAGCAACTGGCCGACGTCAGCCTGACCCACGACCAGTTGGCCTACCTGGAGAAGATTCCCTTCATCAAGCCTGACTTCATCCGTTTCCTCAGCTTGTTCCGCTTCAACCTGCGCTATGTGCAGATAGGCCTGGACGACAGCGGGCAACTGGCGATCCGCGTGCGTGGGCCGTGGCTGCACGTGATCCTCTATGAAATCCCACTGCTGGCGATCATCAGCGAAGTCCGCAACCGCTACCGCTATCGCGACGTGGTGATCGAGCAGGTCGGCGAGCGCTTGTACCAGAAGCTCGACTGGTTGCAGTCCGAAGCCAGCGCCGAGGAACTGGCTGGCTTCCAGCTGGCCGACTTCGGCACCCGCCGGCGCTTTTCATACCGGGTCCAGGAAGAAGTCGTGCACATCCTCAAGCGCGACTTCCCCGGTCGTTTCGTCGGCACCAGCAACGTGCACCTGGCCCGCGAATTCGAACTGCGGCCGATTGGTACCATGGCCCACGAATGGTTCATGGCCCACCAACAGCTCGGCCCCCGTCTGGTCGACAGCCAGGCCGCCGCGCTGGAGTGCTGGGTGCGAGAGTACCGCGGGCAACTGGGTATCGCCCTGACCGACTGCATCACCATGGATGCTTTCATGGGCGATTTCGACCTGTACTTCGCCAAGCTGTTCGATGGCTTGCGCCACGACTCCGGCGACCCGTTGGCCTGGGCGGAAAAAGCCATTGCCCACTACGAGCGGCTGGGCGTCGACCCGAAGGGCAAGACGCTGATCTTCTCCGACGGCCTGGACTTCGCCAAGGCCCTCGAGCTGTACCGGGCCTTGCACGAGCGGATCAACGTGAGCTTTGGCATCGGCACCCGGTTGACCTGCGATATTCCGGGCGTGGAGCCGATGAACATCGTGATCAAGATGACTGCGTGCAACGGTGCGCCAGTGGCGAAGATTTCCGACAGTCCGGGCAAGACGCAGTGTCGGGACGAGAACTTCGTGGCCTATCTGAAGCACGTGTTTCGGGTGGGGTAACCCCACCCTTCGCTTGCCGCCGCCCGGACAGCGCCTCAGGCCCGGCTGTTCGCACAATCCGGTGCTTGCCCCGGCTCGCCGCCCTGCTCATCGTGTAGCGAGATGCGTGAGGTCTCCGGCAACGCCAACCCTCCAGCCAATGCCAGCAAGGCGATCAGGACCAGGTAGAACGCCGGCGCCAGGCTGCTGCCAGTGATCGAAATCAGCCAGGTCGCGACCAAGGGTGCGGTACCGCCGAACAAGGTGTAGGCCACGTTGTAGGTGATAGCCGATGCGGTATAGCGAGCACGGGTGGGGAACACCTCCGAAAGCAGCGCGGCCGTGACCACGCCCGAGAACACCGCCGCCACTGCCAACAGGATGACACCCAGCACGGCTGCGTACAGGTCGCCGGAACTGGCCAGCCAGTAGGCAGGAAACACCGACACGATGGCCCACAGGCAGGTGAAGCCGATGGTCCTGCGCCGCCCGAAGCGGTCGGCGAAGGCACCAGCGACGGGACAGGCGCCGGCCGAGAACAGCAAGGCGATGGTCGAGACCATCAATGCTTGCGCCCGGGTCAGGTGACCGACCACCTGCAGGTAGGTAGCGAAGTAGGTGGTGAACATGTAGAACGACAAGGCGGTGAGTGAAATGAACGCGCCCAGGCGAAGAATCGTGCCGCTGTGGTGCTTGAAGGTTTCCTTGAGAGGCGAATGGGTGTGATCGTCCTCTGCAGCCATGGCCTGTTTGAAGGTCGGCGTTTCCTCCATTTTCCAGCGCAGGATCAGGCCGACCACCCCGAGCGGCGCGGCGATCAGGAACGGTACCCGCCAGCCCCAGGTGCTCATGGCTTCCGGCGACAGGCTGGCATCGAGCAGGTAGGCGATGACCGCTGCGCAGGCGAATGCAGAGAAGGTCGACACCGGAATGAAGCTGCCGTACCAGGCGCGTTTGTGCCGAGGAGCGTGCTCCATCAGGTAGGCACAAGCCCCTGCGTACTCGCCGCCGGCGGAGAAGCCCTGAATACAGCGCGTGATAGTCAGCAGAATCGGTGCCAGCAGGCCGATGCTCTGGTAGGTCGGCAACAGCCCGATGACCGTGGTCGCCCCGGCCATCATGAGCACGGTCATCGACAGTACCCGCTTACGCCCCAGGCGATCGCCGAGGGAGCCGAACACCACGCCTCCCAAAGGGCGGAAGGCGAAGGCTACGGCGAACACGGCGAAGGTCTGCAACAGGGCCGCATTGGGGTCGTCGCTGGCGAAGAACTGTTTGGCGATCACCGTTGCCAGAAAGCCATAGACGGCAAAGTCGAACCACTCCACGAAGTTGCCTATGGCAGCTGCCGTGGTGACTTTGCGAAGCATGGAGGGGGACACGGGCGCGCTATTACTCATGCGGTTGCTCTCCTGGTTTTTTTTGGTCGCACACAGGTGCTTTTAGGATGGGCAGCAATGGAATGGATCGGCCACAGACACGATACCGTGGTCTTCGGCCACGTTGATCGCTGGGAGGTTGCGCACAATGTTCTGGTTGGAGTTCGAGGGTTGGACGTTCATCGCTGCCACAGCAGCGGACCTTGGAAACAGCGACCGGGTTGTCGCCAATTCGAGGCTGATGTCATCATAGGGCTGCCTGGCCGGGAGGGTCCAGGCATCACGATCACCTAGGTGATCGCATGGGGAAAGGGAAGCGACTCGGGCTCTGGACAGCCGCTTACAAGGGGATCGAGGCGTGAGCAGTGACGACAACAGGCCAGATGCCCTGCGGATTCTTCACCATCTACCGGTGGCCGTAATCGTTGCAGAGAATCGTCGAATCACCCACTGTAACGACCGGGCACTGGCGATGTTTCGTGCCACCCCCGAACGCATCATCGGCGCCTCCTTCGCTGTGCTTTATCCTGAGCAGAAAGACTTCCTGAGTGCCGCCGAGCACTTTGCCCCGATGTTGTCCCGGCACGAACCGTTCAATGACAACCGCATCATGAGGCGCCTGGACGGCTCGCACTTCTGGGTGACGGTGAGGGGCTATGGGTTCAATGAAGCCAAGCCGTATCAGCATGCGGCCTGGGTCTTCACCGACCCGGAGCAGGAACAACACCCGCCCCACGGCAACGTCACCCTGACGCCCCGCGAGCGCGAAGTCGCAGCGCTGCTCGTCGATGGCCAGACCAGCAAGGAAGCGGCCAAGACACTGGGTATCAGCCCGCGGACCGTGGATATCCATCGGTGCAGTTTGTTGAAGAAGTATGCGGTCAACAATACGGCAGACCTGATTGCGAGGTTGGTGGATTGAGCGTGCGCTTGAGGGTTGTGGTGCCGCAGACATCCAGCGCCACCGCAACCCCCTAGCGCCCCTACCCCAAGCACATCTCCAAAAACCGCGCAGCCGCCCGCGAAGGCGTGGCAGCATGGGGCATCAGAATGGAAAAACGCCGGACCAACGACTGTGGCCCAATCCGCACCCGATGCAGCGCAGCATCTTCGTGGCGGATCGACATGGCCGAGACGAAGCCGATCCCCATACCCGCCCGCACGGCTTCCTTGACTCCCTCCACCCCAGCGATCTCCAGGCCCACGCGCATCGCCACGCCTTCACGGGCAAACGCCCGCTCGACCAGCTGGCGTACGCCCGACCCACTTTCACGCAGCACCAAGGGATAGCTTGCCAGCACGGTCAGTTCCTGGCGGTCCTGCCCGGCCAAAGGGTGATGGCTGGGCACGATGGCAACGATCTCGTCTTCGCGCCACGGCGTGACCTCGGTACCCAAGGGCAGGGATTGCCCAGGCGGACCTTCGATCAGGGCGATGTCCACGCTGTCCAGGGCGGAGACGATCTCGGCGCTGTTGCCGTTGCTGGTGGTCACCGCCACATCCGGGTAACGCGCCTGGAAGTCGGCGAGCAGGTACGGCAGCAGGTAGCTGGCCGGCGTGGTGCTGGCGCCGATGCGCAAGGTGCCGCGCTCCAGGCCGCGCATCGCCTCACGCAGGGCCTGGGCCTGGCGGAAGGTGTCGCGCAGGCGTTCGGCATGGGCCAGCAGTTGCTCGCCCGCAGGGGTCAGCCGCACGCCGCGGCCGGCGCGCTGATAGAGCGGCTCGCCGAAGGCGTCCTGTAGCAGCTTGAGCTGGCCCGATACCGCTGGCTGTGACAGGTGCAGGGCAAGCGCCGCATGGCTGATGTTGCCGTACTCGGCAACGGTGGCGAAGGTTATCAGTTGTTCTGGGGTCATATCGTAAAAATATCAGCTAACCGGATATTTTGCATCGCAAATAACGATTTTTTATAAGCTTATAACCAGATTAACGTAGTCCTTGTCGAAACCACATTGCGCAGGACTCACCATGGCCACGCACTCCTCCCACTTCTCGTTTGCGCCCACCCAAGCCACCCGTGGGCGGCTCAACGGCATCCTCTTCGTCGCCCTGTTCGCCTTGGCGGTAACCCAACTGGCCGCACTGCCGGCAGTGGCCAGCCTCGGCATCAGCCCGCTGATCGTCGGCATCGTCGCCGGCGCTGTGTATGGCAACGGCCTGCGCGACGGTGTGCCGCCCAGTTGGGCCAGCGGCATCGATTTCTCCGCACGTAAATTGCTGCGCATCGCCGTGGCCCTGTTCGGCTTGCGGGTCAGCCTGCAGGAAATCGCCGAGGTCGGTTGGTCTGGGCTGACGGTGGCCGTGCTGGTGGTGAGCAGTACCTTGTTGATCGGGGTCTGGTGCGGTACCCGCCTGCTCAAGCTCGACCGCGACACTGCCCTGCTGACCGCTGCCGGTAGCGCGATCTGTGGCGCGGCAGCGGTACTCGCCTTCGAGTCGGCGCTACGCAGCGCACCGCACAAGAGCGCCATGGCAGTGGGCAGCGTGGTGCTGTTCGGCACCGCGTCGATGTTGCTCTACCCGCTGGTGCTCAACCTTGGCTGGCTGCCGCTGGACACCCTCGGCACCGGGCTGTTCTTCGGCGGCACCTTGCACGAAGTGGCCCAGGTGGTGGGCGCGGCGAGCAATGTCAGCCCTGAGGTCACGCACATTGCCACTATCGTCAAGATGACTCGGGTGATGCTGCTGGTACCGGTACTGCTGCTGGTCGGGCTGTGGATCAACCGCTCGCCCCGACCTGGCCAGGGCGCGGACGCTGGGCGTATTGCCGTGCCATGGTTCGCATTCGGATTTCTCGCCCTGGTACTGGTCAATTCGCTGCAGGTGCTGCCGAGTAGCGTGACCCAGGCGGTCAACCAGTTCGATACCTTTGCCCTGACCATGGCCATGACCGCACTGGGCATGGAGACCCGCTTCAGTCAAGTACGCCAGGCCGGACCGAGGGCGCTGTTGGCCGGGGCGATACTCAACCTGTGGCTGGTTGGTGGCGGGTTGGCCATTACCCTGGGGGTACAGCGGTTGTTGGGTTGATTCTGGTAGATCGGCGTCGTTCTTTTCGCGGGTAAACCCGCTCCTACAGGTACCCCGTCGCTTCCGCAAACGGTGGTGTATCTGTAGGCGCGGGTTCACCCGCGAAGCAGGCGACACGGTATAAAGTTTTTCCGGTATGGTGTTGTCAAAGAAGGATGTTTTACCTGCACAGGAAAGACTTAGATGCCTCAACGCAATGTCATCAATGCATCCGTCAGCCCCAAAGGCAGCCTGGAAACGCTGTCGCAACGTGAAGTTCAGCAACTGAGCGAAGTCGGTACCGGTAGCCTTTATACCTTGTTCCGCCAGTGCGCCCTGGCCATTCTCAACACCGGCGCCCATGTCGATAATGCCAAGACCATCCTCGAAGCCTACAAGGACTTCGAAGTGCGTATCCATCAACAAGACCGCGGCGTACGCCTGGAACTGCTCAATGCCCCCGCCGACGCCTTCGTCGACGGCGAGATGATCGCCAGCACCCGCGAGATGCTGTTCAGCGCCCTGCGCGACATCGTCTACACCGAAAGCGAATTGGCCAGTCAACGCATCGACCTGGAGAGCTCCCAGGGCATCACCGACTACGTCTTCCACCTGCTGCGCAACGCCCGCACCCTGCGCCCAGGCGTGGAACCGAAAATGGTCGTGTGCTGGGGCGGGCATTCGATCAGTTCAGAGGAGTACCAGTACACCAAGAAGGTCGGCCACGAACTGGGCCTGCGCAAGCTGGACGTCTGCACCGGTTGCGGCCCTGGCGTGATGAAAGGCCCGATGAAGGGCGCGACCATCGCCCACGCCAAGCAACGGATGCATGGCAGCCGCTACCTGGGCCTGACCGAACCGGGCATCATCGCTGCCGAAGCGCCCAACCCGATCGTCAACGAACTGGTGATCCTGCCCGACATCGAGAAACGCCTCGAAGCCTTCGTGCGCGTGGGCCACGGCATCATCATCTTCCCCGGTGGTGCCGGCACTGCCGAGGAATTTCTCTACCTGCTCGGCATCCTCATGCATCCGGACAACCAGGATCTGCCCTTCCCGGTCATTCTTACCGGCCCGCGCAGCGCCGAGCCGTTCCTGCAGCAACTGCATGAGTTCGTCGGTGCCACCCTGGGCGATGCCGCGCAGCGCCATTACCAGATCATCATCGACGACCCGGCCGAGGTGGCTCGGCAGATGGTCGAAGGGCTCAAGGCGGTGAAACAGTTCCGCCGCGAACGCAACGATGCCTTCCACTTCAACTGGCTGCTGCGAATCGAAGAGGGTTTCCAGCATCCTTTCGACCCCACCCATGCCAACATGGCCAGCTTGGCCCTACACCGTGAACAGCCGCCACACGAGCTGGCAGCCAACCTGCGCCGGGCGTTTTCCGGGGTGGTCGCGGGCAACGTCAAGGACAAGGGCATCCGCCTGATCGAAGAGCACGGACCGTACCAGATTCGCGGTGACAGCGCAGTGCTGGAACCCCTAGGGCGGCTGCTGCAAGCGTTCGTCGACCAGCACCGGATGAAGCTGCCAGGTGGCACGGCCTACGTGCCGTGCTACCAGGTCGTGACCTGAGACGCTAGCGGACCGCGCTGGCGACGGTGCGGTCACTCAGGCGAATGCTGTTTCGCCCTCCCCGCTTGGATTGGTACAGCGCCACATCACCCTGTTCGATCAACGCTGCCAGGCTCGGCGGCGGCTGGTCGAACAGGCTTGCGCCGATGCTCAGGGTCACCGCTTCGGGGGTCGGCACGCTCTGCTCGGCCGCGCGTTGGAACTCCTCGCGCAAGCGGCTGCCAAGGTCCACTACCCGTTCGCTGGAGGCATCGCTCAAAAGGATGACGAACTCGTCTCCTCCCAGCCGCGCCGCCAACGAACGCTCCGGCAGTACACCCCGGATCATCTCGCTCAAGGCCACCAACAGCCGGTCACCCGCTGCATGCCCGTGCAGGTCGTTGACCAGCTTGAAATTGTCGATATCGATCAGCAGCAAGGCGCCAGGACGGGCCGCCGTGACTTCCTTGAAAAAATGCCCAGCGCGCACCTCCAGTGCCCGACGGTTGTACAGGGCCGTCAGCGGGTCACGCGCCGCCAGACGAGCGATGCGTTCTTCGCGGCGGTAGCGCACGGTACCGGTCATCGACAACGCGATGAGCATGATCGCCATCGCCCCCTCGACCAGGGATATCTGGATGATCAGTCCACCGAAGGTAGCCAGGTCGATCCAGGTGCCCGGGGTTACCGCGACGATGGCCTTGAGCACGTAGAACACGCCGTGCAGCAGCAACACGTAGCGCAACTGCACGGCCCCAACGCTCAGCGACTTGCCGTGCGGGCGCAGCAGGTAGCTGCCCTTCAGGGTGAGCAGCGCCACCAGTAGCGAGTTGACCATGAGCATGATCTTCGACCACTGCGGCCCGACCGGCAGCAGCAGTAAGGCGAACCACACCAGCAGGATCGACAGCCAGGCCCGCGACAGGCGCGTCTGGGTGAAGCGCACCACGCCGATCAGAAAGAATGCATGGGCCACGACCAACAAGCCATTGGCGAACCAGATACCGATCAACAACAAGCCGATACCGCGCAACAGCGCAAGGGTACTGCCCACGGTAATGGTGGCGAAGCCGGCGCTCCAGAACAGCAAGGAAGGTTCACGCACGCTGCGCCATTCGATCGCCAGGTACAGGGCAGCAGCGGCTGCCAGGGCGATGGTGATGGTCAGCATCGTGATGGGGTCAAGCGCCATAGAAAGAGTGGCCTGTCTGGGTAAACGGAAAAGGCCTGATTGTATGCGTTTAGCATGACTTTTCGCAGCGCCGCGCAGCGGTTTGCCCAGGCAATGATATTCCCCAGTCATCAACCGTTGCTGCCCCAGCCTTCCCTAGGGCCAGACGCCTGAACTTTGAACCCTGGAGCGGAGTTACAACACCCGTTTGATCAACGGCTCCAACCTACTGTAGCGCAGGCGCCGGAGGAACTTGCGTACCTCCTTGGGATGCTCGGTCTTTTCGCCCAGTTCGGCCAGCGACTGGATCCGCGGCGCGTGCCGACGAATGCCCTGCAGCTCCATTTCCCGGGGGATCAGCCACTGCCCGGCAGGGTCGTCGATGAGCAAACCGTTCTCCAGGTCCAGGTTGAAACCACGGGGGTTGAGGTTATTACCGGTCAGTACGCTGTAGCGCTGGTCGACCCACACCCCTTTGGCATGGAAGGTGTGCCCGGGATCGTTCCAGATCCTCACCTGCAACTGCCCCCGGGCAATGGCCGCCGCGCGGCGCCGGGCAAAGGCACGCAGTGTATCCTCGTACAGGTATGGCAATGCCCCGCTGGCGCTGAACGGCTCGCCAGGGGCGATGTAGAAGTCGTTGGCGGTGCGGTGGCCGACGATTAATTCCACCTGCACACCCCGATCCAGGGCCTGGTCGATCTCGCGCATCACCACCCGTGGCGGGTTGAAGTACGGCGTGCTGATCACGATCTGCTGGCGCGCCACCGCGAGCAACGCGCAGAGCGTGCGGTTGAGCGGGTTGCCACGGCCTACGCCGAGTAACGGAATGACCCGCAAAGCATCGCCTGTGGCAGGGTCGGGCACGCTGTACACCATGCGCCGCAGGCGTGCACGCAGGCGGCGGATGTCCCCCTTCAGCTGTCGCGAAGCCGGTGGCGCAGGCAAGTCCAGGCGTGGTGTGGCGGTAGAGTGCAGCAGGCGCTGCACCAGGTCGACCATGGAGTCGGCCAAGGCCTGCGACTGGAACAGGTGGTAGCGATCCAGGCGATAGCGATCGAAGCGATGCAGATAGACGTTGTTGAGACTGGCCCCGGTGTACAGCACGCCATCGTCGATGATGCTGCCCTTGAGGTGCAACACGCCGAACAGCTCGCGGGTCTGCACCGGCACCCCGTGGATCACCACGTCCAGTCCACGCAATTGGCGCTGGGCCTGGTACCAGGCCGCATTGCCTGGCTGCCGGCCGGCGCCGAGCAAGCCGCGACGGGCACGGAACCAGTCGACCACGACCATTACCTGCAGCTCCGGGCGCGCAGCCTTGGCCTGGTACAAGGCATCGAGCACCTCCTGGCCGGCCTCGTCCTCTTGCAGGTACAACGCGACGATGACGATGCGCCGAGTCGCCGAACGGATGCGTTCGAGCAGACAGGCCCGATAGGCTGCCGCATCGGGCAACACCTGAATCGCATCGGGGGTGATGGGAAAACCGGGTAACGCCGCCAACATCGATTCAGGATTCAACTACGTTCACCTTCAGTTTGCATTCAGGTCCATTCCTGGCCGCTGTGCCGGGGTGTAAGATCTGCCCGACAAGGACGGCCCACGACAAAAAGAAACAGGCGAGGATTGTTTTCCCACTGCCCCTGACCACCCAGGCCCAGCTTGTACAGGAAGATCGCGATGGCCCACCCCGCTTGCGCAACGATAGCTCCCGCTGCACCGCAGACCTTCGGTTTTCTGATCTTGCCCAATTTCACCACCATCGGCCTGGCGTCGGCGGTGGAGACCCTGCGCATGGCCAACCTGGCAGCCCGTCACACCTTGTACCGTACCGTACTGATTGCCGCCAGTCCGGAACCGGTCATCGCCAGTAACGGCATGCGCGTCCTGCCTGACTACAGTATTGCAGACGCCCCGCCCCTGGATGCCCTGTTCGTGGTCGGGGCCAACCCGATCGACCGTAGCCGCAGCAACCGTCCGCTGCTCGACTGGCTGCGCCAACTCGCTCGCCGGGGCCTTCCGCTGGGCGGAATCTGCACGGGCAGCTACCTGCTGGCCAGAGCCGACCTGCTCAAAGGCTATCGCTGCACGATCCACTGGGAAGACATCCACGTCCTGCAGGAACATTTCCCCGGCATCGTCATTTCCAACCAATTGTTCGAACTCGATCGCGACCGTTTCACCTGCTCCGGTGGCGTGGCAGCGATGGACATGATGCTGCAATTGGTGGCGCGCCAGGCCGGCGGCCAGGACGTGGCGGCCAAGGCCGCCGAGCTGCTGCTGTGTGACCGGGTGCGTGGCGAGCGCGAACGCCAGCGGGTGCCACTGCGGACCCTGCTCGGCAGCGCCCAGCCGAAGTTGAGCCAGGTCGTGGCGATCATGGAGGCCAACCTGGAGGAGCCGTTGGGCCTGGACGAGCTGGCCAGCCTGAACGATGTGACGGTTCGTCAGTTGGAGCGCTTGTTCCACAAGCACCTGCAGCGTACGCCAAGCCAGTATTACCTGGAGCTACGCCTGTCGCGGGCACGGGAACTGCTGTTGCGCAGCGATGTGCAGGTGCGGGAGGTGGCGCTGGCCTGCGGGTTCAGCTCACCCGCGCACTTCTCCAAGAGCTACAGTCGCTTCTTCGGCCTGTCGCCGCTGGGCGAGCGGCGCCAGGCTTCGTTGCACTGAGCGGCATCCAGGCCCTTGCCGGACTAGTCCTTCAGGTCGGCATGGGCGGTTTCGCGGCACATCAACATGGCCAGCAATGCCACCAGCGCCGCGGCCAACAGGTACCCCGCCGGGGCCAGTTTGTTGCCAGTGACCTGGATCAACCAGGTCGCGATGAACGGCGCGGTGCCACCGAACAACGCGTTGGCCAGGTTGAAGCTCAAGGCGAAGCCACTGAAGCGCACAGCGGTCGGGAACAGCTCCGCCAACAGACACGGCAAGGTGCCGTCGTTCATCGCCAGCATTGCGCCAAAGAAGATCTGGATCGCCAGGATCACCAGCAACGGCTGGCCATCGAGCAGCTTGAACAGTGGCACGGTCAAGCCCAGGAACAGTAGCGAAGCCACCACCAGCATGGTCTTGCGCCCGAACCGATCGGACAGGCGCCCCATCAGGAAAATAAGGCCGATGTAGGTCACCAGCGACACGGTCGAAGCGATGAACGAGTCGCGCTCGCTCATGCCCATCTCGGTGGACAGGTAGGTCGGCATGTAGCTGAGCAACAGGTAGAACGCCACGGCATTGAGGCAGGTGACGCCCAGACCGATCGCCAGGCTGCGCCGATGCCGGCTCAGCAACTCGCGGATCGGCGCCGGCGTCATGCCGGCCTTGCGTTCCAGACGCTGTTCCATTTCGAGAAACTTCGGCGTGTCCTGCAAGCTCATGCGAATGTAACGCCCCACCAGACCGAACGGTGCAGCCAACAGGAATGGCAGGCGCCAGCCCCAACTGTGCAGAGCCTCGCTGCTCAGCACTTCATGCAGCACCGCGACGAATGCCGCGCCGAACAGCAAGCCTGCCGCAGTGCTCGCCGGTACGATGCTGGTATACAGCCCTCGCCGACCCGCTGGCGCGTACTCGGCAAGGAATGCCGCAGCCCCGGCGTACTCGCCTGAAGCAGAGAACCCCTGTACCAACCGGATCAACAAAAGCAGGCAAGGCGCCCACAGGCCGATTTGCGCGTAGCCCGGCAGCAAGCCGATGCAGAACGTGGAAATCGACATGATCAGTATCGACCAGGACAAGGCGTTGCGTCGCCCGTGGCGGTCGCCGAAGTGGCCCCAGACCACACCGCCCAGGGGACGGACGAGAAATGACAGGGCGAACACTGCAAAAGTTGCCAACAGCCCCGTGGTCTTGTCGGCTTGGGGAAAGAATGTTGCCGCGATGATGGTGGCCAGATAACCGTATGCGGCGTAATCGAACCACTCGACGAAATTGCCCATGAAGCTTGCGCGGGCGGCCTTGCGCAAGGCCTGGCGTTCGGCGCTGGGAGCCGCGCCGTCGAGGGTGGGAGCGTTCAGGGTGGTGCTGGTCATGACGGATACCCTCTGGTTGTTCTAATTGGAGGCAGGGTCTGAAGGTCATACGGCGGGTTTCTTGTTGTATGTGCCGGCCGCTGTAGAGGCAACGGCCGGCGCTGGGCATCACTTGCGGATGATGTTGTGCTCCGGCCCGTAGGGGAAATGGGTGATGTTTTCGGCACCGGTCTCGTTGACGATCAGGATATCGTGCTCGCGATAGCCGCCCGCACCTGGCCGCCCTTCGGGCAGCATGATCATGGGCTCGATGGACACCACCATGCCCGGCTCCAGCACTGTGTCGATGTCTTCGCGCAGTTCCAGCCCTGCCTCACGACCGTAATAGTGGCTGAGCGTGCCGAACGAATGGCCGTAACCGAAGGTGCGGTACTGCAACAGGTCGTGCCGCAGGAAGATTTCGTTGAGCTCACGGGCGATGTCGGAGCAGCGCATGCCCGGGCGCACCAACTTGAGCCCTGCTTCATGCACCTCGACGTTGGCCTGCCACAGGCGCAGATGGTCGTCCGGGCAGTGGTCGAGGAACAACGTGCGCTCCAGCGCGGTGTAGTAACCGGCGATCATCGGGAAGCAATTGAGGCTGAGGATATCGCCCTTGTTGACCTTACGACTAGTCACCGGGTTGTGCGCGCCGTCGGTGTTGAGCCCGGACTGGAACCAGGTCCAGGTATCCATCAGTTCGCCGTCTGGGAAACTGCGGGCGATTTCGCGGACCATCGCCTGGGTGGCGTGCAGCGCCACCTCGTACTCCGGCACCTGCTCACCCAGCGCCTCGACCACTGCTGCACCACCGATATCGGCAACCCGGGCGCCGTGGCGGATCAATGCCTGCTCCTCGGCCGACTTGATCATGCGCATACGCATGCACGGTGCACCGATGTCGAGCAACTCGGCCTTCGGATAGCAGGCTGCGAGCTTGGCGTGATTCTGCAGGTTGAGGTGGTCGTATTCGACGCCGATACGCGAAGCCAGCGGCAGAGCCTGCTGGATGGCGACGAAGTAGTTGTCGCGCTGCCAGTCGGTGTAAACGATGTTGTCGGTCCCCATCGTGCGCCGCCAGGGCTGACCGCCGTCGATGTTGGCGCTGATCGAGACCACCTTGTCCTGCGTCACCACCAGGGCATAGGGGCGGCCGAACGAGCAATAGAGGAAGTCGCTGTAGTAGTTGACGTTATGGTACGAGGTGAAGATCGCCGCCTCGATGTCCTGTTCGGCCATATAGGCCCGCAGGCGGGCGTGGCGGGCGGCGTACTCCTGCGCGGAGAAGGTCGGTTGGACCTTGGCGCCATTACGGATTTTCAGAGTCTGGGGCATTTGCATGGTCGGTGTTCCTTGTCGTTGTGAGCACGCTGTTCAGGCCGGCCGCCTGAGATGCATTGCAACAGAACCGACAGGGACGCTTTTGTATCTATCCGACCCGAAATTGGCGCAATGGCCTGCGCCCATGAACGAGCAAACCCGCCGCCCCAGGGACGACGCCGAACATGGCGTCGCTCCTGAAGCGGCGGGTCAGCCCTGCCACCGGTGCCGCTACTTCAAGTCAAAACGATCGAGCTCCATGACTTTCACCCAAGCCGCGACGAAGTCCTTGACGAACTTGTCGCCGCTGTCGGAGCTGCCATACACCTCGCTCAGGGCACGCAACTGGGCATGGGAGCCGAACACCAGGTCGACGCGACTGCCGGTCCACTTCACCTGGCCGGACTTGCGATCACGGCCCTCGAAGCTGTCGTTGTCCGCCGAGGTCGGCTTCCATTCCACGCCCATGTCCAGCAAGTTGCGGAAGAAGTCGTTGGTCAGCACGCCTGGCCGATCAGTGAACACCCCCTCCTTGCTGCCGCCATGGTTGGCGCCCAACACCCGCAGACCTCCGATCAGCACGGTCAGCTCAGGCGCGGTCAAGGTCAGCAACTGCGCCTTGTCCAGCAGCAGCTTTTCGGCCTTGACGCTGTACTTGCTCTTGCTGAAGTTGCGGAAGCCGTCGGCCAGCGGTTCGAGCACGGCGAACGACTCGACATCGGTCTGCTCCTGGGAGGCGTCGGTGCGCCCCGGACGGAACGGCACCTTGATGTCGTGGCCGGCGTCCTTGGCGGCTTTTTCCACGGCGGCGCTGCCCGCCAGCACGATCAGATCGGCGAGCGAAATCTGCTGGCCGCCGGCCTGGAACTCATTGCGCACGTTCTCCAGGGTGGCGAGCACCTTGTCCAGCTGTTGCGGCTGGTTGGCAGCCCAGGATTTCTGCGGCTCCAGTCGGATCCGCCCGCCGTTGGCACCGCCGCGCTTGTCGGATCCACGGAAGGTCGAAGCCGCTCCCCAGGCGGTACTGACCAGTTCGGCAACGCTCAGCCCCGAGGCCAGCACCTTGGCCTTGAGTGCGGCAATGTCCTGCTCGCTGACCAATGGGTGGTCGACCTTGGGCAGGGGGTCCTGCCAGAGCAGCTCTTCCTGCGGGTTCTCCGGCCCCAGGTAGCGGGCCAGCGGGCCCATGTCGCGGTGGATCAGCTTGTACCAAGCGCGGGCGAAGGCATCCGCCAACTGGTCGGGGTTGTCCTTGAAGCGCCGGGCGATGGGCTCGTAGATCGGGTCGAAACGCAATGCCAGGTCGGAGGTCAGCATCGATGGCGCATGACGCTTGGCCGGGTCATGGGCATCGGGCACGGTACCGGCGCCCTTGCCTTCCTTGGGTCGCCACTGGTTGGCACCCGCCGGACTCTTGGTCAGTTCCCATTCGAAGTTGAACAGGTTGTTCAGGTACTCGTTGCTCCAGCGTGTCGGGGTGGAGGTCCAGGTCACCTCCAGACCACTGGTGATGGTGTCCCCGCCCTTTCCTGTGCCGAATTTGTTGGCCCAGCCCAGGCCTTGCTGCTCGAGGCCAGCAGCTTCCGGCTCAGGGCCGACGTTGTCGGCAGGTCCGGCGCCGTGGGTCTTGCCGAAGGCATGGCCACCGGCAATCAGAGCGACGGTTTCTTCATCGTTCATCGCCATGCGCCCAAAGGTTTCGCGGATATCCTTGCCCGATGCCACCGGGTCGGGATGGCCTTCAGGCCCTTCTGGGTTGACGTAGATCAGGCCCATCTGCACCGCGGCCAAGGGGTTTTCCAGGTTGCGCTCGCCGGCCAGGGTGCGGCTCTGTTCCTCGCCATGCTTCTGCGGCTCGGCGACCAGGTCGCCTTGCCCGGGTGCCTGAGCCTTGCCATAGCGCGTATCGCCACCCAGCCAGACCTTTTCCGAGCCCCAGTACACGTCTTCGTCCGGCTCCCAGACATCGGCGCGCCCGCCGGAGAAGCCGAAGGTCTTGAAGCCCATGGATTCCAGGGCGACGTTACCGGTGAGCACGATCAGATCGGCCCAGGAGATCTTGTTGCCGTATTTCTGCTTGATCGGCCACAACAGACGCCGGGCCTTGTCCAGGCTGACGTTGTCCGGCCAGCTATTGAGGGGGGCGAAACGCTGTTGGCCAGAGCCCGCACCGCCGCGCCCATCGCCGATACGGTAGGTGCCGGCGCTGTGCCAGGCCATGCGAATGAACAGCGGACCGTAGTGGCCGAAGTCGGCCGGCCACCAGTCCTGGGAATCGGTCATCAGAGCGTTCAGGTCTTTTTTGAGGGCCTGGAAGTCGAGGCTTTTGAATGCCTTGGCGTAGTCGAAATCCGGATCCATCGGATCGGACTTGGCAGAGTGTTGGTGGAGAATCCTCAGGTTGAGCTGGTCAGGCCACCAGTCACGGTTGGTGGTGCCGCCACCTGCGGTTTGATGGAACGGGCATTTCGATTCGTTCGACATCTGCTATTACCTTTTGGTCGGTTATCCAGATTTCCGGTCTATGCCAGGTGTTCTTTCAGCCGAGCGCTTGGGGGCTCGAGCTGCCCCTCGTCAGGACAGGTCGGTCACGGGCTTGCGAGGCTGCCATGGCGGCGTGGCACGGTCTTGCACCCAGGTGCTGACACACCGCCCGAACGCGGTTTTCGCGAAGCCAGGGAAAAGACTAGCCGAGCTTGGGCAGAGAGCTAATAGAGTGGGTATTGAGGGGCGATAGTCTGGGTCTTTCGTCCGCCCCTGCAGCGGCCAGCGGCCTTGACCATGCGCGGCACTACTTGCGCCGCTGCATCCAGGCCGCACCCAGACCGCTCAGGCAGATGATCGAGATACCCAGCAAGCTGGCATCATCGGGCATCTGCCCGTAGATCAGCAGACCCAGCAGGCCAGCGAAGACGATCTGGCAGTAGCTGAACGGTGCCAGCAGCGCCGGTGCGGCATGCCGGAAGGCCTGGGTCAGCAACAGGTGCGCGCTCATGCCGAAGCCGCCCAACGCCAGCATCAACAACGCGTGGTCCCAGCGCGGCCATTCCCAGAAGAACGGCACCAGCAAGCTCATCACCAGGGTATTGCACAGGCCTGCATAGAAGTTGCTGGTGGTCGGGCTGTCCTGGGCGGACACCAGCCGGGTCAGCAGCTGATAGAAACAAAAGCCCATGGCCGAGCCGAACGGATAGAGGATGGCCGGGGTGAACATGGCGCCGCCGGGGTGCACCACCACCAGGACACCGATAAAGCCCAGGACCACCGCCACCCATTGCCCCGCCGTGACCCGCTCGCGCAGCAGCGGTGCCGAGAGCGCGGTGACCAGCACCGGAGCGAGAAAGTTGACCGACGTGGCCTCCGCCAACGGCAGGTACTGCAGACCCGAGGTGAACAGCAGGCTGGTGCTGAGCAGGCACAGCGCACGCAGTGTCTGCAGCACCGGGCGGCGGGTGCGCAGTACATTGAGCCCGGCCTTGGGCAAGAAGATGCCGGCCATCAGCAAGGTATGCACCACATAGCGCGCCCACACCACCAACACCACCGGATACACGCCGCCAAGGAATTTCGACAGAGCGTCATGGCTGGCGAAGAGAAATGTGGCGACCACCACCAGGGCGATGCCACGCAGGGGTTGGTTGACTCCGGACAGCGGTGTGCTGGAACTCATGGCGTTCTCGACTGCGGCGCGGCAGGGTGCCGGGCCTTGGGAAAGCCGCGCAGGTGTAACCTGGCGGATACAACAGCTCGAATTCTAGAAGAGATACGACAACTTAAGGAAGTTCCTTGAGAGGTTGCATCAAGCATCGGCGCTTTGTGTTCGCTGATCGACCACTTTTCGGCCAGCGCGCATGGTTCCTCCTGCGTCGAACAGATACATCTGACCACCAAGGTCTGGTGGGACCGCCTGGAGTCCAAGGCCATGCGCCAGTCGCTGGAAGACAGTCTGCGCAACCTGGCAGCGCTGCAACTGCGCCTGGACGATGATGACCGCGCGCTGATCGCCGGCCTGCCCAAGGACCGGCGGGTGGTCAGCCCGGAATTCGCCCCGGACTGGAACGCCTGACCCCCGCCGTGGCCGGCCTCAGCCGGCCACCGCCTGCACCTGCGTCAGACGCTCGCTGGCCGGCGCAGGCCGGCCATACAGGTAGCCCTGGAAGTGCGAGCAACCCTCCGCCGCCAGCCGCCGCATCTGCTCGGGCGACTCCACCCCCTCGGCGGTGGTCTTGATCATCAGGCTGTTGGACAGCTCGGTGATCGCGCGGATGATCGACATCGCCTCGCGACTTTCGCACATGTCGTGGACGAACGACTTGTCGATCTTGATCCGGTCGAACGGGAACGAGCGCAGGTAACCCAGCGACGAATATCCGGTGCCGAAGTCGTCCAGCGAGATGGACACACCCAGGTCCTTCAAGGCCCGGAGGATGCGCACGTTCTCATCACTGTTGCCCAGCAGCACCGATTCGGTGATCTCCAACTCCAGCCGATGGGGAGCCAAGCCAGAATCGGCCAGGGCCAAGGCCACCGAGTGGGCCAGATTGGCGTTCTTGAACTGCACCGGCGACAGATTGACCGACACGGTCTGCTCGGTGCCCCAACTGGCAGCTTCCTGGCAGGCGAGGTTAAGGGCACGGGCGCCGAGCTCGTGGATCAAGCCGGTTTCCTCGGCGATCGGGATGAAGTCCATCGGCATGACCATGCCCCGGGTCGGGTGCTCCCAGCGCAACAGCGCTTCGTAGCCCGTGACGCTACGGGTCTGCTGATCGACCACCGGCTGATAATGCAGATGCAGTTGCCCCAGGTGCAGGGCGGTACGCAGATCGGTCTCGACCAGGCGACGCTGACGGGCTGCCACATCCAACTCGACGTGGAAGCATTCGTAGCGATTGCGGCCATTGCGCTTGGCTTCGTACAAGGCCATGTCGGCATAGCCCAGCAGTTGCTCGGCCTGGTCGTTGTCGTCTGGAGCGATGGCCACGCCGATGCTCACGCCCACCGAAAACTGGTGACCCTCGATCTGGAACGGCGGGCAGATGGCATCGATCAGGCGCTGCGCGGTGTTGCAGGCCGCCTCCCGGTTGTCCAGGCGGGTCAACACCACGGCGAACTCATCACCGCCCAGGCGCGCCAGGGTGTCGTGCTCGCGCAGCTCTCGGCGCAGACGCTTGCCCAGGGCGCGCAGCAGCTTGTCGCCGAAAGCATGGCCAAGCGAGTCGTTGATGTTCTTGAAATTATCCAGGTCCAGGCACAGCGCGGCGGTCAGCTTGCCACCCTCTTCGCCACGCACCAGCGCCTGCTTCAGCCGCTCATTGAACAAGGTGCGGTTGGGCAACCCGGTGAGGGCATCGTGGTGGGCCATATGATGGATCTGCGCATGGGCGGCCAACTGCTCTGTGGCGTCTTCGGCCACGAACAGCACATAGTCGGCCTGGCCTTCGCGGTTCTGGCTGAGCAGCGCACGGCTGCGCAGCGTCCGCGGCCCACAAGCGGTGTCGACTCGGGTTTCGGCGACATAGCCCTTGGCACTGCGGGCGCCGCGGGCGAATTGCTGCTCCAGGTATTCGGCCACGGCCGGCGACAGGCACTCGGAGGGCAGGCGACCGATCATCGGCATGTCCCGCCCGCCGAACAGGTCCTCTGCCTGTTGATTGGCCAGCAGGATTCGCTGGCTGGCCAAGTCCTGGACGATGACGCTGGCCGGAATGTTGGTAATCACTGAATCGAGAAACTGCGAGACCGTGGCCATCTCCTGGCTGTACTGCTCGGCCAAGTCCTTCGCCTGGAGCAGCTCCTGTTCCTGGCGACGGCGTTCGGATATATCCCGAGTGACCTTGGCGAATCCCAGCAACTGACCCTGGTCATCGCGCAAGGCATCGATGATGACGTGGGCATGAAACGTGGTGCCATCCTTGCGCACGCGCAGCCCCTTCTCTTCGAAGCGCCCCGTGGACCGCGCCCGTTCGAGGTTCTGTGCGGGCAAGCCGGCTGCACGCTCGGCGTCGCTATAGAACAACGAATAATGCTGACCGACGACTTCTTCGGCCAGGTAACCCTTGGCACGTTGGGCCCCTGGGTTCCAATTGGCGACGATTCCCTCCGGGGTGAGCATGTAGATGGCATAGTCCACTACGCTCTGGATCAACAGCCGGTACATGATGTCGGGGCTTGCGACTAGCGACATTGGATTTCCCTGAATCTGCGGCATGCTCGAATAGGCCCCCCCGATTTGGAGCGGGCGAGCCTGATGAATGAGTAGTGGCATTATGCCGCGCAGGGTTATTTTTTGTGAAGTAGGTCACAAAGTTTTGCAGAGATGGCCCATGGGTGGGGGTGCGCTCACCCCCGGGCCCGATCATTTTTCCTGCAGGACCGCCCGCCCTTTGACTGCTCGTGGCCCGCGCCAGGCCCAGAAAAGCAACCCGGGCAGAGGGGCATACACCACGAACACGATCCACAGCATCTTCCGCTCCGCACGGCGATCGCTGCCGATGATGTGCCAGATAGCCCAGATTTCCAGCATGATCACCACAGCGGCGACGAGAATCCAGAGGGTTCCGACTTCCATACGTTCTCTCCCATTGGCATGTACTGTTTTGGTTTGCAGAATGCGTCAAGGGTTCATTCGGATTGTCTTTCCCCGTGCCACCCGCCACACTCTGCCGGCGAGCCAGGAAGCGGAGTCCAGAGTGCCAACACCACGTCAATTCAGCAAGAAGACCAGTACCAGCAACATGCTGCGGCTCAAGACCGGCGCCAGCAGCGAGGCGGCGCCCTACCGCGTCGGTTTCGTGCTGCTCGAACACTTCTCCATGGCCAGCTTCACCGTTGCCATGGACGTGCTGGTCACCGCTAATCTGCTGCGCTCCGACAGCTTCCGCTTCACGCCGATGTCACTGGACGGCGACCGCGTGCTGAGCGACCTGGGCCTGGAGCTGGTCGCCACTGAACTGGCCCACCAGACCGTGGGTGAGCTGGACCTGCTGATCATCTGCGGTGGGCTGCGTACCGCGCTCAAGTACCCCATGCTCGACCGCCTGCTCGATGACTGCGCCGCCCATGGCATGGCGCTGGGCGGGCTATGGAACGGCGCCTGGTTCCTTGGCCGTGCCGGAGTGCTCGATGACTACGGTTGCAGCATCCACCCGGAGCAGCGCGCCAGTCTTTCCGAGCGTAGTCCGCAAACGCGCATCACGCCAGCCAGCTTCACCCTCGACCGCGACCGGCTCACCGCCGCCAGCCCTAACGGCGCCATGGAGCTGATGCTGGGCCTGGCGCGCCGTCTGTATGGTGATGGCCTGGCCGAAGGCGTGGAGGAAATCCTCTCGTTCTCCGGCGCCCGCTACCGCCAAGTCGGCTCGGGTGCGAAGAAATCGATGAGCCTGCACCTGCGCACCATCGTCGAACTGATGGAGAACAACCTGGAAGAAACCCTCAGCCTCGACCAGCTGGCGGCCTACAGCGGTCGCTCGCGACGGCAGATCGACCGGTTGTTCCAAGCGCAGCTGGGCACCTCGCCGCGGCGCTATTACATGGAGCTGCGCATCACCAAGAGCCGGCGCCTGCTGCAATATTCCGATCTGTCGGTAATGGAAGTGGCAGTGGCCTGCGGCTTCGTTTCGGTGTCGCACTTCAGCAAGTGCTACGCGGCCTACTTCGGCTACCCGCCGTCGCGGGAGCAACGGCTGGGCGAATGAACCTGGCTCAGGCGTGGATATAGCGCATCACCGCCTCGCAGATCATGTCCTTGTGGCGCTGCTTGACCTTTTCGTCGGAAAGCTCGATCTGGAAGATCTCGCTGAAGGTATGGCGGTTGGATACGCGGTAGAAACAGAACGAGCTCATCAGCATGTGCAGGTCGATGACCTCGATACCGGGACGGAACACCCCCTCCTGCTCGCCACGGCGCAACGTACGGGCCAACGCTTCGAGCACCAGGCTGCTCATCTCGCGGATCACCGGCGACTGCTTGACGTATTCGCCATAGTGGATGTTCTCGGTACAGACGATGCGCACGAAATCGACGTTGCGGTCGTGGTGATCGAAGGTGAACTCGACCAGACGGCGAATCGCCTGCTCGGCCGGCAGCGACTCGAGATCGAGGCTGTGCTCGGTCTTGCGAATGTCACCGTAGAGCTTGACCAGGCACTCGACGTACAGCTGCTCCTTGCTGCCGAAGTAGTAGTAGATCATGCGCTTGGAGGTGGCGGTGCGCTCGGCGATGGCGTCCACCCGCGCGCCGGCCAGGCCCTGCTGGACGAACTCGTTGATGGCGGCCTGAAGGATGTCCTCACGGGTTTTCTCGGGGTTGTTCTTGCGCGACTTGCGCCCCCCTCCGGTCTCAGACTGGCCGAGGCTGACTAGCGAATCACTCATACCCACTCACAGGCTATTTATTGGAATAAGTGGGGGATTATCCGTGAGCCGGACGGGTGTGGGAAGCGCGCTGTTGGTCGGAGGGTGAGATGGAGGGTTGCCTATTCCGGCCTCTTCGCGGGTTTACCCACGAAGAGGCCGGAGCGGAAAGAATCACAGCACCGGCTTGCGCGGCGCCCCGCTGCGGCGCTTGGCCATGGCCGCCAGGCGCACCGCCACGTTGGCCGCGCCATAGCCGGCATAGCCACCCTTGCGCTGGATGATCTCGAAGAAGAAGCGCTCCTCGAACGGCTCGGTATAGACGTGGAACAGCTCGCCACCCTGGGCGTCACGGTCGTACAGCACGTTGTAGTACGCCAGCTCGCTGAGAAACTCGTCGTCGAAGTCGAAGCGCGCGGCGAGGTCATCATAATAGTTCAGCGGAATCTCCAGCAGCGGCACGCCGGCCTCCTTGGCTCGCGCCACCTCCTGGAAGATGTCCTGGCAATCGAAGGCGATGTGATGCACGCCCGATCCTCGGTAGCTGGACAGCGCATGGGCAATGGCGGTGTTGCGGTTTTCCGAGATATTCAGCGGCAAGCGCAGGCTGCCACACTGGCTGCGCAAGGCGCGACTCTTGACCAGGCCATAAGGGTCAGGCAGCACCACCTCGTCGTCGGCAGCGAAGTCGAAGAGGCTCTTGTAGAACAACACCCAGCTGTCGAGCGACTCGGCCGGCAATGCCAGGGCCATGTGGTCGATGCGCCGTAGGCCACCGTTGGCCTGGGCTTGGGTGTCGAGGCGGAAGTCGGTGTCGTACAGGCTCGGGCCATCGCCCTGTCCCACCAGATAGATCAGGCTGCCATCCGGCGCCCGTACCGCGGGCACTTCGCGCTCGTTGGGGCCGACCAGACCACGGAACGGCTGGCCACGGAAGTCGGTGGCGCGCTGCAGCGCTGCGTGCTCGTCACGCACCCGCAAGGCCGTGGCACACAGCGACGGACCGTGGGCTTCGAAGAAGTTGTGGCCAAATGAATACGGCTCGGCATTGAGCACGATGTTGATGTCGTTCTGGCGCAGCAGGCGCACCGCCTTGCTGCGGTGCTGGCCAGCCTCGGCAAAGCCCAGACGCTTAAGCCAACCGCCCAGGCGCGCCCCCACCGCTTCGTCGACAGCGAATTCGAGAAACTCCACGCCGTCGTAGGCGCTGGCTGCCGGCGGGCTGAACAACACACCGGGCTCCACGGCAATGCCCTGCTGCTGCAGGCGCAAACCGGTCTGTTCTTCGAGGTACAGCAGCGAGCGCAGACCGTCGGCGGCGTTCTGCCGAGTCGGGGCGGCGCGGAAGCCGTCGTTGAAGATCTCCAGCGACAGCGGGCCACGGTAGCCGGTCGCCAGGATCGGTGCCAGGAAGCCCGCCAGGTCCATCTCGCCCTGTCCGGGGAAGCAACGGAAGTGCCGGCTCCACTCCAGCACATCCATGGCCAGGATGGGTGCGTCGGCCATCTGCACGAAGAAGATCTTGTCACCTGGGATGTCGCGGATGGCAGCGGGATCGCCCTTGAGTGACAGGGTATGGAAGCTGTCGAGGATCACCCCCAGGGCAGGATGATCAGCCTGGCGCACCAGATCCCAGACTTGCTGGTAGGTGTTGACGTGTCGGCCCCATGCCAAGGCCTCGTAGCCGATACGCATGCCGCGGCGGCCGGCGTGCTCGGCCAGCAGGCGCAGGTCGTCCACCAGCACGCGCTCGTCACTGATGGCATCGGCCTGAACGTTGCTGCAAACCAGCACCAGGTCGGTGCCCAGCTCCTGCATCAGGTCGAACTTACGCTCGGCGCGGTCGAGGTTCTTCTGCAGGCGGTCGCGGCGGCAACCTTCGAAGTCGCGAAACGGCTGGAACAAGGTGATCGCCAGCCCCAGGTCGGCGCACATCTGGCGCACCTCGCGCGGGCTGCCCGCATAGTAGAGCAGGTCGTTCTCGAAAATTTCCACACCGTCGAAACCGGCGGCGGCGATGGCTTCGAGCTTTTCTGGCAGTGTGCCGCTCAACGACACGGTGGCAATCGAACGCTGCATGGTGGAGTTCCTTGTTATGGGTGGGACGACGGTAGCGGAACGGGCAAATCGCCAGGTAACCGATTCTGGCACCTTCGATTATTCGCAGGTAAAGTCTGGCCTTCAATCAGTTTGTACGGAACAGTTAGTTTTGTGTTCGATTATCGCACAGAACCCCTTTTAGCGAATTGCCTCGCCGCCAAGCGTGGGCAACCATGAGTCCCAGATGTGACCAACCCGACCGGCCTCCTGCCCCACCGGTCGCTCGGCGGAAGTTGCTTCGACAAACCCAGAAACGAACATAATAAGTACAAGAACAATGGAGACAACGATGGCTCACTCCAGCTCTCAAGCCAAGAAAGCGACCGCCAGCGGTTGGATCGGCTCGGCACTCGAGTACTATGACTTTTTCATTTATGCCCAAGCTGCAGCGCTGATTTTCCCGCAGATCTTCTTCCCAAATACTGACCCCAAGATGGCCATCATTGCCTCGCTGGCGACCTACGGCGTGGGCTACCTGGCGCGTCCGGTCGGCGCGTTCGTGCTGGGCCACTGGGGTGATACCCGCGGACGCAAGAACGTACTGCTGCTCTGCATGTTCCTCATGGGTCTGTCGACCATGGCCGTCGGCCTGCTGCCGACCTACCACGACATCGGCCTGCTGGCGCCGGCCCTGCTGGTGGTGTTGCGCCTGATTCAAGGCTTTGCGGTGGCTGGCGAGATCTCCGGCGCCAGCTCGATGATCATGGAACACGCACCGTTCGGCCGGCGCGGCTACTACGCCAGCTTCACCCTGCAAGGTGTGCAGGCTGGCCAGGTACTGGCAGCGGCGGTGTTCCTACCACTGGCCTACTTCATGCCCAGCGAAGCCTTCAACGAATGGGGCTGGCGCATTCCGTTCCTGATGAGTGCCCTGGTACTGATCGCGGGCTTCATCATCCGCAAGGAAGTCCACGAGACCCCGGCCTTCGTCAATGAAGAGAAGCAGGCCAAGGTGGCTAAATCGCCGGTCAGCGAGGCCTTCCGCCACAGCTGGAAGCACATGGTGCTGGTGATGTTCATGGCCCTGATGAATGTGATCCCGGTGGTTGCGACCATCTTCGGCGCGGCCTATGCGGTACAACCAGCCTACGGCATCGGCTTCGACAAGAGCGTGTATCTGTGGATTCCGGTGGTCGGCAATATCGTCGCGGTACTGGTGATTCCGTTCGTGGGTAACCTGTCCGACAAGATCGGCCGACGCCCGACCATGATCGCCGGCTGCATCGGCTCGGGGCTGCTGGCGTTCCTCTACCTGTATGCCATCAGCATCCAGAACGTGCCGTTGGCCTTCGTTGCCTCGATCGTCATGTGGGGCATGGTGTACCAAGGCTACAACGCGGTGTTCCCAAGCTTCTACCCGGAGCTGTTCCACACCCGCTACCGCGTCTCGGCCATGGCCATCGCACAGAACGTCGGCACCATGCTCACCGCGATGCTGCCCGCACTGTTCGCCATGGTCGCGCCGCCAGGCTCGGACAACATCCCGCTGGTGGTCGGTAGCCTGGCGTTCTTCATCACCTGCGTCTGCGCCCTGGCGGCATACATTGCCCCGGAAACCCACCGCCTGGCGATGGAAGATCTGGGTAACCCGCAGGCCAAGCCAATGGAAAAACAGGCCTACGAGGCGAGCCGCAAAGACAGCTTTCAGGCCGTGAGCCACTGACAGCTATGGCAAGCCGGCTCCTCCAGGCACCGCACTGCCTCGGTAGGAGCCGGTGAGCCGGCGATGGGCTGCACAGCAGCCCTTGACGCCCTCACCCCCTGACCACGTCCTGCAAGTTCTGCCACAGCCGCTGCACATCCCCGCGCTCGGTCGGCAGCGCGCCTACCGAAACCCGCACCATCCAGCGCCCATTCAAGGTCGCCGGCGTCACGTACGCCGCTCCCGATGCATTGAGTCGCTGAGCCCAGGCCTGGGTATGCGCATCCAACGCCTCCCCTTCCATCCCTTCCGGTCGATGTTGGATGCACAAGGTCTGCAACTGCACAGGGGCCAGCAGTCGCCACTGTTCGGCCGCCTCGACCTGTTCGGCCAACCAACGGGCATTGTCCAGGTCGCGACGCAAGCGTTGCTGCAACGCTTCGACCCCTTCACTGCGCAGCATGAACCACAGTTTCAGGGCACGGAAACGACGTCCCAGCGGAATCCCCCAATCTCGCAGGTTCTTCACCTCCCCATCGACCGCCGACTGCAGGTAGCTCGGGTTGGTGCTCATCACCCGAATCAGGTGCTGCGGATCGCGCACATAGTAGATCGAACAATCGAAGGCGACGCCCAGCCACTTGTGCGCGTTGACCACGACCGAATCGGCCAGCTCGATGCCATCCCACATCCAGCGGCATTCCGGGAGGATCATCGCCGAACCGGCCATGGCCGAGTCGACGTGCAGCCACAGGTCGTGGGCCTGGGTCACTTCGCCGATGGCCCGCAAGGGGTCGAGCGCCGTGGTGGCGGTGGTACCCGTGGTGGCCACCACCGCACAGGGATGGTTACCGGCGGCCAGGTCCTGCTCGATGGCCGCGCGCAGGGCCTGCGGGTCCATGGCGAAGGCATCGTCGGTGGCGATCAGGCGGATGTTGTCGCGGCCGAAACCGGCCAGCAACGCCGCCTTGTCCACCGAGCTGTGGGCGTGGGCACTGACATAGACGACCAATGGCCTGGTCTCGGCCTGCAGACCGCCGCGTACCAGGGCGTAATCGGTGGCGCGTTCGCGGGCGCTGATCAGAGCCACCAGGGTGCTGGTCGAGGCAGTGTCCTGGATCACCCCACTCCACTGCGCCGACAGGCCGAGCAATTGGCGCAGCCAGTCGAGGGTGGTTTCCTCCAGCTCGCTCAGCGCCGGGCTCGACTGCCATGACAGGCCGAGCACGCCCAAGCCGGTGCTGAGGAAGTCGCCCAACACCGAGGACAAGGTGCCGTTCGAGGGGAAATAGCCATAGAAGTCGGGGTGCTGCCAGTGCGACAAGCCAGGCATGAGCAGTCTGTCGACGTCGCTGAGGATCGCCTCGAATGCCTCGCCTTGCTGGGGGGCCTGGCTTGGCAAGGCCTGTTTGAGGTAGCCCGGCTCGACCTGGGCCATGACCGGGCGTTCGGCGATGTTCTGCCGATAGTCGGCGATCAGGTCGATCAGTTGGTGGCCATATTGGCGGAATTGTTCTGGGGTCACGTGGAGGGCTCCTGTGGGTGATCCGGTGTCCATACCGGCCCCTTGGCGGGCAAGCCCGCTCCCACAGGTACAGCGCAGCCCTTGAGGACTGTGACTTACCGGTGGGAGCGGGCTTGCCCGCCAAGGGGCCGGCTCAGACAACACAAGCCCCCAGTCTAGGCGCTAGAACACAGCCCAAGAACCCCGCTTCACGCATACCTGCTATGGCGAACCCGGCTCCCCGCCCTGCACCCCGAACTGCGACTGACGCCACAAGTCGAAGACCCGATTACGCAACCAGCGGTGCTCGGCCGAAGCCTGCAAGCGCTGGTGCCAGACCACCCAATAGCGCTGGGTGTGCTCGATGAACCCAAGCGGTCGCCATGCCAGGCGGTGCAGTCGGCACAACTGGCGGGCGATGTGCTCGGGGACAGTCGCCAGAGCCTGGCCGTTGCCGATCACCTGCACGGTGGCGGAAAAGAACGGCACCTCCAGACTCACCCGCCGTTGCAGCCCCTGGGCGCGTAGATGCCGATCGATGAAGCTGTCCTTGTCACCACCGCCGGAAATTCGCACATGCTTATAGCCCAGGTAATCGTCCTGGGTCAGCGCCCGTACGGCGGTCAACGGATGATCGTCACGCATCAGGCACACCGCCCGATCCTCGCCCAGCAGGCGCCCATGAAGGTTGGGCGGCGATTCGTCGAACAAGGTGGTCGCCAGGTCGATTTCGCCGCTGGCGAGCAAACCGTACTGACCGGCCTGCCAGATCCGGTAGTCGATGGCCACGCCAGGCGCCTCACGCTCCAGCGCCGCCACCAGCAACGGCAGCATATGCTCGGCGACATAGTCGGAAGCAGCCAGGCAAAAGCGCCGTTCGCAACGGGCCGGGTCGAAAGTTGCCGGCTGGCGCAGGGCCTGGAGTTCGTCCAGCACCTGACGCAAAGGCTCGACCAGGCTTTCGGCATGTTCGCTGAGCACGTAGCCACGACCCTGACGCACCAACAGCGGGTCATCGAACGCTTCACGCAGATGCGCCAGTTGGCGGCTCAGGGCCGACTGACTGACACCCAGCCGCTCGGCGGCGTGACTGAGGTTCTTCAGGTGCAGCAGTTGGTCGAGGGTGCGCAGGTGGGCGATGCTGAGGGAGGCGAAGGTGGGGTTCATGCAGGTTCCCCTCGGCAGGGCAGACAGGCCCCATCGGCAGCGATGGGACCTTCAGAACAACCTGATCTTCAGGCAGTCAGGCCGACGTACACGTTCTGCACATCGTCGTTCTCGTCAATCGCTTCGAGGAAGGCTTCGACTTCTGCCAGTGCCTCGGCGCTCAGGCTGGCCGCGCTCACCGGATTCTTCGGGGTGTAGCCGATCTTCGCCGAGGTCACGGTGAAGCCGTGCTCCGGCAGGGCTTTCTGCACGGCGTCGAGGTCGGTGGTGTCGGTGATGAACAGGGTCGACCCCTCTTCTTCGCCCGGCTCGAAATCCTGGGCGCCCGCTTCGATGGCGGCCATTTCCGGATCGGCATCACCTTCGGCGGTGGCTTCGATCAGGCCGACATGGTTGAAGTCCCAGGCGACCGAACCGCTGGCGCCGAGCTGGCCCTTGCGAAACAGCACACGGATCTGCGCCACGGTGCGGTTGACGTTGTCGGTCAGGCACTCGACGATCAGCGGCACCTGGTGCGGGGCGAAACCTTCGTAGCTGACCGCCGAGTACTGCACGGCATCGCCATCCAGGCCGGCACCCTTGCGGATCGCCCGCTCCAGGGTCTCGCGGGTCATCGAGGCCTTCTTGGCCTGCTCCACCGCCAGGCGCAGGCGCGGGTTCATGTCAGGATCGGCACCGGATTTGGCGGCGATCTGAATTTCCTTGGCCAGCTTGCCCATGATCTTGCCTTTGGCGTTGGCTGCGGCTTCTTTATGCTTGGCTTTCCACTGTGCGCCCATGTCGACTCTCTTTGTTTCGGCGGCCGGTTCAGGAAGCGACCGGCCATAAAAAGTGGGAGCAGTTTATACGACCTCAGCCATGGATCGACAAGAAATCTTGCGGCTCGCTTACGCCTTGTCGGCTTTGCCCGCCGCCGCGGCAAAGCGCGCCAGGCGCACATCCAGGCGCCTTGGCCGCTGGCCGTGATCCTCGGCACGTTCCTTGCGCCGAATGGCGTTACGTACCAGCAACGAGCCCAGGTAGCGGATCGGTTCGGGCGGGAACAACCCCAGCGGCCCATTGACCAGCGGCGAGCGGGTCCAGGGGTTGTCTTGCCCCAGGGCCAGCGAGGCAAGGATCTGCCCGCCCATGTGGCATGGCCCGACGCCGCTGCCGGAGTATCCGAAGCCATAGAACACGTTGCCCTGCCCATCCAACCGGCCGAAGAACGGCAGGCCAGTCACCGAGCGGTCTGACGGCCCGTTCCAGCTCGCTGCCAGCGGCACCTCGGCCAAGGCCGGGAAGAACCCGCCCAGGCTCTGGCGCAGCAAGGGGCGATACGGTGACGGCTGGTCGAACACTGGCAGCATGCGGCCACCGAAGGCAAAGGTGTTGCCCCCTTTGCCGAGCATCAGCCGGCCATCGGAGGTGTTGTGGTAGTAGTACACGAAGATCCGCGAGTCGAGCACGCTGATCCCGGTGTTCAGCCCTATCTCCTGCAGCAGCTCGGAACACGGCTCGGTAATCACCATGTCACTGGAGACGATCGCCACGCTGCGCTGGAACTGCGGGAACGCCCGCGCCATCCAGGCGTTGAGACCCAGTACCACGCGGTCGGCACGAATGCTACCGTGCAGCGTGCGCACCGTAGCCGGCGCCCCATGCTCGAGGGCGGTCATGGCTGTGCCCTCATGGATGCGTACGCCCCGCTCAAGTGCCACCCGGCGCAGGCCACGCACCAACCGCCCTGGTTGTACGGTGGCAGCCGCCGGCGAGAACCAGCCTTCCAGGTGCCGGGCCGAACCTGCCAGGCGCTGTACCTGCTGCAACGGCAGGCGCTCGAACGAATTGATGCCGCGTTGCTGCAAGGCGGCGATCACGGCATCGGTGCTGCCCACTTGAGCCTGATTGGTCGCGGTGTACAGGGTGCCGTCCAAGCGATAGTCGCAGTCGATGCCATTGGCCGCGCAGAACGCACCGATGGCATGGATGCTGAGCTCGGACTCGCGCACCAGGCGCACGGCCTCCTCCACCCCGAACAACCTCTCCAGCGTGAAGTACTTGGCCGACCACGACAGGGCGCAACCACCGTTGCGACCGCTCGCGCCAGCGCCACAGATGTCGGCCTCGATCAGCAGTACATCGAGCGACGGCTGCGCCTCCTTGAGCTGCAAGGCCGTCCAAAGGCCTGTGTAGCCACCGCCGACGATGCACACGTCGCAGCGTGCGTCGCCGTGCAGTGGCGGGCAGGCCGGCTGCTGTTCCGAATCCAGTGCCTGTTGCAGCCAGAAGGGTCTCATCGCTTCACGTTCCTCTATGTGCGCAATGGCTTGATCGCCATCGCGGTATTGGGTGCCACGTCATCGGCCTGGGCCTCCCTCGCCGGGCGGCTGTTCCAGTGCGGCAACAGCACCAGCGCCGAGAACAGCGCACAGCCGGCAAACACGATGAACACCGTGACGCCATCGAAGTATCCCGGCAGCAGGCCGCCAAGCACCGCGCCCACCGAGCCGCAGCCATTGACGAAGCCCGCAGCAGTGGCGCCGGCCTTGGCCGTACCGAAGTCAATGGCGGCGGCGCCGCTGATCATCGAGTCCGGGCCGTACAAGGTCAGGCCCATGAAGAACAGCAAGCCCACCACCAGCAGCACGCTGCCGGTGTGCATGGCAGCCATGAATGCCGCCAGGGTCAGGGTCAGCAGCACCAGACTGATCACGCAGGCAGGCATGCGCCTGGCGCCAAACAGCTTGTCCGACGCCAGGCCGATGAGGATCGGCCCGAGCAGCCCGGCCAATTCGAAGGCCGTGGGAATGATGGCCGCGCCGACCTTGCCCACCGACGGCATCTGCTCGAAGACGATCACCGGTCCCCACAGCAGGATCGCGTAGCGCGCGGGCTTGAGCAGGAAATACGCAAGGCCCAGGGTCAGTACCGTACGGTTGCGCAGGATTTCGCGCAGCGGCGCCCACACGCTGCACAGGTTGCCGCCTGGGGCCATGCTCTGGGGCTCGGGTTCCACCGCCGGCAGGCCGACGTCCTCTGGCTTGTTACGCTGCAGGAAGAAGAACAACACGGCCACTGCGGCCACCACCACAGCGCTGGAAAAGAACGCCGCATGCCAGGTTCCGATCAGGGTGTAGGCCCACCAACCAGCGAAGGGCGAGGCCACCAGGCCGCCGAAGGCATAGCACGAGCTCCATAGCCCGAGTACACGCCCACGTTGGATGGCCGGGAAGAAACTGCCGATGTTCTTGCACAACCCCGCCCAGCCGGTGGATTGCGCCAGCCCCTGCACCAGCATGCAGGTAGCGAAGATCGGGAAAGTGGCGTAACTGCCCATCACCACAGCCGCCGCGCTGGAGATCAGCAGGCCGCCGAGCACCACCACGCGCGGGCCGAAACGGTCGGCGAGCATGCCCCAGGTGAACTGGCCCACGGCGTAGGCGGCCAGGTAGATGGCGTCGAGGTTGGCCATGGCGGCCTTGTCGAGCATGAATGTCGGGTCTTCGCCGATGCCCAGCTTGGCCACCGAGAAGGCCTTGCGAGTGAAGTAGAAGGCGGCGTAGGCCAACCAGGTGATTGCGAAAATCTGCACGCGCCAACGTTTGATCGTGGCTAGGGATTGGTTCATGTGGATCTGACCTCTTGCTCGAGTGTGCCGGCAGAATGTGAAGAAACGCCTGTTTTCTTGTTGTGTTGCGCACTGCATGACGAAGGCTCGTCACTGGTCAGATGGCGCAGGGATCCGCGCCATGGCCCAGCGACCGCGGATCACGATCACGCTGGGTTGAACGGTATGGAAACAGCTGGTGACTGATAAATAAAATCGATTTATCGTATTTCACACATAAGCTCAGCTTGTTATTGGAGGCGGCATGTCGGTATCCCACGCGCAACTCAAGGCGTTCCATGCGGTGGCCACCCACGGCAGCTTCACCCGCGCCGCGCAAAAGCTGTTCCTGACCCAACCGGCGGTGTCCGATCAGGTGCGCAAGCTCGAAGAGCGCTTCGGTGTGTTGCTGTTTCATCGCAACAAGCGTTCGGTGCACCTGACTGACCTTGGCGAACGCCTGCTAGGCATCAGCCAGCGTCTGTTCGCCTGCGAGGCCGAGGCCCACGAACTGCTCCAGGACTCCCGCGCCCTGCACACCGGCAGCCTGGTGCTGGCAGTGGATGCGCCGGTACACGTGCTCCCGCAGATCGCCCGTTTCTGCCAGCGCTACCCGGGCATACAGGTCAAGGTCGAGACCGGCAACACCGACGAATCCCTGGCCCGGCTGTTCAGCTACCAGGCCGACCTGGCGCTGCTCGGCCGTGACGTCGATGACGAGCGCTTGCACTGTGTACCGCTGCGGCGTGACCCGATGGTGGCGTTCGTGGCGCACCAACATCCATGGGCCAGCCGGGGCTCGATCAGCCTGGCTGACCTGGACGACATGCCGCTGGTGTTGCGTGAGCCTGGGTCGGTGACCCGGCAGACCCTGGAAGAGGAAATGCAGCGTGCAGGACTACGCATTCGCCCGGCGATCCAGGTGGAAGGCCGCGAGGCCGCGCGCGAAGCGGTGGTGGTGGGGATTGGCGTGGGGGTGGTGTCGGCAGCCGAGTTCGGCGCCGATGCGCGGGTGTGTGCGCTGCCGATCGTCGATTGCCAACGGCATTTGACCGAGACGCTGGTGTGCCTGAGCGAGCAGCGTACGCGGCGGGTGGTGGCGACCTTTCTGCAGGTAGTGCAGGAAGGGCTCTAGCGGCTTCAGCGGCCTCTTCGCGGGTAAGCCCGCTCCCACAAGTCAGGCGGGGTCCCTGTGGGAGCTTGCCCGCGAAAGGGCCGATAAAGCCGACACAACCAATCGGGCAGCACCGCCCCCCTCTGGCGCCCCCTAGCGAGTGGCCACCAGGAACAGCCGGGGAAACGGCAACAGCACCTTGCCATCGCTGGCAACCGGATAGGCCTGGCGCATGGCCTCCAGGTAGCGCGCCAGGAATTCGGCCTGCTCCTGTTCATCGAGCTTGGCCAGATAAGGCCGCAGCGCGGAACCCTTGAACCATTCCACCACCGCCTCTGCGCCACCGGCCAAAGGGTGGTGATACGTGGTGCGCCACACATCCACCCGGGCACTCAACGGACTGAGCAGGTTGTAGTAGAAGGCCGCGTCATGCCGCGGCGGCAACGCGAAATCGGCAAAGCGCTCTGCCCAGGGCCCCTGGCTGGCGATGTCGCGCAGTTGCCGGTGAGCAGGCTCTTCGAGGTTGTCGGGCGTCTGCACCGCCAGGCTCCCTCCCTCGCTCAACTGGCGCACCAGATGCGGGTACAGCGTCGCGTGCCCTGGCACCCACTGCAGCGAAGCATTGGCCAGGATCAGATCCTGTGGCTCGGGCGCCGACCAGGTGGCGATGTCGGCGATGTCGCAGCGCACCCGCGGAATATGCAGGCGCTTGCGCTCGCGGGCCTTGTCGATCATGTCTTTGTCGTTGTCCAGGGCCGTCACCTGGGCATCCGGGCAGCGCTGCAGCAGGACTTCGGTGGAATTGCCCGGGCCGCAGCCCAGGTCGGTGGCATGGCGCACCGGGCGTGGCGGCACGGCGGCCAGCAAGTCGCGCACGGCGCGGGTACGTTCGTCTTCGAAGAGGGAATACTGGGTGGCGGACCAGGCCATGGTCGACTCCTTGTGACGGGCTGTGGGTTGAGCATAAGCCATGTGAAGGTCAAACACCGAGACGGAACCCACCGACTATGCTGCAAGTCTGTCCCTGTATGCGCATGCCCATGAAGACCTTTCTCGCCGCCGCCATCCTGGCCCTGATCGCCGCCGCCGCCCTGCTCGGCTCGCCCTGGATGAACCAGCGCTTTCACATGCCCGCCGAGAAATCCCAGGCCCAACAACGCGAAACGGCCGGGTCCCACAGGGAGCCGGCCGCTTCCAACAACGACTAGTGCTTAGTGCTGCTTGCCCGTGCGGATCTGATGCACCACGCCCATCGCCACCACGATGGCCGCGGCGATACCGGTGGAGATCACCAGGATCTGATAGTCAGGCATGAAGGCCATGGTCACCAGGGCAGCCACGATGAACGCGATCACCAGGTAGGTCAGCCACGGGAACAGCCACATTTTCAGGCGAACTTCCTTGCCCTCGGCGATCAACTTGCGGCGCATGCGCAATTGCGAGAAGGCGATCACCAGGTACACCAGCAGTGCGATCATGCCGGTGGTGTTCATCAGGGTTTCCAGTACGTCTTTCGGACGCAGGGTCTCGCTGAAGTTGATCAGTGCGCAAACTACCGCCACCGCGCAGGAGCCGATGATCGCGAACACCGGGACACCGGTACCGGCGCGGGTGATCTTGAAGAACGACGGCGCGTCGCCACGCTGGGCCAGGGAGAACAACATGCGCGATGCGGTGTAGTGGCCCGAGATCAGGCAGCTGCTCACCGAGGTCAGCACCACGAAGTTCATCAACAGCTCGGCGTGAGGCACGCCCAGCAGTTCCAGGGTACGGCGGTAGGCACCATAGCCGGAGACGCCCAGGTGCGGATCGTTCCACGGTACCAGGCAGACGATCAGGAAGATCGAGCCGACGTAGAACAGGCACACACGCCATACCACCGAGTTAGTGGCCTTGACGATCTGAGCAGCCGGGTCCTTGGCTTCGGAAGCGGCGATGGTGACGATTTCAGCGCCGAGGAAGGCGAACATCACCCCGAGCAACGCTCCGATCACGGTGGTGATGCCATTGGGCATGAAGCCTTCAGCGGTCAGGTGCGTCATGCCACGCACTTCACCGAACTGCCAGATGTTCATCACCGCAGCGGTACACACCACCAGGAAGCAGACAATCGCCACCACCTTGATCAGCGCGAACCAGAACTCGAACTCGCCGTAGTGCTTGACGTTGAAGAAGTTGACGGTGATCAGCACCAGGGTCGTGGCCAGCACGAACACGTTGACGCTCACATCGGGGAAGAAACCATGCAGGATCTTGCCCGCCACATAGGCTTCCCAGGCCATCAGGATGACCCAGTACCACCAGTACAGCCAACCGATGGTGAAACCGGCCCAGCGGCCGATGGCGCGATCCGCGTAGGTGGAGAACGAGCCGGTGTCGGGCGAGGAGGTCGCCATTTCACCGAGCATGCGCATGATCAGGACCACCAGGATGCCGCCTGCCAGATAGGCCAGGACCGCGGCCGGGCCGGCGCTGTGGATGACGCTGCCGGAACCGACGAACAAGGCGCCGCCGATGACCCCGGCGATCGACATCATCGTCAGGTGGCGCGACTTGAGCGAGGCACTGAGCTTGCTCTCGTGCTCGCCTTTCGCGGTGGTGGTTGTGGATGTTGCGTCCATCAGTTGTGTACCCCGTGCTTCTTTTTATCCAAGGAAAACCGTGAAACCCCGATGGCAATCGGTCTCACCTCTACATCAGTGCTATTGCGGGCAGGATGGTGTGAGCGAACACACGCAGGCCATCCATGGCGGCCTGCTGACGCGCCCTGGGTTGCCCCCAAGGCGAACTGAAATGCTTTATGTGGCGATATCTGACACCTAATGTAAAAATGTCGGGCACAGAGAGCCATGCACAGCGGCATGAAATCCGCACTGCACTGTACAGGCCGCCCATGCAATACACCTGCTACACCGTGCCGGCGCTTGGCGTCGTGCACCCCCTGAAGGCACCCGAATGTTCGAACTACATCCAGACTCATCCACGCCGCTGGTCAACCAGATCATCGACGGGCTGCGCGAGCTGATCGACAACCAGACACTCAAGCCCGGCGCCAAGGTCCCCTCGATCCGCGCCTTTGCCGCGACCTACTCGGTCAGCACCTTCACCGTGGTCGAGGCATATGACCGCCTGGTGGCACAAGGGCTGCTGGTCAGCCGGGGAAATGCTGGGTTCTTCGTCAATCGTGCAGCGAACGAGCTACTGGACAGCCAGACCAACGACATCGACGCCAGCCGCCCGACGTTCAATTCAGAGTGGTACCTGCAGCAGATCTTCGAAATCCGCCAATTGCCCTTCAAGCCCGGCTGCGGCTGGCTACCGAACGACTGGATGTACGAGGACGGACTGCGCCGCGGCCTGCGTCAGGTGGCCGGCAGCCCGCTGGAGTTGTCCGGCTATGGCGACCCCATGGGCCTGCATGAATTGCGCGCATTGACCGCGCAGAACCTGCAGCAAGAACTGTCGATCGTCGCCAACCCGTCGCAACTGATGCTCACCCACGGCGCCAGCCAGGCTCTGGACCTCGCGGCCCGGACCCTGGTGCGTCCAGGCGACGTGGTACTGGTCGACGATCCGGGCTACCCCAACCTGATGAGCATCCTGCGCACCCAAGGGGCGACTTTGGTAGGGGTACCGCGCACACCTGCTGGTTACGACCTCGATCAGCTCGAGCGCTTGCTGGCCCACCACCAGCCCACCGCGTTCTTCACCCAGCCGCACCTGCACAGCCCGACCTGCTCGCGCACGCCGCTGGCGCAGTTGCATCGCTTGCTGCAACTGGCCCACCGGCACGGTTTCCGTCTGGTGGAGAACAACCTGTACGCCGACATGATGGCCGAGCCGCAGCCGTGCCTGGCCAGCCTCGACCACCTGCAGCAAGTGGTGTACGTCGGCAGCTATTCCAAGAGCATCTCGCCGAATGTGCGGGTCGGTTACCTGCTGGCAAACCCCGAATTGATGCAGAAGCTGTTGCACCTGAAGATGCGTTCAGGCCTGACCACTTCGCAGGTGATGGAGCGCGTGGTGTATGCCGCGGTGATCGATGGCCGCTGGCGCAAGCACCTCAAGCGCCTGCGCCAGCGGCTGGCCGAAGCACACCAGGAAGTCGGCCGACACTTGCATCGTCTGGGCTTCGAGCTGTTCATCGAGTCCGATGAAGGCATGTACATCTGGACCCGTCACCCGGCGATCCCAGACAGCGCAGCGCTGCTCGACGACGCCCTGGAAAAAGGCATCATGCTCGGCCCCGGGCAGTTGTTCATGGTCGATGCCCAGGCCACCGGGTGGATGCGCTTCAATGTGGCGTTCAGTACCGACCCTGCGATGTGGGAGTTGCTGGAAAAAGTGCTGGTCAGGCACGTGCGTAGGGGCGGCTGACCTTCGCGGCGTTTCGAGTCGCTCAACGATGCCATATCGGCATTCGATGCCTACAGACTCGACAATCCATCCAACTGCGTGATTCGCTCCGGCAGGGGCGTGGCAATCGAATGCGACCACCGAAGCCGCACGGGCGGGCGAGCAAGGTCGTGGATTTGCCTTAGTGGCCGACGAAGTGCGCAGCCTGGCGCAGCGCAATGCCGTCTCCACCCAGGAAATCCGCAGCATCATCGAAGCCCTGCAACCCGGCAGCCGCCACGCGGTCGAGGCGATGCAACAAAGCAGCGAAGGCGTGGCGCAAGGCATTGCCCAGCATATCGCTGCCGAAGTGGAGCACCTGGCCTCGAGCAGCCGGCGGTTGCAGCCGATTGCCAACCGGTTGGATGCGTTGGGGCGGATGTTTCATCCTTGAGTTTGGCGGGAGATTTGTAGCGTCTGTGAGATCGAGCGCCTCCTGCGCGGCGCATCGCGAGCTGCGCTCCTACGTTTGCTTCGTGACAATAATGCCTGTGGGATTTGCGCGCGGACGCCTTTGGGGGCGGCGCAATATCGTGCCGGCCCTTCGCGCCTAACTGGATATTGTGCCCTACGCACAAGGCGGTCGCGCGCCGCCACTACTGACGTTACTAGCCAAAAACAAACGTAAGCGAGCGCAGCTCGCGATGCGCCGCGCGGACGGCGCTCGATTTACGCAGCCCCCAAATATTCAAGGCCGGTGTTTTCGCGATAGCCGAACACCTCGATTAAACCAAGAAAGCGCCTTACCCATCGCAGCCTGCCAACTGCCTAATTTCGTCTTACAACCACCCCTGACTTATTTCCTATTGGGTCAAACCATCACTCTTATATACTCTTCACCCTTCCATGAAGATTGGGTTTCCTTATTCTTCAGAGAAGTGTGAAATGCAAGGCCCTGTCATTCTCCAACCCACAATAATAACCCCGGAACCGCTTCGCCCTCCTCCCAAATTCCCCATACACCCTGAAATCGGCCCTCGCCCATGGAATGGCAAGTTGCCAGATATTACCAACCCGAAGGCACTGGATAAGATCAACATCTATGATGTTAGTTCGATCATTCCAATCGCAAGCATCGGTATCCAAGCCCAGCAGCAATTCGAGGCCGAGTTCAACAAATACATACGCACACTTAATGCAACGCTCATTCGCGAAATCCAGGCATTATTCGGATCACCAAAAGGCAACCTGATCGAAATAAAGGAAAAGGAACTAAAGGCAACAAATGACCTAATTACACAAAAAAGAAAAATAATAAATCTAGCCCAACCTGCTTCATTGAAATTTTTTGGCCGACCGCCGCTGTCACGCTCTATAAAGCAAAACGGCGTCGACTTCGTAGTGCTCGCATCTAAACGTCGCGCCCCCCGACTCAGTGTTGTTTACAAATCTTACGTCGACTCATTATCTGCAGCTTACCAAGTGCGCGTGGCGACAGAAGCCATCTCACGTCTGCAGCAGAAGGCAACAGCCCTCGCGAGCGATATTGCAGCGGCTAAAAAGGACGCCGCGCGTATTGCCGCTGCTAAAGCCAAGGCCGAAGCCGACCGCATCGCCGCCGCTAAAGCCAAGGCCGAAGCCGACCGCATCGCCGCCGCTAAAGCCAAGGCCGAAGCCGACCGCATCGCCGCCGCTAA
>NZ_JAHWIW010000030.1:0-86040 GCF_025377065.1 Pseudomonas sp. HD6422 | reverse complement strand
CGGGGTTCGGCGCTACATCGAGCAGCAAGACAGGCCGGCGTAAGGGCGCGCAGTTCGCACGCCTCGCTATCCCTCCCGCACTAAAGTACGGGGTATCTCGCTGAGAAAAACCGATGAAAACGGCCCGGATAGAAGGCCGGGCCGTTTCAGGGTGTTGCCTGGGGTTGGACAGGGGCGTCGACGTCCCGCCCTGCCCTGCACCGTTATTACTTCAACACGGCCAGTGCCGCGTCATAGTTCGGCTCGTCGGCGATTTCCGCGACCAGCTCGCTGTGCAACACCTTGTCGTTCTCATCGAGCACCACCACGGCACGGGCAGCCAGGCCGGCCAGCGGACCGTCGGCGATGGCGACGCCGTAGTTTTCCAGGAACTCACGACCACGCAGGGTCGACAGGTTCTGCACGTTCTCCAGGCCTTCGGCGCCACAGAAACGCGCCTGGGCGAACGGCAGGTCGGCGGAGATGCACAGCACCACGGTGTTGGCCACGTCATTGGCCTGGGCGTTGAACTTGCGCACCGAGGTGGCGCAGGTGGGGGTATCGACGCTTGGGAAGATGTTCAACACCTTTCGCTTGCCGGCGTAGTCCTTCAGCGACTTGTCGGCCAGCCCATCGCCTACCAGGGAGAACGCCGGAGCCTGGGTGCCGGCCTGTGGCAAGTTGCCTTTCACCTGAACCGGGTTGCCTTTGAGAGTCACTTGAGCCATGACGGAAATCCTTATGCGGGGTTTGAAAAGGACATTGAGTTAACCATGAAGGCGCTCAGGTGCCTATGGCCACTTCAGAAAATGTTGGACGTTTTTTTCGCCACGACGAACCGCAGGCCGCGACCATGAAAAAGCCCGGAGGGCGATATGCCATCCGGGCTTGGGTGTTCTATGAAGGCTCAGCCGAACAGACTATAGGCCAGGTTGTAGAGCACCGAGGTCAAGGCGACCAGACCGATCACCACCACGAACACATTGGACAGCGCCCCGCTGTACTGGCGCATCGAGGGCACGCGGCGAATGGCGTACATCGGCATGAGGAACAGCAGCACGGCGAGGATCGGCCCGCCGAGCGACTCGATCATGCCAAGGATGCTCGGATTGAGTGTGGCGACGATCCAGCAGACCACCAGCATCAGCGCCGCGACGAGGCGGTCGAGGGCTTTGGGGGACGGGCGTGCGCCGGTCCGGGCGATGATGCCCTTGAGGCCCTCGCTGGCGCCGATGTAGTGGCCCAGGAACGATTTGGCAATGGCCACGAAGGCGATCAGCGGCGCGGCGAAGGCGATGGCCGGATTGCTGAAGTGGTTGGCCAGGTACGACAGGATCGACAGGTTCTGCGCTTTCGCCTCGGCCAGTTGGGCGCTGCTCAGGGTGAGTACACAGCTGAATACGAAGAACAGCACCATCGCTACCATCAACAGGTGAGCACGCGCCAGGATCTGCCCGCTGCGCTCATCGGCATGCTGGCCATAGCGGCGCTTCTGGTCGACCGCGAAGGCCGAGATGATCGGCGAATGATTGAACGAGAACACCATGACCGGGATCGCCAGCCAGATGGTGTGCAGGAACGCCGAGCCCGAAGGCACCTGGCCGGCGCTGTCGAGAATACCGCCGGTCCAGTGGGGAATCAGGTACAAGCCCAACAGCCCGAGGGCAACGATGAACGGGTAGACCAAGAGGCTCATGACCTTGACCGTGGCCTGCTCACCGCAGCGCACGATGGCCAGCAGGCCGAGGATCAGCATGAACGAAAGCAATGCCCGGGGCGGCGCCGTCATGTGCAGCTGGTGCTCGATGAAGCTGCTGACGGTGTTGGTCAGCGCCACGCTATAGATAAGCAGGATTGGGAAAATGGCGAAGAAATAGAGGACGGTGATCAATGCACCGGCCTTGATGCCGAAATGCTCCTCGACCACTTCGGTGATGTCGCCGCCATCACGGCCTGACAGCACGAAGCGGGTCAGTGCGCGGTGGGCGTAGTAGGTCATCGGGAACGCCAGGGCGGCGAGTACCAGCAAGGGCCAGAAACCGCCGAGACCGGCGTTGATCGGCAGAAACAGCGTCCCGGCACCGATGGCGGTGCCGAACAGGCCGAGCATCCAGGTGGTGTCATGACGCGACCAATTGCCGAGGGCGGCGGGGGTCGATTCGAAGCGTTGTTCGACGCTTGGGGCCTGCTCATTCATTCCGGGTGCAACTCCACTCGCAAGACTGCAACAGGCTGAGAGTGGCGAAACAGAAGCATCGCACACCTCAACCGAAAAAGGGGGGCGCGATTGTGCACTGAAAGAGGGCAATTGCGAAGCCCCGTCCGAGGGACGGTTGCACTTGTCATGACAATGAAGGTTGCACCGGATCGAAACGAGGTTCTTCACGGATTGTCGGGGAGTTGGGTTGGGTTGGGTTGGGTTGGGTTGGGTTGGCATTGGAACTCGAAACGGTCCATTTTGTGTAGCGGCGCTACTGGCCCCTTCCGCCTTCGGCGGCGCCTGCACGGGCGTTATCTTCGAAAGACAGATCGCGAGACCCGCTGCAACACAAAACGAAGGTAAAGAAAAAAGCGAGAGCGCAGCGATTCGCCTGCCGTTGCTCTGGCTTTTGATCTTGCTCTTGCTCTTGCTCTTGCTCTTGATCTTGCTTTTGATCTACCCGCGACCTCAGGAGGCCGAGTGGAGGTGGCTGGAGGGCCAGGTGCGTAGCACCCTCCGGCGTTAGCCGGAGGCGCGAGATGTAGACTTGCGTAGCAAGTCGTAGGCCGCGCGGGCCCGCAAGCCGCCGGAGCGAGGGGACCCCGAAGCGCAGCGTAGGGGCCGTATGTGGGAGCAAGCGGTTTTGTGCAACTTTTTCCAAGAAAAAAGTTGCCCGCCGTAAAGGCGGAAGGGGCCAGCAGCGCCGCTACATCCCTCGGATCAGCCACACAAGCCCAAAGCCCCAACCCCGGAGCCCCCAGAGGACCCAGAGACCCAGAGACCCAGAGACCCCAACACCAAAACCCTGCCCCCACTAATCCGTGAAGAGCCCGAAAAGCCGCGGTCGGCCCTTGGCGATCTTAAGCCTGTACGGCCGCGAACGCCTCTGCCACCTGTTGCAGGTTGGCCGGACGCAGACCAGACATGCACACACGACCACTGTCGATCAGGTACACGCCGAACTCGTCACGCAGTCGACGAACCTGTTCGACACTGAAGCCGGTGTAGCTGAACATGCCACGCTGGCGCAGGAAGAACTGGAAGTCCTGGCCCGGCAGCAGCACTGCCAGAGCATCGACCAATGCCTGGCGCATGTCCAGGATCCGCTTGCGCATGACGTCGACTTCCGCTGCCCACTGGGCATTGAGCTGAGCATCGCCGAGCACGCCAGCCACCAGCTGGGCACCGAAGTTGGGCGGGCTGGAGTAGTTGCGACGCACGGTGGCCTTGAGCTGGCCAAGTACGCTCTGGGTAGTGGCTTCATCGTCGCAGACGACCGACAGGCCCCCTACCCGCTCGCCGTACAGCGAGAAGATCTTCGAGAAAGAGTTGCTCACCAGGCATGGCACGCCGGCACGGGCCATTTCGCGGATGGCGAAAGCGTCTTCCGCCAGACCTTCGCCAAAGCCCTGATAAGCGATGTCGAGGAATGGAATGAGCTGACGCGCCTTGACCACTTCGACCACCTGTTGCCACTGGACCTGGGTCAGGTCGGCCCCGGTGGGGTTGTGGCAGCATGGATGCAGCAGCACGACGCTATTGGCTGGCAGGGTCTGCAGGGTTGCGAGCATGCCGTCGAAATCGACGCCCCGGCTGGCCTGGTCGAAGTATGGGTAGGTGTGAACCTTGAACCCGGCACCCTCAAAGATCGCGCGATGGTTGTCCCAGGTCGGGTTGCTGACCCAGACTTCCGACTGCGGGAAGTAGCGTTTGAGGAAGTCGGCACCGACCTTCAGCGCACCAGAGCCGCCCACGGTCTGCACGGTCGCCACGCGACCGGCGCTAACCGCCGGATGATCGGCGCCGAACAGCAACGCCTGGATCGCTTGGCGGTAGCTGGCCAGGCCTTCCATCGGCAGGTACAGCGAGGCTTCGTGGTCCTGGCCGGCGAGGCGCTTTTCGACCGCGTCCACCGATGCCAGTTGCGGCACGATGCCGGCCTCATCGTAATACAGGCCGATACTCAGATTGACCTTGTTGGCCCGCGGGTCGGCCTTGAAGGTTTCCATCAACGAGAGAATCGGGTCGCCGGCATAGGCATCGACATGTTTGAACACAGCGTGCAGCTCCTTGGATCAGGACAGTTCGTAAAGGCAGACCTGAGCATACCCGCAGTTGCGGTGAAGGAACATCACCTGCGTGCAAGGTTGTCTATGCAACTGTGCATGCCTGGTGTTTGGCGTTGGCCTCTTCGCGGGCGAGCCCAGTCTCACAGGCGCCCGCTAACCGACTGAAGAGTCCCCTTCAGCCAGCCAATTCCCTGAGCCCTTGCAACTCCTGCTCGCTCAACGCCACCCCTTCGCGCTCGGCAACCTCACGCTCGCGGTAGCGACGCTCGCCCGGCATGCGCGACAACCCAACCGCCTGCATCTGCTCCACCAGTTCACGGCTGCGCAACGCAAAGCGCTCGCCCTCGGCCTTGCTCGGGTCGATGACGATGATCAACTGCCCGGTCCAGGGTGTCTTCGCCCCCGGGTGCCCTGACCAGTCGAACTCCCAGGAAAAATGCCCCCCCGTCAACGCAGCAGCGAGCAGTTCGACCATCATCGACAATGCCGAGCCCTTGTGCCCGCCAAACGGCAACAAAGCACCGCCATCGAGGATGGCCGCCGGGTCGGTGGTCGGCTGCCCCGCCGCATCTACCCCCATACCTTCAGGCAACTGCTGACCGGACCGTGCGGCAATCTGCACATCGCCATGGGCCATGGCACTGGTTGCCATGTCGAAGACGATCGGATCGTGCCCCGCGCAAGGTGCGGCGAAAGCGATCGGGTTGGTCCCGAGCAGCGGCTTGCGCGCACCATGAGGGACCACGCAGGTCATGCTGTTGACCACACTCAGGGCTACCAGACCTTCGTCGGCGAACGGTTCCACGTCCGGCCACAGTGCAGCGAAATGGTGAGAGTTATGTATCGCCAGCACGGCGATGCCGGCACTTCGCGCCTTGTCTACCAGCATCGGGCGGGCCGCGGCCAGCGCCGGCTGGGCGAAGCCACCACGGGCATCCACGCGAATGTAGCCAGGCGCCACATCGGTGACCTCGGGCGTTGCCCGGCCATCGACCCAACCACTGGCCAGGGTCGAGACATAACCTGGAATACGGAACACCCCATGGCTGTGGGCGCCGTCCCGCTGGGCACTGGCACAGTTATGCGCGAGTACGCCGGCCACTGCCTCGCTGCAGCCGTGCTGCTTGAAAATCGTCTGCAACAAGCCCTGCAGTTCGGTAAACGGCATGCGCACGAGGGCTGACGGAGTGGGTGCGGACATCTGGAGCTCCTTTGTTGGAATTGGCAAAGCAACAGCGCTGACGAAAGACGACACTCTCGATCAATGACAGCTATCTGTCAAAGATTGACTTCGTGACAGAAAACATTCAATTTCTACTGCACGTCACCCGGAGCAGCAGCATGAGCCAACCGATCAAGCAACGCCTGGAGAACAGCCTGCAAGGGGCCGCCGCCTCTGGCCGCAAGATCGCCAGCTACATGCTCGCCAACTTGCACGAGTTGCCGTTCCAGACCTCGGCCAGCATCGCAGCCAAGCTCGGGGTCAGCGAATCCAGCGTCGGCCGTTTTTGCCGATCGCTCGGCTATGCCCACCTCAAGGCACTCAAGCACGACCTGCAGAGCGACCTGGGCGATGGCCCATGGCTGGTGGGTGACCGCCTCGAAGAATACCGCCAGAACCCCGATGCACGCGACAACGCCGGTAGCCTGGAGCGGGAAATCGCCGCCTTGGTACGGGTCCACGAATACCGCCAGACCGAGTCTTGGTTGACCGTGGCCCGTCGCCTGGCACAAACGCCGCGGGTGTTCATCGCCGGCTTCCAGACCGAGCGTGGCATCGCCATGTGCATGAGCCATCTGCTGCAGTATCTGCGCGATGGCGTGCAACTGGTAGATGGCAGTGCCGGACATTTCGGCGATGTGCTGCTGGGCCGCGCCAGCGAAACCACCCTGGTGGTGTTCGAAGCCCGCCGCTACTCGCGCCACGCCCTGCAGCTGTGCCAGAAGGCACGCGCCGCCGGCATCCCGGTCACCCTGGTGACCGACACCTTCTGCGAATGGGCCGACGCCCATGCCGACGAGGTGTTTCGTGTCCCCACCGAATTCGATCTGTTTTGGGAGTCGACCGCGACCATGCTGTCGTGGGTGCACCTGATGGTCAACGAGGTCTGCAAGAAACTCGGACCCGATGTTGAAAAACGCTTGGAAGCAACTGCCGCTCTACACAACGAGTTCGTCGGCTACACCTCGTGGTCGCCGAGCAAACAACAATAGCAAGAGTGCAAGAGGTGCGACGAGATGAACAAGACCATGGCTATGGCAGGTGCGTGTGCCCTTCTGCTGGCAGGTAATGCCAGTGCCGAAACCCTGCGCTTCGCCACTGAAGGCGCCTACCCCCCCTTCAACTATGTGGACGCCGATAACCAGCTACACGGTTTCGACATCGACATCACCCACGCCCTGTGCGCGCAGATGAAGGTCGAATGCACGCTGGTGGCGCAGGATTGGGAAGGCATCATCCCGGCGTTGATGGCGCGCAAGTACGACGCCGTCGTGGCCTCGATGATCGACACCGAGGAACGACGCAAGAAAATCGCCTTCACCGATCATTATTATCGGACCCCATTGACCGTCGCGGTGGCCAAGGACAGCGACATCACCGACGCCCAGACCACATTCAATGGCTACACCGTAGGTGCACAGTCATCCTCGACCCAAGCCATCTACGCCGAGGATGTGTATGCCAAGGCCGGCGCCGAGGTGAAGCTGTACCCGACCATGGACGAGGCCAACGCCGACCTGGCCGCAGGTCGCCTGGATGGGGTCATCGCCGACAAGTTCCCGCTGCAGGAATGGATGACCAAGAACGGTCAGGCGTGCTGCAAGGTGCTGGGCGATGTGAACGGCACCAAGGCCGACGCAGCGATCGCCGTGCGCAAGGATGACGATGCCTTGCGCCAGCGCTTGAACACCGCCCTCGCCGAAATCGTCGCCAACGGCACCTACCAGAAGATCGCCAGCAAGTATTTCGACTTCGACATCTACAACTGATCTGCAAAGGGATTCCCACGCTCCCTGTGGGGTGGTCTCGCGTCACTGCCGGGCCGCCCCCGCACATCCGTCCATGGGGTTTGTCATGCTCGATCAATTGTCCCTGTTGTCCCTTGCCGATGGTGGCTGGGGTCAGGCGCTGCTGGCCGGCGCGCTGGTCACCCTTACCCTGGCCCTAGCCTGCCTGCCCATCGGGCTGCCCCTGGGGCTGCTGGTGGCCCTCGCGGCGCGCTCGCGGGCACGCCTGCCTCGCGCCTGGGCCACCATCTTCTCCACGGTGTTCCGCGGGCTGCCTGAATTGCTGACACTGTTGATCATTTACTACGGTTGCCAAATCGCCGCCCAAAAAGTGCTGGCAACCTTGGGTTACTCTGGCGAGTTCCTGATCAACACCTTCCTCGCTGCGATGGTCGCCTTCAGTCTGGTGTTCGCTGCATTCTCCAGCGAAATCTGGCTGGCAGCCTTCAAGACCCTGCCAAAGGGACAATTGGAGGCCTGCGCGGCACTAGGCCTGAGCAAACGCAGCGGCTTCTTCAAGGTGGTGCTGCCACAGCTGACGCGCATTGCCCTGCCAGGCCTCTCCAACAACTGGCTGTCGTTGCTCAAGGACACTTCGCTGGTGTCGACGATTTCCCTGGTCGACCTGATGCGCCAGACCAACCTGGCCGTCAGTGTGACCAAGGAGCCGATGTTCTTCTATGGTGTCGCTTGCCTGGGCTACCTGCTGTTCTCTGCAGTTTCCGGGCGGATATTCGCTTGGATAGAACGACGTAGCAGCCGCCACTTGCAAGGAGCACGGGCATGACTATCGACCACCTGCTGACCCTGGTACTCGACCCCCATCTGCTGGAGCGCTACGGCCCACGCTTCATCGATGGCCTGTGGGTCACTACCAAGCTGGTCGCCATCTCCTTCAGCCTGGGCGCCGTGCTGGGTCTGTTACTGGCGTTGGCGCGCATGTCACACCACCTGCTGCTGCGCCGCCTGGCAGCTGGCTATATCTATTTCTTCCGTGGTTCGCCCCTGCTCGCGCAGCTGTTCCTGCTGTATTACGGGCTTGGCTCGCTCAGAACCTTCTGGCAGGACATCGGGCTGTGGTGGTTCTTCCGTGAAGCGTGGTTATGCACCTTGCTTGCCTTCACCTTGAACACCGCCGCCTACCAGGCCGAAATCTTCCGCGGCAGCTTGATGGCCGTAGCGCCGGGGCAGTACGAAGCAGCCCAGGCGTTGAACCTGAGGCGTTCCACCACCTTCTTCAAGGTCATCCTGCCGCAATCACTGCTGGTGGCGATCGGCCCACTGGGCAACGAGCTGATCCTGATGATCAAGGCTAGCGCCATCGCCTCGTTGGTGACCCTTTACGACCTGATGGGCGTGACCAAGCTGGCGTTCTCGCGCAGTTTCGATTTCCAGATCTACCTGTGGGCCGCCGTGCTGTACCTCGTGATCGTCGAGCTGGTGCGCCGCCTCTTGAAACGTTTGGAGGCCCGCCTGGGTCGCCATCTGAACTGACCGAAGGATGTTTTCATGCATTGCCAGACCCTCGTACTTGGCGCCGGCATCGTCGGCGTCAGCACCGCGCTGCACCTGCAGGCGCGCGGACATCAGGTGATAATGATCGACCGCGACGAACCGGGCAGCGGCACCAGCCACGGTAACGCCGGACTGATCGAGCGCTCCAGCGTGATCCCCTATGCTTTTCCACGCCAGTTCGGCGCATTGCTGCGTTACGGTCTGAACCGTCAGCCGGACGTGCGTTACAGCCTGAAGTACCTGCCCAAGGCTGCGCCGTGGCTGTTGCACTACTGGCAGCAGTCGGCCCCCGCGCGCCTGGCCGGCGCGGCCGCCGACATGCTGCCGCTGGTGCAGCGCTGCGTCGAGGAGCACGATGCCCTGATTGCCGCAGCAGGGCTGCAGGCCCTGGTGCAGTCCAAAGGCTGGATCGAGGTGTACCGCGACCCGGCGTTATTCGAGCAGGCCAAACGCGACGCCCTTTCCCTGGGCAGCTATGGGCTGCGCTACGAATTCCTCGAGCACGCCCAGCTGCAGGCCCGTGAGGGCGCACTCGATGGAGCTGTGGGAGGCATTCACTGGCTGGACCCCAAGACCGTCAACGACCCCGGCGCCCTGACCCGCGGCTACGCCGCCCTGTTCATCAAGCGTGGCGGACAGTTCCTCCAGGGTGACGCGCGCAGCCTACGCCAGGACGGTGAGCGCTGGCAGATAGACAGCCGTCGCGGGCCGCTAAGCGCCAACGAGGTCGTGGTCTGCCTGGGTCCGCAGTCGGCCGACGTCTTTGAGCGTTTGGGCTATCAGATCCCGTTGGGTATCAAGCGGGGGTATCACATGCATTACGACACCCGTGATGGCGTGCAGCTAAAGCACTCGATTTGCGATACCCAGGGCGGCTACGTGCTCGCACCGATGTCCCGAGGCGTACGCCTGACCACCGGCATCGAGTTCGCCGATAGCGCGGCGCCGGGCAACGAAATCCAACTGCAGCGCTGCGAGAACCTCGCCCGCAGATTGTTCCCCAACCTGGGCAATCGCCTTGATCGGCAGCCCTGGCTGGGTCGCCGCCCCTGCCTGCCGGATATGCGCCCGGTGATCGGCCCGGCGCCTCGGCACAAAGGCCTCTGGTTCAACTTCGGCCACGCCCACCATGGCTTGACCCTGGGTCCCGTCACCGGTCGCCTGATCGCCGAAGTGATCTGCGGCGAACGCCCCTTCACCGACCCTGCGCCTTACAGCGCCGCACGTTTCGACTGATCGATGCCGGAGAATGACATGACCGCCCCCGAGAGCATTGCCAGCCTTGCCCCTGAAAACGACCCACGCCCGGAGCTGATCCGCATTACCGGCCTGAACAAGCACTATGGTGCCTTTCACGTACTGCGCGACATCGATCTAAAGGTGCGCGAAGGTGAACGCATCGTCCTTTGCGGCCCCTCCGGCTCGGGCAAATCCACCCTCATCCGTTGCATCAATCGCCTTGAAGTCGCCGAGCAAGGCAGTATCGAGGTCGCCGGTATCGACCTGGCCAACAAAACCCGCCAAGCCGCGCAGGCTCGCAGTGAAATCGGCATGGTGTTTCAACACTTCAACCTGTTTCCGCACATGACCGTGCTCGACAACTGCCTGCTGGCACCGACCAGCGTGCGCGGTCTGTCGCGCAAGGATGCCGAGGAATGTGCGCGGATGTACCTGGCCAAGGTGGGTATCGAAGGTCAGGCGCTCAAATATCCAAGTCAGCTATCGGGCGGCCAGCAGCAACGGGTGGCGATCGCCCGCGCACTGTGCATGAAGCCGCGGATCATGCTGTTCGACGAGCCGACCTCGGCGCTGGATCCCGAGATGGTCGCCGAGGTCCTGGACGTGCTGGTGCAGTTGGCGGGCACCGGCATGACCATGCTCTGCGTCACCCATGAAATGGGCTTCGCTCGCCAAGTGGCAGAGCGGGTGCTGTTCCTGGAAGGCGGGCAGATCATCGAGGACAGCGTTCCGCAGGTATTCTTCAATCAGCCCCAGACGGCGCGGGCCGAAGCCTTCCTCGCACAGATCCTGCATTGATCCGTACAGGCCTGGTTCATTGCGCCGGTGCAATGAACCAACTGCGTCGTTAAATATTATTGACCACCAATGGCGGCAAACCCTTGCCGCCACGGGCTTGCACGGGATAAAACGCCCTGTAAACGGCGCCGAAACCGCCGATACGTCCCCTCTGCTCGTTTGACATATTAAACGGCTCTGGCAAGCTATCGATAAGCCCCGACCGGAACCCTCTCCGGCAGTGCTCGGAGCTTCAGGCAGCACAAAGGCCTAAGCCGTGCGCCTGCACGACAACGGCAGGTAGGACCTGCCCCAAGGTGACATATGTCCAACAGCAACATTGGCAACAAGCAACCTTCCCTGCGCAAACCCGTCGTCCTGATGACCATGGGTACCCAAGAGCGCAAAGGCCATGACTACCAGGTCATGACCCACAAATACATTACCCCACTGGTCGACTTCGCCGATTGCATCCCAGTGCTGGTGCCGACCTGCTGTGGCACCGAGGCCCTCGACGCCTACCTGGACATGGCCGATGGCGTGTACCTGACCGGTGCCGGGAGCAACATCGATCCGGCCCTGTACGGCCAGGACAACCAGACGCCGGGCAAGGCCCAAGACAAGGACCGCGACCTGTTCGACATTCCGCTGGTCAAGGCGGCGATCAAGCGCGGCCTGCCGATCTTCGGCATCTGCCGCGGCATGCAGGAAATCAACGTGGCGCTGGGTGGCGACATCTACCAGAAGGTCTACGCCGAGCCTGGTTTCAACGACCACCGGGAAAATCCGGAAGACCCGGTCGATGTGCAATATGCCCAGGTCCATGCGGTGAAGATCGAGCCTGGCAGCTGGCTGCAGCACACCCTTGGCACCGACGAGATCCGCGTCAACTCGCTGCATGGCCAAGGCCTGCACAAGCTGGGCGCCGGCATCGAGCCCATCGCTCACGCCGAAGACGGCCTGGTCGAGGCGATCCACGCCCCGAGCATTTCGCCATTCCTGTTCGCCGTGCAATGGCACCCGGAATGGCAGGCGGCGAACAATCCTGATTCGATCAAGATCTTCCAGGCCTTTGGCGACGCCTGCCGCGCCCAGGTGCGCAAAGCCCAGATCAAGCGCCAACAGGCCGCCTGAGCCCAAGCTTCGTTAGCTTTGATCGCGGGGCGGCGCAAGGTCGCCCCCGCTTTCCCGGTCACCCTCTGCTGGTCCCAGAACATCTCCCGTGGAAGCGGGCGGCGGGTTTGTGCCTGTCTCCGCGATCGTTTTTTCTTACTACTCCATAGATATACGACGACTGATCGTGGTGATTCGATTCACCGGGGTTTCCTGTGGCCTGGTTGTCGTCTGTCCCGGCCCTTTCGCGGGCCAGCCCGCGCCTACAGAGGATGGCGGTGATTCTGTGGGAGCGGGCTTGCCCGCGAAAGGGCCGGCAAAGGCATACACTTCTCTCGTCCTTTCTCTCCTCACAAAAAATCTGCACGAAGGGACTAGTCATCGCCGCAGTTGTACGATAACTTACCTCTCACCTTAGCTCTCACCCCAAAGCGCCACAGGATGCCCATAACAATGAACCCACAAGAACTTAAATCCATCCTCTCCCACGGCCTGCTGTCGTTCCCGGTCACCGACTTCAATGCCCAGGGCGACTTCAACCAGGCTGGCTACATCAAACGCCTGGAATGGCTCGCCCCTTACGGCGCCAGCGCGTTGTTCGCTGCCGGTGGCACCGGTGAGTTCTTCTCCCTCGCTGCCAGCGAGTACAGCCAGGTGATCAAGACCGCCGTCGACACCTGCGCCAAGTCGGTCCCGATTCTTGCCGGCGTCGGTGGCTCCACCCGCCAGGCCATCGAATATGCTCAGGAAGCCGAGCGCCTGGGCGCCAAAGGCCTGCTGCTGCTGCCGCACTACCTGACCGAAGCCAGCCAGGACGGCGTTGCCGCCCACGTCGAGGCCGTGTGCAAATCGGTGAACATCGGCGTCGTGGTCTACAACCGCAATGTCTGCCGGCTCAATGCCGAGCTGCTGGAAAAGCTCGCAGAGCGCTGCCCGAACCTGATCGGCTACAAGGACGGCCTGGGCGACATCGAGCTGATGGTCTCGATCCGTCGTCGCCTGGGTGATCGTTTCAGCTACCTGGGTGGCCTGCCGACCGCCGAAGTGTATGCGGCAGCCTACAAAGCCCTGGGTGTACCGGTGTACTCCTCGGCCGTGTTCAACTTCGTGCCGAAGACCGCGATGGACTTCTACAACGCCATCGCCCGCGACGACCACGCCACCGTGGCCAAGCTGATCGACGATTTCTTCCTGCCTTACCTGGACATCCGCAACCGCAAGGCCGGTTACGCCGTGAGCATCGTCAAGGCTGGCGCCAAGATCGCCGGCTACGACGCAGGCCCGGTCCGTACCCCGCTGACCGACCTGACCGCCGAAGAGTACGAAATGCTCGCAGCGCTGATGGATAAGATGGGTCCGCAATAAGCGCCCCTGCGGCCTGCCATCGCCGCGACCGGAGTGGGCTGCCCCCACTCCGGTTACAATTCGTGAGCCCGCACAAAAATAACTAGTGGGAGTATTATCAGCATGCAAGCGACGAAAAAGACGCATGTGCGCTACCTGATCCTGTTCATGCTGTTCCTGGTGACCACGATCAACTACGCAGACCGAGCCACCATCGCCATCGCCGGCTCCAGCCTGCAGAAAGACCTCGGCATCGATGCGGTGACTCTCGGATACATCTTCTCCGCCTTCGGCTGGGCCTATGTTGCCGGCCAGATCCCTGGCGGCTGGTTGCTCGACCGTTTCGACTCCAAGAAGGTCTATGCCTTCAGCATCTTCACCTGGTCGCTGTTCACCCTGCTGCAGGGCTTCGTCGGCGGCCTTCCGGTGGCCTGGGCAGTCGTGACCCTGTTCACCTTGCGCTTTCTGGTCGGTTTCGCCGAAGCCCCATCGTTCCCGGGCAACGCCCGTATCGTCGCGGCCTGGTTCCCAACCCAGGAGCGCGGCACGGCCTCGGCAATCTTCAACTCGGCACAGTACTTCGCCACCGCACTGTTCGCTCCGATCATGGGCTGGATCGTGTTCAGCTTCGGCTGGGAGCATGTATTCGTGGTCATGGGCGCACTGGGCATCGTGTTCTCGATGGTCTGGCTCAGGACCATCTACAACCCGCGCCAACATCCACGCATCAGTCCGTCAGAGCTCGAGCACATCGAGCAGAACGGTGGCCTGGTCGACATGGACCAGAAACGCGGCAACGACGGTCCTAAATGGGGCTATATCAAGCAACTGCTGACCAGCCGCATGCTCCTGGGCGTGTACCTGGGCCAGTACTGCATCAATGCAATCACCTACTTCTTCCTGACCTGGTTCCCGGTGTACCTGGTACAGGAGCGCGGCATGACCATCCTCAAGGCAGGCTTCATCGCCTCGTTGCCGGCGATTTGCGGCTTCATCGGCGGTGTGCTGGGTGGCGTGATCTCGGACTGGCTGTTGCGTCGCGGCAACTCGCTGACCTTCTCGCGCAAACTGCCGATCGTCTGCGGTCTGTTGCTGTCGACCACCATGGTCTTCTGCAACTACGTCGATGCCGAGTGGATGGTGGTTGGATTCATGACCCTGGCCTTCTTCGGCAAAGGCATCGGCGCCCTGGGCTGGGCGGTGGTGGCGGATACCTCGCCCAAGCAGATCGCCGGGCTGTCCGGGGGGCTTTTCAATACCTTCGGCAATATGGCCTCGATCACCACACCCATCGTCATCGGCTACATCATCAGTGCCACCGGCTCGTTCAAGTGGGCCCTGGTGTACGTGGGTGCCAATGCCTTGGTGGCGGTGTTCAGCTACCTGGTGATCGTCGGCCCGATCAAGCGTATCGAGTTGCACGATGACCCAAAGCCTGAGGTCCAGAGCACCGGCAACGGCAAACTGGCCACCTCGCAACACTGAGTGAACACGCCCACCCTCGGCCCAGCCGGGAGTGGGCGGACGTATAAAGCCTGAGCAATCGAAGAAGGGCACGACCATGCAGTTGATCGAACATTCCGACTCGCCCCGCTACGTCCGCCTGCACGACGACGACAATGTCGTGGTCGTGGTCAACGATGGCGGCCTGGGGGAAGGCGCCTGCTTTCCCGACGGCCTGACCCTCGTCGAGGCCGTTCCACAGAGCCACAAGGTGGCCACCGTCGCCATTGCCAAGGGTGAGCCCGTTCGCCGCTACGGGCAGATCATCGGCTATGCCTTGGAGGATCTGCGCCAGGGTAGCTGGGTACAGGAAAGCCAACTGGCCATGCCCTCGGCACCCGAGCTGGACAGCCTGCCCCGCTGCGACGCGGTCCCTGCCCCGCTGCCGCCGCTCGAAGGGTTCACCTTCGAAGGTTACCGCAATGCCGACGGTACCGTCGGCACGCGCAACATCCTCGGCATCACCACCACCGTGCAATGCGTCACCGGCGTGCTGGAACATGCGGTCAAGCGCATCCGTGATGAACTGCTGCCCAAATACCCCAATGTCGACGACGTGGTGGCCATCACTCACAGCTATGGCTGCGGCGTGGCGATCAATGCCCGCGATGCCTATATCCCGATCCGCACCGTACGCAACCTGGCGCGCAACCCCAACCTGGGCGGCGAAGCCCTGGTCATCAGCCTGGGCTGCGAGAAACTCCAGGCTGGCCAAGTGATGCACGACAACGACCCGTCGGTCGACCTGAGCGAGCCTTGGCTGTACCGCCTGCAGGACGCTAGCCTGGGCTTTGGCGAGATGATCGAGCAGATCATGGCGCTGGCCGAGACACGCCTGAAGAAACTCGACCAACGCCGCCGCGAAACCGTCCCGGCCAGCGAGCTGATCCTCGGCATGCAGTGCGGTGGCAGCGATGCGTTTTCCGGCATCACCGCCAACCCGGCGTTGGGCTATGCCGCCGACCTGCTGGTACGTGCCGGCGCCACCGTGCTGTTCTCGGAGGTAACCGAGGTCCGCGATGCCATCTACATGCTCACCTCACGGGCCGAGAACCAGGAGGTCGCAGAGGCCCTGGTGCGCGAGATGGACTGGTATGACCGTTACCTGCAACAAGGGGCGGCGGATCGCAGCGCCAATACCACGCCCGGCAACAAGAAAGGTGGGTTGTCCAATATCGTCGAGAAATCCCTCGGCTCCATCGTCAAGTCAGGCAGTGGCGCCATCCAGGGTGTGGTCGGACCGGGCGAGCGGGTCCAACGCAAGGGCCTGATCTTCTGCGCCACCCCGGCCAGCGATTTCGTCTGCGGCACCCTGCAGCTGGCAGCCGGCATGAACCTCCACGTGTTCACCACCGGCCGCGGCACCCCCTACGGCCTGGCCATGGCCCCCGTGGTCAAGGTCTGCACCCGAACCGAACTGGCGCAGCGCTGGCCGGATCTGATCGACATCGACGCCGGGCGTATCGCCAGTGGCCGCTCGAGTATCGAGGAATTGGGTTGGGAGCTGTTCCACTACTACCTGGACGTGGCCAGTGGCCGCAAGCAGACCTGGGCCGAGCAGCACCGTTTGCACAACGACATCACCTTGTTCAACCCAGCACCGATCACCTGATGCACCGGGCTTGGGCTGTTTGGCTGTACATCTTCCCCCCTGTGGCAGCGGGCTTGGCCCGCGAAGCAGACCACACGGTGCCTGGCACCGGCTGCGCCGGTGTTCGCGGGGCAAGCCCGCTCCCACAGAGCTTCGTCAATTTCTTTCTTAAAGCAATAGGAGCATCCCATGCCTGAGATCCTCGGCCACAACTTCATCGCCGGTCAACGCAGCGCCGTTGGTCCAAAGCGTTTGCAAAGCCTGGACGCCACCACTGGCGAGGCCCTGCCCTACAGCTTCGCCCAGGCCCTGGAAAGCGAAGTGGACCAGGCAGCCAAGGCCGCTGCTGCTGCCTTCGCCGAGTTCCGCCAGCTGTCGCCGGCGCGCCGCGCCGAATTCCTCGAGGCCATTGCCGCCGAACTGGACGAGCTCGATGATGCCTTCGTCGCCGTCGTCTGCCGCGAAACCGCCTTGCCTGCAGCCCGTATCCAGGGCGAACGTGGTCGTACCAGCGGGCAGATGCGCCTGTTCGCCCAAGTGCTGCGCCGCGGCGACTTCCTCGGTGCTCGCATCGACCTGGCACTGCCCGAGCGCCAGCCATTGCCACGGGTCGACCTGCGTCAGATGCGCATCGGTGTCGGCCCGGTCGCCGTGTTCGGCGCCAGCAACTTCCCGCTGGCCTTCTCCACCGCAGGCGGTGACACCGCCGCCGCATTGGCTGCCGGCTGCCCGGTGGTGTTCAAAGCGCACAGTGGTCACATGGCCACCGCCGACATGGTCGGCTGCGCCATTGAGCGCGCCGCCGAGCGCACCGGCATGCCCAAAGGTGTGTTCAACATGGTCTTCGGCGGCGGCGTCGGCGAATGGCTGGTCAAGCATCCGGCCATCCAGGCGGTCGGTTTCACCGGTTCGCTCAAAGGCGGCGACGCCCTCTGCCGCATGGCGGCCGAGCGCCCACAGCCGATCCCGGCGTTCGCCGAGATGTCCAGCATCAACCCAGTGATCATCCTGCCCGGTGCCCTGGCCAAACGTGGCGAAGCCATCGCCCGCGAGCTGGCCGGTTCGGTGTGCATGGGTGCCGGGCAGTTCTGCACCAACCCCGGACTGGTCATTGGACTGAAATCGCCGCAATACAGTCAACTGCTCGCCGAACTCGGCCAGCATCTCGACCAACAAGCCGGCCAGACCATGCTCAACGCCGGTGGCCTGCGTAGTTATGTCGGCGGCCTGGAGCACCTGCACGCCCACACTGGCATTCAACATCTGGCCGGGCAGGTCCAGGAAGGCAGCCAAGCCCGCGCCCAGCTGTTCAAGGCCGACGCGCGCCTGCTGGTGGACTCCGACCCGCTGCTGCAAGAAGAAGTGTTCGGCCCAACCACCGTGGCGGTCGAGGCCGAGGACAACGCACAACTGCGCGCGGCCCTGCTTGGCCTGCGCGGCCAATTGACCGCCACGCTGATCGGCGAAGCGGAAGACTTCGAAGCCTTCGCCTGGCTGGTACCGTTGCTGGAGGAGAAAGTCGGCCGCATCCTGGTCAATGGCTACCCCACCGGCGTCGAAGTGTGCGATGCCATGGTCCACGGCGGACCGTACCCAGCCACTTCCGATGCCCGAGGCACCTCGGTGGGCACCCTGGCCATCGATCGCTTCCTGCGCCCAGTGTGCTACCAGAACTACCCACAGGCATTGCTGCCAGAAGCGCTGCGTGACGGCAACCCGCTTGGGCTGCGTCGCCTGGTCAATGGCCAGTGGAGCGAAGGGGCGATCTGATCCCCCTACCACGAAGAAGCCCCGCATCCGCGGGGCTTTCTTTAATGCCGTAAGGTATGTGCCGCCTGTGAGATCGAGCGCCGCCCGCGCGGCGCATCGCGAGCGTTCGCTCGCTCCCACGTTTGTTTTTGGCCAGTAACCTCAATGACAGGCGCGCGCGACCGCCTTGTGTGTACGTCGCGATATCGTGCCGGGCGCCAAGGCGTTCGCGCGCAAATCCCACAGACCTCATTGGCCAGAAACAAGCGTGGGAGCGAGCGAACGCTCGCGATGCGCCGCGCGGGCGGCGCTCGATTCACGCACCACCTCAACTCCCAAGACAAGCACCTGGTGGCTCTCACCAATCTGCCGCTAAACCAAACACAACCACTCTTTCCCAATATTCCGGGAAAAACCTTTCTTTTGCCTAGCGTCAGACGCCCTGCGCCTCGGCTGCTTCATGGGCCTGGCGCAGTCGTTCACGGCTGTTGCTCAGGTGCATGCGCATGGCCATTTTCGCCCCCTCGCTGTCACGTCGGGCAATGGCCTCGTAGATGGCTTCGTGTTCGTGCATCAGACGCCCCATGTAGTGCGCCTGATCGTCATGGGCCAGGCGCGCGGAATTCAGCCGTGTGCGCGGGATGATGCTGGTCCCCAGGTGGTTGATGATGTCGGCGAAGTAATGGTTGCCGCTGGCCTGGGCGATGCGCAGGTGGAACTGGAAGTCTGCAGACACCGCATCGTTGGCATGGGCGGCACCCTCGTTGAGCTCATCCAGCGCGGCGCGCATGCCGACCAGTTGCTCGTCGCTGCGCCGCTGTGCGGCAAGGCCGGCCGACTCGATCTCCAGGGCAATGCGCAGTTCCAGCACAGCCAACACTTCTCGCAGCGTCACCACCGTGGCCGGATCGATACGGAAACCTCCCGTGCTCGGCGCGTCGAGGACGAAGGTGCCGATACCATGGCGAGTCTCCACCTGGCCGGCGGCCTGCAGCCGCGAGATGGCCTCACGCACCACGGTGCGGCTGACGCCCTCCTCGGCCATGATCTGCGACTCGGTCGGCAGCTTGTCGCCGCGTTTGAGCTGGCCACTGCGAATACGCTCGGTCAGCACCGTGACCAGTTCCTGGGCAAGGCTGCGCGGCTTGCGCCGGGCCCGTGCCTGTACCTGCTGCTCTGTCATGCCCTGATGTTCACCTTGAAAGACTACCGACATCATAGCGCAAGCAGTTGTACGATCACATACACCCAGCGCGGTATTTCCTGCCAGCCATCCAACCCGCGCTCGCATAACGGCAAATTGCTGGCCCCCGGCAACGCAAACTGAGGGCAAACTCCCTTCTCCGTCAGCCGCTTAGGACAGCAACATGCGAGTATTTCTAGCAACCATGGCCGGTGCGCTTCTCGCCGCTTCTGCGTGTGCAGTGCAGGCCAAGGCACTCAGCCAGAATGACCGCCAAGTGTGTGGATGGGGCTCGCAGATCGCTGCCGACGCTCAGAAGGCCAAGCTGTCAGGGGTCACGCTGTACGCCACGCGGAAAAAGCTGCAGGTGCGCAGGTTTCCCAAACCCTGGATGCGCATGACAGCTTTCGGCATTACCGAGCAGACCTACAACAGCCGTTCCCGACTCAAGCCTGCGGCCATCAAGCAGACCTACTACGAACAATGCGTCCAACATGCGATTGCCAAGAGATAGTCTTTAAAAACAAGTATTTATGAGCCTTATCTAAAGCATTATCACGGACTAGTGGGGCTTCAGGAGCCGCTCAGCAGCCGCTCAGGGTCGCGGGCCGCCGCTCGCCGGCAAAGAACAGCGGACGCAGACGCACACCGATGACATTGCCGGTATAAGCCGCCAGCAGCCACAGCCATCCGTGCACGCTGCCAGAGGCGATGCCGCTGAAATAAGCGCCGATATTGCAACCATAGGCCAGACGCGAACCATAACCGAGCAACAGGCCGCCGAGCACTGCAGCGATCAGCGACGGCAGCGGAATCTTCAGGCTCGGCGCAAAGCGCCCGGCCAACCCGGCGGCGAGCAAGGCGCCCAGGACGATGCCCAGGTCCATGACCGTGGTCACGTCCTGCCACAGCGGCGATGCCAGGGCCTTGGCGTTGGTCGGAGCCTGCCAGAACACCCAGCTGCCGACGTCGATACCCAGGCCTTGAAGCGTCTTGGCGCCCCACAGTGCGAACGCCGAGGTGATGCCCCAGGGGCGACCTGCAAGCGCCAGGGTCGCGTAGTTCAACAACGCCAGGGCAATTGCCCCCCACAGCAGCGGCCAAGGTCCACGCATGAAGCGCTGCAGGCCCCGGTGATCGCTACCGACCGGAGCCGCCAGGTCACCGTGACGGCGTTTCTCGAGCACCAGGGTGGCCCAACCGATCAGCCCGAATACCGCCAGACTCACCAGCAACGCTGGCCCGACACCCCAGGACTTGACGATCGACGTCGGCGGCAGCGACGGCAGCGCGAACCACCAGTCGGCATGGTGGGTCGCGGTGACCGAACCGACGATGAAGAACAGCAAGGTGACCAGCATCCTTGCATTACCACCGCCCACGGTGAACAGCGTGCCCGATGCACAGCCGCCCCCCAGCTGCATGCCGATACCGAAGATGAATGCACCGAATACCACCGAAACCCCTGCCGGGGCCACCAGACCGTTGACCGGGTTACCGAACAGGCTGCCAGCCGCCAACGCCGGGAAGAACAGCAGCACGGCCAGGCTCAGCATGACCATCTGCGCCCGTAGGCCAGCGCCTCGGCGCTCGGTGATGAACACCCGCCAGGCCGAGGTGAAGCCAAACGCCGCATGGTAGAGGGTCAGCCCCAGCGCGGCGCCAACGGCCAAAAGCAACACCTGCTTGAAGCCGGCATTGAGGTTGAGGAACCAGGCGCCTGCCAGCAGCAGGGCCAAGGCGATCAGTGGCGCGCCCAGACGGCGCGGTTCAGGTGTGGCGGTTGCACAAAGACCCATCGGAATACTCGGATAACTATCAAACGGAGCGCGAGTATAACGCTACCCTCGGATCCATGCTCGTTCGCGACGGGCATTTGGGCCTCATCGCCGGCAACTTGGCGGCAAGGCCCCTGCCCCACAGTGCGTCGGTCACCTCAGCGGGAAGTCTCGACGCGCAGCACTTCGGTGTAGATCGCATCGACGGTCTGACCGACCTTGAGGTCTTTCATCTTGGCCTGCAGGTCTGGGTTCTCGACCTTGACCACTTGCACCTTGCCTTGCGGCGGCAGCAGGGTCACTTCGTGGGTCGCAAGGTCGACCTTCTCGACCTTGGAGGTCACTCGCACCTGGCGGAAGGCTTCGCCGCCGGGGTTCGGGTTATCGGCGGTAGCGCGGATGGTACCTTGTTCGGCACTGGCCTTTGGCGCTCCCCCGACGTTGCTGTTGAGTACGTAGGCCACTGCACGAGTGACATAGATGTCGACGTTGTCACCGACCTTGAGGTTAGGCAGCGACTTGGCGTTTTCCGAGAGCTGGAAGGTCACGTCCTTGTCGTGCGGCCCTTTGACCGTCACCAGGCGGTTCGGCAGATCGATCGCCGTGACTTGGGTTTGCACATGGCTTTCCAGCGCTTCTGCACCTATCGGGACTTCGTTGGCCTGGACGGTGTAACTGGCAGCGCCGACCAATGTGGCCAGCGCAACGGCACGAGCGAGTGAGCGAATCGGGTTCATAGGCCTGCTTCCCTGTGATCGAGACCGAAGCGGCGCGTGACCATTCACCCGCCGCTTCTTCACCATAGCCGGACTTACCGATTTCGGGTGACGCGCCAAACCGTGTTCGCCAGGTCGTCGGCGATGATCAGCGCCCCCCGGGGATCGACCGTCACGCCCACCGGGCGACCGCGGGTCTTGCCATCCCCACCGCGAAAGCCTGTGGCGAAGTCCACCGGCTCACCGGCGGGTTTCCCCGCACTGAACGGCACGAAGATCACTTTGTAACCCGCCGGATTGGGGCGGTTCCAGCTGCCGTGTTCGCCGACGAACGCGCCCTCGGCGAACTGCGTGCCCATGGCCGGGATGGAGAAACTCACTCCCAGCGCAGCCACGTGCGAGCCGAGGCTATAGTCGGGCTTGATGGCGGCCGCCACCTTGTCCGGGTTCTGCGGCTTGACCCGCTCGTCGACGTTCTGCCCCCAATAGCTGTAGGGCCAGCCATAGAACTCGCCTTCACGCACCGAGGTCAGGTAGTCCGGCACCAGGTCGGGGCCGAGTTCGTCGCGCTCGTTCACCACCGCCCACAACTGCCCGGTGCCCGGCTGTATGGCCAGCGCCGTCGGGTTGCGCAGACCGGTCGCGTAAGGCCGGTGGGCACCGGTCTGAGCATCGATTTGCCAGACCATGGCACGGTCGGCTTCGACTTCCATGCCGCGCTCGGTGATGTTGCTGTTGGAGCCAATGCCCACGTACAGGTAACGACCATCAGGGCTGACCGCCAGTGATTTGGTCCAATGGTGGTTGATTTCTGCGGGCAACTGGGTGAGCACGGTCGGTGGCCCGCCAGCCTTGGTCTGGCCTTCCTGGTAGTCGAAGCTCACCAGGGCATCCTGGTTGGCCACATACAGCTTGCCGTTGGCGAATGCCAGGCCGTAAGGTGCGTTCAGGTTCTCGGCGAATACACCCTGAGTTTCATAGGCGCCGTCGCCATCGGCGTCGCGCAGCAAGGTCAGGCGGTTACCGCCTTTGACCTGGGTATTGCCCTTGGCCTTGATCTGGCTGGCGATCACGTCCTTGGGCTTGAGCTTGGCGGCGTTACCGCCCCGGCCCTCGGCCACGAGGATGTCGCCATTGGGCAGCACCAGTGTCTGGCGTGGGATCTTCAGGTCGGTGGCGATCGCCGTGATGCTGAAGCCTTCCGGCACACGGGGTTTCTCATCTCCCCAAGGGGTTGGTTCGGCGATCTTCATGTTCGGCAGCAAGCCGCGCTCGGGGGCCGGCAGCTTCGGGTCAGGCCCCCGCGCCTGGGTCGCTTCACCCTCACCGCCACAGGCACTGAGCAACACCGCAAGGCTCAGCAAACTCAGTACAGGTAAGTGCCTCATGCTGCACCTCCGGAACGCAAGTTGCTCATGCCCAGCCAGGCAGCGACGAAGACGAGTGCACTGACGATCACCGACAGCACCAGGCCCGCGGGCATCACCGCCCAAGCGTCCTTGGCGTGCTCGAACGCATTGATCAAACCCAGGATCCAGGCCGCCACCAGCAGCAGTAGGTACACCGTCGGACGCCCTCCCTTGCGTGCGGCCCGCAGCAGGTTGGCAAGCGCAAAGAGGATCGCCAGGCCGCAGAACAACAGGCCCCCGGCGATGAGCCAAGAGGCGAAGTTGGCCCACTGGATCTGGTAGCTCTGGTAATAGGCGATGTCGCTCAGCAATGCGCCGAGGAACAGCGGTACCGAGCCCCCCAGCAGGATCGCATGTAGCGGGCTGGGTGTGCATCGGTAGAGGGGTTGGTCTGATACGGTCACGGCGCCTCCTTATCATTCAGTGACCCGGTGCCGATGAGCGAGCGCGATGCCCAGTCCATCAGGCTTGCGCGGGGTGCGCCTAGGAGAAGATAGCCTGTGGTACCGATAGTTCCGATTTATCGAGCTGCCGCGGTGTGCTAACCGCCAAGCCAAGCGTATTATCGGTTGGCCCGGACAGGAGAACCCTATGAATAGACTTGCATCGCAGCCCTGTGCCCGCTGGACGTTGGGCGCCCTGCTCGGCCTGAGCCTGGTGATGACCACAGGCTGTTCGAGCAAGGCCAAGCAGGCCCGCTACGCGACGGTGGGTTCGAACTGCTATGCCAAGGCCGTGCCGCAACGCGGCGAAGGCGGCCTGGCCTGGGGCAACACCATGAGCATCGCCCGGCAGAAGTCACTGAACAACTGCATTCGCTACGCCAGCCGATCGGGTGGCACGCCGGACACCTGCCAAGTGGTGCTGGCCAAGTGCAAGAACTGATTTGAAGCGCGCAAGCACCTTGGGGTACGGCACCGGCTTTGCCGGTGCTCGCCAGGTTATCGCACGGCCTTGGCCCGTGCCGCGTGCAGTTTCTTGTAGCTCTCGATCAGGCGCAGGTGGCGGTCGAGGCCTTCGAGCTTCATGCTGGTCGGGGTCAAGCCGTAGAAACGGACACTGCCGTCCACCGAGCCCAGCGCCGCATCCATGCGCACATCGCCGAACATGCGCCGGAAATTGGTCTCGTAGTCGTCCATCTCCAGCTCGTCGTCCAGCACCACTTCCAGCACCACGTTCAAGGCCTGATAGAACAGCCCGCGCTCGACGGTATTGTCATTGAACTGCAGGAACGCCTCGACCAGTTCCTTGGCTTCCTCCAGGCGCTGCACAGCCAGGCAGATCAGTAGCTTGAGCTCCAGCAGGGTGAGTTGCCCCCACACCGTGTTTTCGTCGAACTCGACCCCGATCAGCGTGGTGATGGTGGTGTAGTCATCCACATCGCAGTTGTCCAGACGCTTGAGCAGCAGCTTGAGGCTGCGGCTGTCGAGGCTGTGCAGGTTGAGGATGTCCGCTCGGAAATCCAGGGCGCGGTTGGTGTTGTCCCAGATCAGGTCCTCGACCGGGTAGATTTCCGAGTAGCCCGGCACCAGGATACGGCAGGCGTTGGCTCCGAGGTCGTCGTACACCGCCATGTACACTTCCTTGCCCATGTCCTCGAGAATGCCGAACAAGGTTGCCGCTTCCTGGACGTTGGAGTCCTCGCCATGGCCCGAGAAGTCCCACTCGACGAACTCGAAATCGGCCTTGGCACTGAAGAATCGCCACGACACCACGCCGCTGGAATCGATGAAGTGTTCGACGAAGTTGTTTGGCTCGGTCAGCGCGTGGCTCTCGAAGGTCGGCTGCGGCAAATCGTTCAAGCCCTCGAAGCTGCGACCCTGGAGCAACTCGGTGAGGCTGCGTTCAAGCGCGACTTCGAAGCTTGGGTGGGCGCCGAACGATGCGAAAACGCCCCCGGTGCGGGGGTTCATCAGGGTCACGCACATCACCGGGAACTCGCCGCCCAGCGATGCGTCCTTGACCAGCACTGGGAAGCCCTGCTCCTCCAGCCCCTGGATGCCAGCCAGAATGCCGGGGTACTTGGCCAGCACCTCCTGGGGTACATCCGGCAAGGCCAGTTCACCTTCGAGGATTTCGCGCTTGACGGCCCGTTCGAAGATTTCCGACAGGCACTGCACCTGCGCCTCAGCCAAGGTATTGCCGGCACTCATGCCGTTGCTCAGGAACAGGTTCTCGATCAGGTTGGACGGGAAGTACACCACCTCGCCGTCCGACTGGCGCACGAACGGCAACGAACAGATGCCGCGGGCCGTGTTGCCCGAGTTGGTATCGTACAGGTGCGAGCCACGCAACTCGCCGTCCGGGTTGTAGATCTCGAGAGTGTAGGGGTCGAGGATCTCCACCGGCAGCGCGTTCCTGGCACCCGGTTTGAACCAGCGCTCGTTGGGATAGTGGACGAAGTCGGCGTTGGCGATGTCCTCGCCCCAGAACTGGTCGTTGTAGAAGAAATTGCAGTTCAGCCGCTCGATGAACTCGCCCAATGCCGAAGCCAGCGCGGCCTCCTTGGTGCTGCCCTTGCCATTGGTGAAGCACATCGGCGACTGCGCATCGCGCACGTGCAATGACCAGACGTTGGGCACGATATTGCGCCACGAGGCGATCTCGATCTTCATCCCAAGCCCCGCAAGCAGGCCCGACATGTTGGCGATGGTCTGCTCCAGCGGCAGGTCCTTGCCCGGAATGTAGGTGGTGCTGTCAGCTACCGGCATCAGCAAGCCCTGGGCGTCGGCATCGAGGTTGTCGACCTGCTCGATGACGAACTCTGGGCCTGTCTGCACGACCTTTTTCACCGTGCAGCGATCGATCGAACGCAGAATGCCCTGGCGATCCTTCTCGGAGATGTCCTCGGGCAACTCGACCTGGATCTTGAAGATCTGGTTGTAGCGGTTTTCCGGGTCGACGATGTTGTTCTGCGAGAGCCGGATGTTCTCGGTGGGGATGCCCCGGGTCTGGCAGTACAGCTTGACGAAGTAGGCCGCGCACAGAGCCGAGGAAGCCAGGAAGTAGTCGAACGGACCCGGGGCCGAGCCGTCGCCCTTGTAGCGAATGGGCTGATCGGCGATCACCGTGAAATCGTCGAACTTGGCTTCGAGCCGGAGGTTGTCGAGAAAATTGACCTTGATTTCCATGCGGGGATTACCGTGAGTTAAGCGTGCAAAACGAAATTGGCCGGCATTATCCGGTTTTTTGCCTGGGAAGTCCTGTTTACCCGCCAAGCCCCCGGTGATGGGCTTGCGCATTCCGCCGGATTGCTTGCCCGATCCTCCGAACCTGTCGCGCTGACCGGACAGCCGGTCGTATCGCTGTGCTAATTTTTTCAGATTGGGGAACGACGTATTCCCCTGCCGATTGCAAACGCCATCAACCGATGATCAGCAGGTGAGCCATGGAACTACGTATCAACCAGAAGACCTATCAGGTCGAGGCCGAGGCCGACACTCCGCTGTTGTGGGTGATCCGTGACGACCTCGGGCTGACCGGCACCAAATACGGCTGCGGACTGGCTCAGTGCGGCGCCTGTTCGGTGCTGGTGGACGGCAATGTGGTACGCGCCTGCGTGACCCCGGTAGCCGGCGTGGTCGGCCGTGAAGTTACCACCATCGAAGCGATCGAGGACGACGCGGTCGGTAAGCGGGTGGTCGCTGCGTGGGTCGAGCATCAGGTGGCGCAATGCGGCTATTGCCAGTCGGGCCAGGTGATGGCAGCCACTGCACTGCTCAAGCACAACGCCAAGCCCAGCGCCGAGCAGATCGATGCGGCGATGGTCAACCTGTGCCGCTGCGGCACCTACAACGCCATTCATGCCGCCATGCACGATTTGGCTGAAGGGGAGAAGGCCTGATGAACTCGCCCCTCGATACTCCCGCAGACCTGCTCAAGCTGCAATTGGGCGAAACCGTCAACCTGTCGCGCCGGCGCTTCCTGGCCGGGACCGCAGTCGGTGCCCTGGTGCTGGGCTTCGGCCTGCCACTGGGCTCGGCCAGGGTCCAGGCGGCAACGGCCAGCGCCGAGCGCGGCACCCAGGTGCCGGCCTTCCTGGAGATTCGCCCGGACGGTACGGTACGCCTGCTCAGCCCCTTCATGGAAGGCGGTCAGGGGCCGTTTACGGCCATGGCGCAGATCGTCGGCGAGGAACTGGACGTCGACCCGGCCAACTTCGTTGTGGACAGTGCGCCGCCAGGGGAAGCCTACGTGGTGATGGAAAATGGCATGCGCATCACCGGTGGCAGCATGTCCGTGCGCATGAGCTACCCGACCATGCGCCGCCTCGGCGCCTTGGCCCGGGCCATGCTCCTGCAGGCTGCGGCCGAGCAGTGGGGCGTACCGGTCGGCGAGTTGTCCAGCGAACCTGGCAAGGTGCTGCACGTTGCTTCGGGCCGTTCCCTTAGCTATGGCGAACTGGCCGGACGGGCCATGGATCTGCCGGTACCGGATCCTGCAAGCCTAAAGCTGCGCGACCCCAGCCAGTTCCGCTGGATCGGCAAGCCGGTGCGCCGCCTGGACGCCTACGACAAGTCCACCGGCAAGGCCGTGTACTGCATCGACATCACCCTGCCAGACATGCTGCATGCCGCCGTGCAGCATGCTCCGCGCCTGGGCATGACGGTCGGTAAACTGCGCAACGAGGACCAGGTCAAGGCCATGCCGGGAGTGCACTCGGTGCATCGTCTGCCGGGTGCGGTGGCGGTGGTCGCCCCGCGCTGGTGGCACGCCAAACGTGCGGTCGAGGCCTTGCAAGTCGACTGGCAGGAACCGGGTAGCGACAGCCAACTGCGCGCGATGCCCGCGGACTTTTCCAGCGATGGTTGGCTAGAGCACCTGGCCGCCGCCCAAGGACCGGCTCGCGACGACGAGACCGAAGGCGACGTCGCCAAGGCCCTGGCCGGCGCCAAGACCACGCTCGAAGCCACCTATCACAATCAGTACCTCAACCACGCACAGCTTGAACCACCTTCCGCGCTGGCCCGCTTCAACCCGGACGGCTCGCTGGAGGTGTGGCTGCCCAACCAGGCGCCGGACATGTTCCGTGACGATATCGCCAAGCGCACCGGACTCGACCCGGCCCGTATCCACTTGCACTCACCCTTGCTCGGCGGCTTCTTCGGGCGCCATTTCCTCTACGATTCAGCCAACCCGTATCCTCAGGCCATCGCCCTGGCCAAGGCCGTCGGGCGCCCGGTGAAACTGATCTGGAGCCGCGAGGAGGAATTCCTGCGCGATGCATTGCGTCCGGTGGCCGTGGTCAAGTTCCGCGCTGCCCTGGATGGCGAAGGTCTGCCCCTGGCCATCGAAGCGGTGAGTGCGACCGAAGGCCCTACCGAGGCCTTGGCCGGCAAGCAGGGCGACAAGATCGACCCGACCGCGATCGAAGGGCTATCGGGCAAGTCCTACGCCATCGCCAACAAACGCATCGCCCAGATCTATGTGAAAGGCCCGGTCATGCTTGGCTACTGGCGTTCGGTGGGCAACTCGTTGAACGACTTCTTCTACGAGTCGTTCCTCGATGAACTGGCGGACAAAGGCGGCAAGGATCCGTTGGAGCTGCGCCGGCATCTGCTGCGCGACAATCAGCGCCTGACCAATCTGCTCAACGCGGTGGTCGAATTGTCCGGTGGCTGGAAGCGCGGCCCCTTCACGGCAGAAGATGGCTCCAAACGCGCCCGCGGCATCGCAATGGCCTCGCCGTTCGGCTCGGAAGCGGCGGTGATCGCCGAAGTGTCGATCGAAAACGGCCAGGTCAAGGTGCACGATATCTGGCAGGCCATCGACCCCGGCAGTATCGTCAACCCGGCGATCATCGAGCACCAGGTCAACGGTGCGGTAGCCCTGGGCCTGTCGCAGACGCTGGTCGAAGAAGCGGTGTATGTCGACGGCAAGCCACGCGCACGCAACTACGACCTGTACCCGATCCTGCCGCCTTCGCGCATGGCACGGGTGCATGTGCGCATCGTCGAGAGCGGCGCGAAGATGGGCGGCATCGGCGAGCCGCCGCTGCCAGCGGTGGCCCCGGCGGTAGCCAATGCCGTGGCGCAGCTGACTGGCCAGCGCGTACGCAGCCTGCCACTGAGCCGCCATACCTTCAGCTGAACGGACAAGGAACGCCCCATGCCCAAGAGTCGATTGGCAACAACCGCTGCCTGGCTGGCCTTGCCCTGCCTGGTCGCTGCCGGCCTGCTGGCCTGGTATGTCACCCGTGAGCCAGCCTCGCCGTTCACCGGCCAGTCCGCCGCAGGCGCCGACCCGGCGCTGGTCAGCCGTGGCGAGTACGTGGCGCGCCTGAGCGATTGCGTGGCCTGCCACAGTCTGCCCGATGGCAAGCCGTTCGCCGGCGGCCTGGAGATGGCGACGCCTTTGGGCGCCATCCATGCCACCAACATCACGCCGGACAAGGCCACCGGCATCGGTGCCTACAGCCTGGCCGACTTCGACCGGGCCGTGCGCCAAGGCGTGGCACCCGGAGGCCGACGGCTGTACCCGGCCATGCCCTACCCCTCTTATGCCAAGCTCAGCGATGACGATGTGCGGGCGCTATATGCGTTCTTCATGCAAAGCGTGCAACCGGCCGAACAGGCGAACCTTCCCAGCGGCATTCCCTGGCCACTGAACCTGCGTTGGCCGATCGCGCTGTGGAATGGCCTGTTCGCCGCCGACACGCCCTACGCGCAGAAGGCCGACCAGGACCCACAGTGGAACCGTGGCGCCTATATCGTCCAGGGTCCCGGTCACTGCGGCAGTTGCCATACCCCGCGCGGCCTGGCATTCAACGAGAAAGCCCTGGATGAAGGTGGCGATGCCTTCCTGGCCGGCGCCCTGCTCGACGGCTGGTATGCGCCGAGCCTGCGCAACGATCACAACACCGGGCTGGGCCGCTGGAGCGAGGATGAAGTCGCCCAGTTCCTCAAAACCGGGCGCAACCGCCACGCAGTGGTGTTCGGTTCGATGACCGAGGCCTTCAACAACTCCACCCAGTTCATGAACGATCAGGACCTGGCCGCCATCGCCCACTACCTCAAGTCGCTGCCTGGCGACCCCGGGCGCGACGGTACACCCTGGCAGTACCAGGCTTCCGCGGCAAGCCTGCAAGCGCCTGGCGCCCACACCTACGCCACCCGCTGCGCCTCATGCCACGGCATGGACGGCAAGGGCCAGGCGCCGTGGATGCCGCCGCTGGCTGGGGCGACCTCGGCCCTGGCCAAGGAAGATGCCTCGGCAATCAACATCACCCTCAATGGTTCGCAACGGGTGGTCGCTGCGGGCAGGCCCGACGCCTACCGCATGCCGGCATTCCGCGAGCAGTTGTCCGATCAGGACATCGCCCAGGTATTGAGCTACGTGCGCAGCGCCTGGGGCAACCATGGCGCTGCGGTCGATGCCCAGGCGGTCGGCAGGCTACGCGGGCATACCGACCCGGCCAGCAGCAGCCCGATCATTCTGCACATGCGATGAATTGAGCCCAGGCCAACCTGCAGTGGTCCATATCCTGCAGATGACCTGATCGACAGAGGTATACACACGACCATGGAAAGTATCGACCTGCTGGTATTGCGCACCGCCCGTGATTGGCGCCAGGCCGGGGAACGTGTGCTGCTCGCCACCGTCGCCCGCACCTGGGGCTCCTCGCCCCGACCGGTGGGCTCGATGATGGCCCTGCGCGGCGATGGCCGGGTGGTTGGCAGTGTTTCCGGCGGCTGCATCGAGGACGACCTGATTCACCGTTACACCAGCGCCTATGCGGGCCCTGGCATGCAAAGCGGTTTGCCCCAGGTGGTGCGCTACGGCGTCAGCGCCGACGAAGCGCACCGCTTCGGCCTGCCCTGCGGAGGCACCCTGGCCCTGGTGCTGGAATTCGATCCCTGCTGGCAAAGCCTCGACCAACTGCTGCAATGCCTGGACGCCGGGCACCTGGTGCAGCGCCGACTCGATCTGGAGACCGGCGTCGCCAGCCTCGCCAGCAGCGATGCCCCTGCCCAGTTCGACTTCGATGGCCAGCGGATGGTCAACACCCTGGGCCCGGGATATCGCATGTTGCTGATCGGCGCCGGCGCGTTGGCCGAGTACCTGGCGACCATGGCACTGTTCAATGGCTTCAGGGTATCGGTGTGCGACCCCCGCCCCGAATACATGAGCGGCTGGAGCGTGGCTGGGGTGGAAACCATCGTTGGCATGCCGGACGATGTCGTGCGCGACTTCGCCCCGGACCTGCGTACCTGCATCGTCGGCCTCAGTCACGATCCCAAGCTCGATGACCTGGCTTTGCTCGAAGCACTGCACAGCCCGGCGTTCTACATCGGCGCCATTGGTTCGCGGCGCAACAGCCAGTTGCGCCGCGAACGGTTGATCGAACACTTCGGCGAAACCGAGGCCTCGCTGGCACGCCTGCATGGCCCCATCGGCATCTACATCGGCAGCAAGACGCCGCCGGAAATCGCCGTCAGCGTCATGGCGCAGATCCTGGCGGCGAAGAACCACATCGCCCTGCCCGGTGAGATCAGTGTGTCAGCGGCCAAACGAGCGCGGGAGGCACAGGTGCCGGCCGCCTAGCCGGCCAGCACCTTGTCCAGGGTGATCGGGAAGTCGCGCAAGCGCTTGCCGGTGGCGTTGAAGACGGCATTGGCCACGGCCGCAGCCACGCCCAGAATGCCGATTTCTCCCACCCCTTTGGAGCCCAGTTCATTGACGATGTCGTCGGGCTCGTCGACGAACAAGACCTCGATGTCGCCGATATCCGCATTCACCGGAATGTGGTACTCGGCCAGGTTGTGATTCATCGGACGTCCCAGCTGATGATCGACCTCGCTCTGCTCCTGCAGGGCCATGCTCAAGCCCCAGACCACCCCGCCAAGGATCTGGCTGCGTGCGGTCTTGGGGTTGATCACCCGGCCTGCGGCGATGGCACTGACCACTCGGCTGACGCGCACCGTGCCCAGCGCTTCATCCACCCGCACTTCGACGAACACTGCCGAATGGGTCGCCGTTGAGAACCCTTGCCGGCGGGCACCAGGTTCGGCCTGCAATTGGACTTCGAGCGCGCCACCGGGCAAGCCCTGCAGCACCTCGCCGAGATCATACCGACGCTCGCCCACCTGCAATTGTCCTGCGCTGACGCGGAACTGCTGCGCAGGCTCGTCGGCCAGCTCAGCGAATCGCGCCTTGGCCGCTTCGATCAATTTGCCACGAAGCGCCTCGCACGCTTGGCGCACCGCAGAACCGACCGAGGACACGGTGAAGGACCCTCCCTGTAGCGGCGCGGTCGGCAACGAACTGTCCCCGAGCAGGAAAGTGACATCGTCGAGCGCCATCAGGGCCGCATCGGCAGCGATCTGGGTCATGACGGTATAGGTGCCGGTGCCGATATCGGTGGTAGCGCTGCTGACCGACAGGTGGCCGTCGGCATCCAGCCGCGCCTTGGCACTGGCTTTCATCTGCATCGCTTCCCAGACCCCGCCGGCCATGCCCCAGCCTACCCGTTCGTGGCCTTCGCGCCTGCTGCCTGGAAGCGCATCGCGACTGGACCAGCCAAAGCGCTCGGCGCCCTGCCGGTAGCAGTCGAGCAGTGCTTTGCTGGAATACGGCTTGCCCTCGTTGCCGTTGCTGTCGGCGAAGTTGGCCTGGCGCAGTGCGACCGGGTCCATGCCCAGCGCCTCGGCCAGCTCATCCATTGCGCATTCCAGGCCGATCAGTCCCAGCGCCGCACCAGGGGCACGCATGTCCAGTGGCGTGTAGACATCCAGCGGCACCAGCTGATAGTCCATCGCCACGTTTTCGCAGCGGTACAGCATACCGCTCCATTGCACCACATTCTCGGTGAAGTCCTCGAAACGCGAGGTCTGCGCGGTGGCCTGATGACGCACGGCTTGCAACCGCCCCTGGGCGTCGGCGGCCAGTTGCAGGCGCTGCACCGTGCGGGGCCGATAGCCGAAGGTGAACATCTGTTGCCGGGTCAAGGTCACCCGCACCGAGCGTTGCAGTTTCAGTGCCGCCATGGTCGCCAGCGCCAACTGATATTGTGGCCTCAGCCCGGAGCCGAAGGCACCGCCGACATAGGCCGCACACACCCGCACCCGATCCTTGGGCAAAGCGAATACCTGATGCAGGTAGTCTTGGCTGTTCTGGGTGCCCTGGGTCTTGTCGTGCACGTGGAGACTACCGTCGGCCTGGTAGATCACCGTCGAGGCATGCGGCTCCATCGGGTTGTGGTATTCGCTGGGGGTGTTGTACGTAGCGTCTACCTTGAACGTGGCAGCATCGAATGCCCGTTGAAAGTCGCCTCGGGGCTTGGGCAGCTCGGTCGGCGCGGGATGAGCGTCGGCCAGGGCCGCCAGCAGATCGGTCTGGAATGGCTCAGGGTCGATTTCCACACGCACCAGTGCAGCGGCATGACGAGCCAGCTCCAGGCTCTGCGCGACGACCAGGGCAACCGGCTGACCGCTGTACAACACCCGATCGTTGAACAGTGGCCGGAACGGTTTGCCTTCGGCGGCATCGGCATCCTGATAGGGCGCATCGTCACCCGCCATCGGTGGGCGATCAAGGTGATGCAGCACGGCGACCACGCCGGGTACGGCCAGGGCAGCGCTGCAATCGATCCGTCGGATCTGGCCGCGAGGAACGCTGCTGCATACCACGCTGCCATGCAACAACCCTTCGGCCGGGTACTCTGCCGCGTAACGGGCCTGCCCGGTGACCTTGGCGGGGCCGTCGATGCGGTTCAGCGGCAGACCGCTGCTGGGTTCGAAATGGGTCATTGATCGTCTCCCTGGGTCTGTGCCTCGGTCAGTGCGCGGATGATCGCCTGGGTCGCCAAGGCGACCTTGAAGGCATTGCCCGGCAGTGTGTCGGCACCTTGGAGCAATGCGCCTGCCAGCTGCGCATAGGTTTGCTCGGTGGCCGGCTGGCCAGCGAAGCGCCGCTCCACGGCAGGATCGCGCCACGGCTTGTGCGCCACACCGCCCAGCGCCAAGCGCACAGTGCCTATGCGTGGTCCCTCGAGCACGAGCGCGGCGGCCACCGAAACCAGGGCGAAGGCATACGAAGCGCGATCACGGATTTTCAGGTAGTGGCTGCCAGCATCGACGAGCGGCGCCGGCAACTCGATGGCCAGGATCAGTTCGTCATCGCTCAGGCAGTTGTCGCGCTCGGGATGCTCTGCGGGCAAGCGATGGAAGTCGCTGAACGGCACGCGCCGCTCGCCACCGAGCCCACGCACATGCACCACGGCCTCCAGCGCCGCCAGGGCTACGCAGAGGTCAGAAGGGTGGACTGCGACGCAGTGGGCACTGGCACCGAGGATCGCATGGTTACGATTGAGCCCGACGCGTGCCGGACAACCGCTGCCGGGCAGGCGCTTGTTGCAGGGGCTGGCCACATCGTAGAAATACTGGCAGCGGGTGCGCTGCAACAGGTTGCCTCCGGTGCTGGCCATGTTGCGCAACTGCGGCGAGGCCCCCGCCAGAATTGCCTGAGCCAGGAGCGGGTAGCGACTTTCGATCAGCGGATGCCAGGCCAGCTCGGCATTGCTGACCAAGGCGCCGATGCGCACGCCGCCCTCAGCAGTCTCGCTCACCTCCCGTAGCGGCAGACCGGTGATGTCGATGAGGGTCTGCGGGTTGGCGATGTTCTCTTTCATCAGGTCGAGCAGGTTGGTGCCACCGGCGATATAGCGCGACTGTGGTCCGGCCTGGCGCACGGCCTGCTCGATGCTGGCGGGTTTGCAGTAGGCGAAGGGGGTCATGGGCGCGACCCTCCGTTGTCACGGTGGATCAGCGGCAGCGCCTGCTCCACGGCAGCCAGGATGTTGCCATAGGCACCACAACGGCACAGGTTGCCGCTCATGGCCTCGCGCAATTGCTCAGGCGAATGTGCCCTGCCCTCGTGGGCCAGCCCCAGAGCCGAGCAGATCTGACCCGGCGTGCAGTATCCGCACTGGAAGGCATCATGATCGATGAACGCCTGCTGCAAGGGATGCAGCCCCTCGTCCGTGGCCAGCCCCTCGATGGTGGTCACCTGGTCGCCGTCGCACATCACGGCCAAGGTCAGGCAGGCGTTGATTCGCGTGCCATTGCGCAACACCGTGCAGGCGCCACACTGGCCATGGTCGCAGCCTTTCTTGGTACCCACCAGGTCCAGTTGCTCGCGGAGCAGGTCGAGCAGGGTCGTCCAGGGCGCCACGGTCAACTGCCTGGGCTGACCGTTGATCGTCAGGCCAATCGGCAGGCCTGCGCGGGAATCTGTCATTTCGCTCATCACGTTTGCCTCACGGTCGGTATGCTGGTGTGCAGCTGATGCTGCTTTTTCAGGTCCGACCCAAAGGCTCCCAGATGCGTTCAAAGCAATTGACCACTCACGCCTGCCTCTACCAAGCACTGGTGCTGGCCGCAGGCCAAGGCAAGCGTTTCGGTAGCGACAAGCGCCAGGCGCACCTACCTGGCGGCCAGACCGTCCTCAGTGCAACGCTGGCGCTCGCGCTGGAGCATTTCGACGTCGTCACCTTGGTATTGCGGCCCGACGATGACCATCAGGCGATGAACATCGATCCACGCGTGAGAGTGATTCGCGCGCGGCAGGCCAATGTCGGACTTTCCGCCAGTCTGGCTGCGGGGATCGCGGCGTTGCAGGATTCATCGGCCCAGGCGGCAGCCGTGCTGCTGGGCGATATGCCGTGGATCGCCCAAGCGACCTTGCGCTCGCTCTGCGCCAAGGCCCATGCCGAGCGCATTGTGATGCCGGTTTACCAGGGTCAACGCGGGCACCCGGTCATATTTGGCCGGGCATTCTGGGCAGCCCTGGAGCAGGTGAAAGGCGATGAGGGGGGGCGTCAGGTGATTCAGGCCAATGCGCCGGCCTGCATCCGTGTCGAGGTGGACGATCCCGGGGTGCTGCTGGATATCGACACGCCAGCGGACCTGAGCGCCGGTATCAGCTTCCCGGGCTGAAACCGGCTGCGCCCTGCCCCTGTAGCACCCACACCGACAGATGGGGTTCGGCACCGGCGCGCATGGCGTGCAGCTGGTTGCCGGCGTTGTGCACCAGATTGCCGATACCCGGTGTCCACCAGCCGTCATCCTCACGCCACCACTCTCCGGGAGACAGCACCAGGTAACACTCGTCCGGTGGATGCCGATGCACGGGGTAGCTGACACCCCGTGCCATCAGCGAGACGCCGATCAAAACCTGTCCCATGGACGCCAGCCCTGCATCGCCGACGACGATGGCATTGAAGTGGCCGTCGTCGAAGACAGCGTCCGAGCCATCGCTGGGCCGCTTGTACCAGTCGAGACTGGGCACCAGATCGGCCAGCGCCGCCACCACACCCGCCAATGCTGGCAGGGACGCCAAAGCGCGTACCGAGGTCTCGGCAAACCACGCCTGGACCGACGCTGGCACCTCGGCGCCAGATATCCCTGGGGCCGCCTCTAGGTGCTCAGCGTCCAATCCGCCGGCGCCTCGCGCCCTCAGCCAGCGGTCGAGTTCAGCGACGAAGCGCGTCACTGCGCAGAACGGGTCTACCAAGCTCACTTTGCCTCTCCTGTCATCTGCTGTTGCCAGCGTTGCAGATTCAGCTCCAACAGTTGCTGTGGCAATGGCCCGGCAACGACCTCTTTCATCTGCTCTGCAAGCTGCTGGCGCAACTGCGCCTGGTTACACGGTGATGCACGGGACAACGCGAGGTAAAGCCCTTCGCTCGACACCGCTGGCTCAAGCACCTTGAGGCGCTGGTCGATGCCAAGCATGCGCGCCAAGGCCATGCCCGGGTACTGCTCGTAGACTACGTACTCACTGCGCCTGAGCAGCAGTTTCTCGAATGCCTGACGGGCGGTGGGCACCGCCTCGAGGGTCAGGTTGGCCTTGGCGTAATCGTCGAATTGCTGGCCATGGCTGTTGTTGACCAGGGTTCCGCCTTTGTGGCCTTTGAGGTCATCCCATCCTTGAAAACGCAAGGACGAATCCTGGCGTACCCATACCACGCTTGGGGTCGACAGAAACGGCGGGCGGATGAAGTTCATCGTCTGCTGACGAGCCTGAGTGATGAAGTAGCCGGCCAACAGATCGATATGGCCAGTGCGCACTTCCTCCTGGGCGCGTGACCAAGGACCTGCGTAGATCACCTTCACTTCCAGGCCGAGTGATGCACCCACCTGCCTGAGCAGATCGGCATTGGCACCGATCAGACGCTGCGGGTCCTCTGGGTCACGCCACAGATAAGGGGGATATTCGGGGTTGCCGGTGGCGGTCAGTTGTCGGCAGGTATCCTGGGCCCACACCGCTGAAGGCGCCAGGCACAGGGCCAGGAGCAGGCCAAACCTGCGAAGATTACCGCGTCCTGACATGTGCAGACTCCGTACTGACAACCGGTTCAGATCAGCGACGGGGCTTGCCTGGTGAGCGTGGAGGCGGCATGGGCGTAGAGAGTGGAACGAATCGAATTCATGTTGTCTCCTTCAACCTGTCCGCGAACCGCTGGTATTAGACTCTAGCAGCTATCTGGCGTATGACCTGCTGGTACGCCACTGAACCTCTCGATCCGTTACACCCTCTCACCCCTTACGCAGTGCGAGCGGCGCGCTGCGTCAACCTTGCTGGAGGATGGCGTACATGAAGAAGATCCTGATGGTCCTGACATCCCACGATCAACTAGGCGACACCGGTAAGACGACCGGCTTCTGGCTGGAAGAATTCGCCGCCCCCTACTACGTGTTTCTCGACGCCGGGGCCGATGTCACTCTCGCCTCGCCCAAGGGCGGCCAGCCACCGCTGGACCCCAAGAGCGACGAGCCGGATGCGCAAACCGATGACACGCGCCGATTTGCCAGCGACACCGAGGGCCAGATGGCACTGGCCGATACCGTGCCGTTGGCTGCAATCGATCCGTACGACTTCGACGCGGTGTTCTATCCAGGCGGTCACGGACCGCTTTGGGACCTGGCCGAGGACAAGGACTCGCGAATCCTCATCGAAGCCTTCTACGCCGCCAACAAACCGGTTGCCACGGTGTGCCACGCCCCCGGGGTGTTGAAGCACGTCAAGGCACCCGACGGCCATCCTGTGGGCAAGGGCAAACGAGTCACCGGCTTCAGCAACACCGAGGAAGACGCGGTCGGGTTGACCCAGGTCGTGCCCTTCTTGGTCGAGGACATGCTGGTGAGCAACGGCGGCGAGTATTCCAAGGCAGCGGACTGGCAGAGCTACGTGGTCGTGGATGAGCACCTGATCACCGGTCAGAACCCGGCATCCTCGAAAGCCGTGGCCGAGGCGCTTCTCAAGCGCCTCGAAGGTGAGCACGGCGCCTGAGCGCCCCGTGCGCCGGCACCTGCATTGCACAGGCGCCGGCCACTGGCTGACCGCGAAAATTACTCGCTTGCCAGGGTCGCACGGACGCCGGCGACGTCGGTCGCAGTCACCTGTGGGGCCTGGTTGCCCCAGCTGCTACGGACGAAGGTGAGCAACTGCGCCACCTCCTCGTCGCTCATGCGCCAGGCGAAGCCGGGCATGCCCAGCTGCGACGGCGCGCTGGCGGTAGCCGGGAGCTTGCTGCCGTGCAGGACCAAGCGGATCATCGACACCGGGTCGGCAGACAGCACCGAGGAATTGCCGGCGATCTTCGGGAACACCCGCGCATAGCCCAGGCCATCGGTACGGTGGCAGGCGGCGCAGTTATCGAGGTACAACTGCGCGCCACGCCCGCTTTCCTGACCGGACTGCAAGGCCTTGGCCGTTGCCGGATCGGCCTTGAACGACGACACCGGATTGGCGCTAGCCGGCAGGGTCTTGAGGTAGGCAGCGATGGCCTGCAGGTCATCGTCAGCCAGATGCTGGGTGCTGTGCACCACTACATCGCCCATGGCCCCGCCGAGTACCGCATGGGTGGGGCTGCGTGCGCTGCGCAAGGTCGCGACGATATCCTCGGCGCTCCATGCCCCCAGGCCATCGGCCGGATTGCCACGCAGGTTCACCGCCAGCCAGCCGTCGATCACCGGGCCACCGGCGAGGAACGCCTCACCCGATTCGTCCAGGGCCTTTTCCTGCAGGGTAGCCGCCCTTGGGGTATGGCAACTGCCGCAGTGACCCAGGCCTTGTACCAGATAGGCACCGCGGGCGACCTGGGCATTCGGGTAGCGACCGGCGTCGAAGGCCACGGCTTCTGGTGCCGGGGCGAACAGCTTGCGCCAGATCGCCAACGGCCAGCGCATCGACAGCGGCCAGGCTACGTCGTTGCCACGGTTGTCCGCCTTGACCGGTGCCACTCCTTGCATGAAGTAGGCATACAACGCCCGCACGTCGTCATCGCTGATCCGGGCATAGGCCGGATACGGCATGGCCGGATACAGGCTGTCGCCGTTGGCGGCGATACCGTGGCGCAAGGCCCGGTCGAACGCGTCCAGCGAGTAGTTGCCGATACCGGTGTCCTTGTCCGGTGTGATGTTGGTGCTGTACAGGGTGCCGATCGGCGAGGCGATCGCCAGGCCACCGGCGAACGGCTTGCCGTCCTTGCTGGTATGGCAGGCGGTGCAGTCCCCGGCATCGGCCAAGTAACGGCCCTTGTCGATCAGTGCCTGGTCGACGCTGGCGATCGGCGCGAGCGGCGCGGTCTTGGTCGGCCACAAGGCATAGGCCAGAACAGCGACGAACAGCAGCAGCGCCAGGCCAAGCAAGCGCAGGAGAAACTTCTTCATGGTCATCTCTCCTCAGGCCTGGACCAGCGGGCCAGGGTTTTTCAGGTATTGTTCGCGAATCGCCTTGGCCGACCAGTAGGCCAGCGCACCGACCATGCCGGTCGGGTTGTAGCCATTGTTCTGCGGGAAGGCGTTGGCACCGATGGCGAACACGTTGTGCACGTCCCAGGACTGCAGGTAACGGTTCAACGCCGAGGTCTTCGGATCGCTGCCCATGATCGCCCCGCCGCAGGTGTGCGTGCTCTGGTACTTGGTGATGTTGTAGTGCTCGCCGGGCTTCTTCGCGTCGCCGGAAAGCGCTGTCGGGTTGAGTATCCTGGACATCTCCTGTGCTTTGCCGACCAGGAACTGCGAGGCTTTGACCTCGTTGTCGTGCCAGTCGAAGGTCATGCGCAGCAGAGGCCGGCCGAAGGCGTCCTTGTAGGTCGGGTCGAGGCTGAGGTAGTGCTGCTTGTACGACATGCAGGCACCCTGTACTTCGAAGTAGAACGAGTGACGGAACGCATCGCTGGCCGCCTGCTTCCAGGCCGTGCCCCAGTTCGGCGTGCCCGGCGGCACGTTGATCCCGCGCACGGGTCCGGCCCCCGGCTGACGGGCCCAGATGATGCCGCCACCGACAAAGCCGGCGCGAGCATTGTCGAGCTGGTTGCCGTTGAGATTGTCCATGGTCGTCCCGGCACCACCGATGCCCATGAACTGGTTGGCCTGGACGTCCTTGTCGAAGAACAGCACCACCCGGTTGAGGTTCTGGTAGGAGTAGTTGCGTCCGACCGTGCCTTCGCCGGTCTGCGGATCGTAGGGCTTACCGATGCCGGACAACAGCATCAGGTGCACGTTGTACAGCGAGAATGCGCACAGCAGCACCAAGTCGGCCTGCTGTTCGACTTCGCGGCCCTGAGCATCGAGGTAGGTCACGCCGGTGGCCTTCTTGCCATCGCTGTCGAGGTTCACCTTGAGCACTTGGGCGTGGGTGCGCAGCTCGAAGTTCTTGCGCTGACGCAGCACCGGCAGGATGCTGATGTTGGGGCTGGCCTTGGAGTAGTTCAGGCAGCCGTAGTCGCTGCAGAAACCGCAGGCATTGCATGGCCCCATCTGGCAGCCATAGGGGTTGACGTAAGGGCCCGACGCATTGGATGCCGGGATCGGGTATGGATCCCAGCCCATCTCGCGGGCGCCCTTGTAGAACATCTCGGCGCCCAGATAATTGGGGTTGGGACCCAGTGGAAACTCGCGTGAACGCGAGCCCTCGAACGGGTTGCCGCCTGGCTGGCGGACGCCCTTGATGATACCGGCCTTGCCGGATGTCCCACAGACATGCTCGAAGTGATCGAAATGCGGCTCGAGGTCTTCGTAGGTGATCGGGAAGTCCTGGATGCTCATGTCCGAGGGAATGAACTTGGCGCCGTAGCGCTGCTCGACGTTGCTGCGCAGTTTGAAGTCTTCGGGTAGCGCGCGGAAGTGGCAGCCCGACCAGTGACTGCCCGCGCCCCCGACCCCCGTACCCGGTTTGAACGAACCGATCTGCCGGTACGGCACGGCCGTGGCACCGGGGTTGTGGCGTGCGGTGACGGTTTCCTGGGAGAGGCTTTGCAGGTAGCGGCGGTGGACCGACCCTTCCAGCTCGTCGACCACCTTGGGATAGGCGAAATCCGGCTGGGTGTCGCGGTCGGCACCGCGCTCGAGCACCACCACGTGCAGTCCAGCGTCGGTCAATTCCTTGGCCAGGATCGCCCCGGTCCAGCCCATGCCGACGATGACGGCGTCCACTTTCGGTTTTGCATTCGTCATGTTCAGCCCCTCCGTCCGGCCAGGTCCACGGGTGGTAACGGATACGGCTTGTCACGCACCGTGACCCAATCCATGTAGTCGGCACGCATGCCGGGGTAGCCGATCATCTTCCAGGCCCCCATGTTCTTGTTGCCGCCATGGGAAGGGTCGGCGAAGTAACCGTTGCGCACTTCAGCCAGCAAGCTGCCGAAGAACAGCTTCGAGGAGATGTCTTCCAGCGCCAGCTTGCCGCCCTCGGCGGCTTTGAGCAGGTCTTCCTGCTGGGCATGGGACAGTTCGGCGAACACCTTGCCGGCAAATGCCTGACGGCAGTGGCCGTCGAATGCCTTGATGCCGATCCGCAGGATCTCGCGCAGGTTCAACCGGCCCTGGTAACCGAACTCAGGGGCTGCTTCGAGGAAGGGGCCTTGCATGTACCAGATCGCGCCGTTGGCATAGGGGGTTTGCATATGCCGATCGAGGAATTCGGGGACGCCCAGTTCCACGGCACCCGGCCCGACATGATCGGATGGGATCAACCGATCGCACGCGGCGATCAGAAAGGCCCATTCTTCAGCTGTGAAAAAGGTCGGCTGGTAGCCTCCGGCCGCTGCTACGGGAGCCGCTTGCGGCTTGGCCGCAGCGTCGCTGGCCGGGGTCTGGGCGAAGGTGCTGGCAGGAACGCCGGCACTGGCCAGGGTGACCACGGGGATCAGCGTCAACGACTTACGCAGGAAGTCACGCCGTGCGGGCGAAGTATCGTCATCAAGCATCTCTTGCTTTACTCCTTGGGCTGAACACGGGAGTGCGATTTTTCTTATGTTTCTCTTCATGAGTCGGGCGGCGCCCTCCTCGGCACCGCGCGATTTGATCGGCAGCTAATCATTACCTAGCTAAGCAATCAGTCGTCACTAAACCAGCTATCGCTGCCGGCGACCACCGCCGCGGGCCGCTTAAACGTTTCTTCAGATCTTGAACTGCCGCACCAAGGCGCTGAGGTTGCCGCCGAGGGTCGAAACATCGCGCATGGTGCTGGCGCTCTGTTCGGTTTCTTCGGCGAGATTTTCCACGGCACCGGCGATCTGGTGCACGCTGCGGTTGATCTCCTCGGCCACCGAGGTCTGTTCTTCGGCGGCGCTGGCGATCTGTGCGTTCATCGCATTGATGGTGGCGATCAGGCCGGAAATCGAATCCAGTGAAGCGCCGACCGCGTTGGTCTGCTCATTGGCCCCCTGCCCGGCTTCGGTGGAGCGGCGCATGGCTTCGACCGAGGCATGGGTGCCGGTTTCCAGGCGAGTGATCATGCCCTGGATTTCCTGAGTGCTCTGCTGGGTTCGGCTGGCCAGGGCGCGCACCTCGTCGGCGACCACGGCGAAACCTCGGCCGGCCTCGCCGGCACGGGCGGCTTCGATGGCAGCGTTGAGGGCCAGCAGGTTGGTCTGCTCGGCAATCGAGCGAATCACGTCCAGTACCGACACGATCGAACGCACGTCCTGCTGCAGGCTATCGAGGCTGGTACCGCTGAGCTGGATGTCCTCGACCAGCGAGCTCATGCCGCTGATGCTCGACCCCACCACCTTGCGTGCTGCCTGACCTTGCTGGTCGGTTTCCGAAGCGGCCTCGGCGGCACGTTGGGCGCTGCGCGCGACCTCCTGGGCGGCGGCGGACATCTCGTGGATAGCCGTGGCGACCTGGTCGGTTTCCTCGCGCTGACGCTGCATGGCTTGTTCGGAACGCATCGTCTGCTGGGTCGCCTGCTCCACCAGGCCGGCAAGGTCGGTGGTCATCTGTGCGATCTGACGCACCATGCCATGGATCTTTTCGACGAAGCGGTTGAACGAGGCGGCCAGGTCACCCAGTTCGTCGCGGCTGGTGATAGCCAGACGGTGGGTCAGGTCGCCGTCGCCGGCCGCGATATCGTCGAGGTTGCTCTTGAGCACGCGCAGGGGGCGCACGATGCTGTTGGCGAGCCAGGCCCCCACTGCGGCGGTGGCCAGCAGCAGCACCAGGGTCACCACGAAAACGCTGATCAGAATGCTGCGGGTGCGCTTGTCGACCGCCGCCTGCTCCAGGGCCATGGCCGCATCGATGTCGTCCATGTTGATCGCACTGCCCAGTACCAGGTCCCATTTCGGCAGGTACACGGTATAACCGAGCTTAGGCACGAGCACCGTCTCATCGCCCGGCTTTGGCGCCTGGTAGTCGATGTAGTGGGTGCCGTTCTTGGCTACCTCGACGAAGGTCTGGTAATGGTAGGAGCCATCGGGATCGCGCTTGTTCCAGAAGCTCGTGCCGATGCCCGCCGGGCTATCGCCGCGGAAGACCCGCACACCCTTGGTGTCGTAGCCGAAGAAGTAGCCCTCTTCACCGAACTTGACCGGTTTGAGCAGCGCCAGCGCCTTGTCGCGGGCCTGCAGATCGCCTGGGGCGGAAGCCTCGTGCAGCGGCTGGATGGTGGTCAGAGCCACGTCCACGTAGTTCTTCAATACCTGGCGGTTGCGCTCCACCAGTTTTTCGCGTCCTTCCTGCATTTCTGTCGTCGCACTGCGCTGCAACATCCACGAAGCGACGCCGCTTAGAATCAGGGCGAAGAGCAATGCGGGGACGATGGCTAGACAGAGCAACTTGCTCTTGACTGTAAGCTTCATGGACAGATCACCTCCAGGCTGTGTGGATATGTCCTATCGGCCGGAGGTGACACATCTTGAAAGCTTTTGATGGCATTTTGACGTCAATTTTTTGGAAAATCGATTCAGCATGGGTGTGTGAGCGGTTCACCGAAGATGTGCGTTGGGGCGCTCGGTTCCACCGACATCGCACCTCTCCAGGCATGCGCCATCAGCGCAACATCCGCCGCTCATATGCCGCCAGGACGATGCGCTCAGACTGCACCAGATAGTTTTCCAACATGCGCATGGCCTCCTCCGCCCGCCCTTCCTCGACACAGCGCAAGATCGCTGCATTCATGTCCAGATAAGGCAGGTGCAGGAATTCAGGGTCGTTGAGTACCCCGAACGCCAGCCGCAGCTCTGCCGATATCTGGCCATAGAACACCAGCAACCGCGGGCTGTCGGCCAGTTCGACGACCGCCCGATGGAACAGCATGTTGGCTGTGCCCACCCCGACCCAGTCCTTGGCTTCACGCGCTTGCATGCCGGCTTCAACCGCCTCGCGCATGTGCACTGTACCGGGGTGCAGCGGAAACCCCTGGGCGATGGCCTTGCATTCGATGAAACGCCGCACACGGTAGATGTCGATGATCGAGGCCATGTCCGGTTCGGCCACGGTCACGCCTCGGTTGGGTTCGTGCTTGAGCAAGCCCTCCCGAGTCAACACGCGAAACGCCTCGCGCAATGTGTTACGGGAAATCTGCAAGGTTTCGGCCAGCGCCGCTTCGGACAGCCGTTGCCCCGGAGCCAGTTCGCCCTCGACCAGCATGCGGCGGATTTCCTGAGTGATCGACTCCCCCAGCGTACGAGGGAGTGAGGAAGAAGCGTCGTTCATGGGCAGTCCAGAATAAGGAGATCAGACGGATATTCCCCGAGAGCTCGTTACCTGGCAAGGCACAAAGCCTGGACGTGCTTCATCCGGTAGCAGGTCTGAGTCGAAGTGTAACAATCTGGTGCACAATGATCACTCACCTGAACAGGATTGTTGAACAATGTAGCCGATATAGATCAGCACATTTAGCACTATAAAAGGCATATGGCATGGAGATTGCTCGGCCAGGTTATCCCTCATTATAGGAATGCCGCCGTGACACAGACCGCTCTAGCGTTCAGCAAGGCCCGTCGATCGTCCCTGATAGCCGCGATATTCATGATGGCGACCTCCGCTATCGGCCCGGGTTTCCTCACCCAGACCGCCACCTTCACCGCCACGCTCGGCGCTGCGTTCGCCTTCGGTATCCTGGCCTCGATCTTGATCGACTTCGTTGTGCAGTTGAACGTCTGGCGCATTGTCAGCCTCACCCGCATGCGCGCCTCGGACCTGGCCAACGCCGCCATTCCCGGCAGCGGCTACGTGCTGGCGGTCCTGGTGATTTTCGGTGGCCTGGTGTTCAGTCTGGGCAACATCGCCGGCGCAGGGCTGGGTCTCAACGCCCTGACCGGGCTCGACCCCAGATGGGGAGGCGCGCTGAGTGCCATGGTGGCCATCGCGATCTTCTCGTCGCACCGCGCCGGCATTGCCATGGACCGCATCATGATCGCGCTGGGCACACTGAAGGTCGGTCTGATCGTGTTCGCCGCCTGCTCTACCCACCCGCCGTTGGGCGAGGCACTGCGGCAGGCGGTCTGGCCTGATTTCGTCGACTTCGCTGCTATCACCACCATCGTCGGCGGCACCGTCGGCGGCTACATCACCTATGCCGGCGCGCATCGGCTGCTGGACAAGGGCACCGTGGGCATCGAAAACATCGATGTGGTCTCCAAGGCCGCCCTTACCGGAATCCTGGTGACCGGCGTGGCGCGCTACGTGTTGTTCCTGGCGATCCTCGGCGTGGTCGCCAGCGGTGTGGTGATCGACGTATCCGGCCAGGCCGCCAACCCGGCAGCCCAGGCGTTCGGCGCAGCGGCGGGCAACGCTGGCCTGATCGCCTTCGGCCTGGTGCTCTGGGCAGCGGGAATCAGCAGCGTGATCGGCGCATCCTATACCTCGATGTCGTTCATCACCGTATTCTCCAAGCAGATCAACGAACGCATCCGCCACCGCGCCACGGTCTGTTTCATTCTGGTCGCGCTCGCCGTATACCTGACAGCAGGCAAACCGCCGGCGGCACTGCTGGTGTTCGCCGGGGGCTTCAACGGGCTGATCCTGCCGCTGGGCCTGAGCATCTTCATGTACGTCGGCTGGCGCCGCTCCGACCTGATGGGTGGCTATCACTACCCGCGCTGGTTACTGGTGCTGGGCGCGCTGACTTGCCTGCTGTCGTGGTACATGGCATTCAAGTCGGCCGGTGCCATTTTCGCCTTCATCAACGCAGCCTGAGACTGCTTAGGAGACCCTGTTCATGCCTGCCATCGACCTTAACAGCGACCTCGGCGAAAGCTTCGGCGCCTGGAGCATGGGCGACGATGCCGCGATGCTCGAAATCGTCACCAGCGCCAATGTCGCCTGCGGTTTCCATGCCGGTGATCCCGCCGGAATCCTGCGTACCCTGCAAGCTGCAGCCGCCCGTGGCGTGGCCGTGGGCGCCCATGTGTCGTATCCCGATCTGGTCGGCTTTGGCCGGCGCAACATGAGCGTGCCCGCCGAGCAGCTGAGCGCCGACGTCATCTACCAGATCGGTGCCCTGCAAGGCCTGGCCCGCAGCGTCGGCACCCAGGTCAGCTACGTCAAACCCCACGGTGCGCTGTACAACACCATCGCCGCCGACCCGGTTCAGGCGGCGGCAGTGATCCAGGCGGTGCTGCGCCTGGATCCGCAGCTCAAGCTGGTATGCCTGGCCAACTCGCCGTTGATCGGCTGGGCCACCGAAGCGGGCCTGGCGTGCGTCGCCGAGGCTTTCGCCGACCGCGCCTACACCGCCCAGGGCACCCTGGTTGCGAGGGGGCGCCCCGGCGCCGTGCTGCACGATGCCGAGCTGATCGCCCAGCGCATGTTGCGCCTGGTGCGCGATGGCGAGATCGAGGCCGAGGACGGCCAGGTCATCTGCCTGCAAGCCGACTCGATCTGCGTGCACGGGGACAGCCCTGACGCTGTCGATATCGCCCGCTGCGTCAAGCAATGCCTGCTCAAAGCCGGTACCACCCTCCGCGCGTTTTCCTGAGGCCATCCATGAATCCATTCGAGCAAGCCCGCAATGCCGCCGTAGCCGCACGCGCCCGTTACCGTGACGGCCTGGTCTCGCCCACCGCCGGCCATGCGCCCGGCCTGACCCAGTGCAACATGATCTGCCTGCCACGTGAGTGGGCCTACGACTTCCTGCTCTTCGCCCAACGCAACCCGCAAGCCTGCCCGGTGCTCGATGTCACCGAACCCGGCGATCATTCGACCTTCCTCGCCGCTGACGCCGACCTGCGCACCGACCTGCCGTTGTATCGCGTCTGGCGTGACGGCGCACTGGTCGGAGAAGTCAGCGATGCTCGCCAGTTGTGGGCCGAGCATGACGACCTGGTCAGTTTCCTGATCGGTTGCAGCTTCACCTTCGAGCATGACTTGCTCGAAGCCGGCATCGATGTGCGCCACATCAGCGAGGGCTGCAACGTGCCGATGTACCGCACCAACCGCGCCTGCCGCCCGGCCGGCCGCCTGCAAGGCGACATGGTGGTATCGATGCGCCCGATAGCGGCCGACCGGGTAGCCGACGCGGCAAAGATTACCGGTCGCTACCCCGGCGTACACGGCGCGCCGGTGCATGTCGGTGAGCCCGGCCTGCTCGGTATCGCCGACATCGCCCGACCCGACTTCGGCGACGCGGTGACCATCAAACCGGGGGAGATCCCGGTGTTCTGGGCGTGCGGCGTCACTCCCCAGGCGGTGGTCATGGCATCGAAGGTGCCGTTCGCGATCTCTCACGCGCCAGGCCACATGTTCATCACCGACGTCCCCGACAGCCATTACCACGTATAGGAGTGGACCATGCGTTTCTATCCGGTCAGCCTGAATGCGTTGCTGGTCGAGCTGGCGAATCTGGACGAGACCCTCGCCCTGTTCGACGCCTTGCAGCAAGCGCCGATCGCTGGCGTAGAAGAGATCGTGCCGGCCGCCCGGACCTTGCTGGTGTACTTTCGCCCAGGCGCGATCAGCCGCGAGGCACTTGCTGCACAGATCGCCGAGCGTGATCTGGGCAGCAAAACGCGCGGGGCCGGCAAGCTCATCGAGATCCCGGTGCATTACAACGGCGAAGACCTCGACGACGTGGCACGCGAACTGGGCATCAGCCGCGATGAAGTGATCCGCCGTCATACCGGCAGCGACTACAGCGTTGCCTTCTGCGGGTTTGCTCCAGGCTTTGCCTACCTCAGTGGCGGTGCCGGCTTCGTGGTGCCCCGGCGCAGCACCCCGCGTACCCGCATTCCGGCTGGCGCAGTGGCATTGGCCGGCGGTTTCAGCGGCATCTACCCACAGGCCAGCCCTGGCGGCTGGCAGATCATTGGCGTCACCGCCACGCGCATGTGGGACCTGGAGCGCGATGAGCCTGCCCTGCTGCAACCAGGTCATCGTGTTCGCTTCGTCGATGCCGGGCCGCAGGCTGCCCCCCAGGTGCAAGTACCTGAGTCAGTGCAGTCGGTCGAGTCTGCCACCGGACCCCATCTGGAAATCGTCTCGTCGGGCTTGCAGACCCTGTTCCAGGACCTCGGCCGCCCGGGTCGCGCCGGCCAGGGCGTGTCTGCCTCCGGCGCCCTCGACCGAGGAGCACTGCGGGCGGCGAACCGAGCGGTGGGCAACGACCCGGCCAGTGCCTGCCTGGAAGTACTGATGGGCGGCTTGAGCTTCGTATGCCATGGTCAGACCGTGGCGGCGGTGACCGGTGCCAACAGCGTAATCGAAGTCCGGACCCTCAGTGGCCAGCGGCTACGCCCTGCCCTGTATGCGCCATTCATCCTGCAGGCCGGCGACCAGGTCAGTTTGCAGGCGCCGAGTGCCGGCTTGCGCAACTACCTGGCCATCCGTGGTGGCTTCAGCGCGACTCCCGTACTCGGCAGCCTGGCTACCGACACCCTGGCCCAGGTCGGTCCCAAAGCGGTGGCTGCCGGTGATCGCCTGGGGTTCAACACCCGTGTCGGTGGCACTGCGGTCTCACTCGATGAACAACCCGCCTTCGCCATGCCGCGCCCAGGAGAAGTCGTCACCCTGGATGTAGTGATGGGCCCACGCAGCGACTGGTTCACCTCCCAGGCCCAGGCGTTGCTGGCCGAACAGCAATGGCAGGTGACCCCACAGTCCAATCGCATCGGCATTCGCCTTGCCGGCGAACAGCCGCTACAGCGCGCCATCGACGGTGAATTGCCCAGCGAAGGCACCAGCGTCGGCGCCATCCAGGTACCGCCCAGCGGTCAGCCCGTGCTGTTCCTGGCCGACCATCCGCTGACTGGCGGCTACCCGGTGATCGCCGTGGTCGCCCCGCATCACTTGGACTTGGCCGGGCAGATCCCGGTCAACGCACAAATTCGCTTCAACCCGCTGGGCACTTTCGAGCCCGTGCAGCCTGCCCCTTCCAACGAGATCCAAGCCCGATGAAAAAGGTCCTGATTGCCAACCGTGGCGAAATCGCCGTGCGTATCGCCCGCGCCTGTCGTGACTATGGCGTCGCCAGCGTGGCGGTATACGCCGACGCCGACATCGATGCCCTGCACGTGCGCCAGGCCGACGAAGCCTACGCACTCGATGGCCAACGCCCAGCCGACAGCTACCTGAACATCGACAAACTGCTGGCCGTGGCGGCCCGAGCCGGTGCCGATGCGGTACACCCGGGCTACGGCTTCCTCTCCGAGCGTGCCGACTTCGCCCGCGCGGTGCTCGCCGCCGGGCTGACCTGGATCGGCCCTAACCCCGACACCATCGATGCCCTCGGCGACAAGGTGCAGGCCCGGCGCATCGCCCTCAAGGTCGGCGCACCGCTGGTGGCCGGTACCGAAGACCCCGTCAAGGATGCCGCCGAGGTCCTGGCCTTCGCCGAGCGCCATGGCCTGCCGATCGCCATCAAAGCCGCCTTCGGTGGTGGCGGTCGTGGTCTCAAGGTGGCCTGGAACCTCGACGAAGTCAGCGACCTGTATGCGTCTGCGGTACGAGAGGCGGTCACTGCCTTTGGCCGTGGCGAGTGTTTCGTAGAGCGGTTCCTGGACCGCCCACGCCACATCGAGGCGCAGATCATTGCCGACCGCCATGGCCGGGTCGAAGTGGTCGGCACCCGCGACTGCTCGCTGCAGCGGCGTAACCAGAAACTCATCGAGGAAGCTCCTGCGCCCTATCTGGACGACAGCCTGCGTCAACGTATCCATGACTCGGCCCGCAAAATCTGCGCCGAAGCAGGTTATGTCGGCGCCGGCACAGTCGAATTCCTGCTGAGCAGCGATGGCACCCTGTCGTTCCTGGAGGTCAATACCCGACTGCAGGTCGAGCACCCGGTCACCGAGGAAACCAGCGGCATCGATCTGGTGATCGAACAGTTGCGCATCGCCGATGGCCTACCGCTGTCGTTCCAGGGTACCCCTGCGCCACGTGGTCACAGTTTCGAGTTCCGCATCAATGCCGAGGATGCGGGCAACGGCTTCCTGCCCACACCAGGCGCCATCGAGCGCTTCCTGGCACCGAGCGGACCGGGTGTGCGCCTTGACAGCGGCGTGGTCGAGGGGTCGAGGGTATCGGCCAATTTCGACTCGATGATCGCCAAGCTGATCGTGACCGGCGCCACCCGTGAGCAGGCCATCCGCCGCGCTCGCCGCGCTCTGGCAGAATTCACCATCGAAGGCGTGGCCTCGGTGTTGCCGTTCCACCGGGCCGTGATGGACCACCCGGACTTTACCGACGATGGCACCTTCGCCGTGCACACCCGCTGGATCGAGACCGACTTCGCCGAACGCATCGACATCGCCCCACGTGCCGCCAACAGCGCTGATGACGCGGTGCTGCGCACGTTCGTCGAAATCGATGGCAAGCGCCATGCGCTGGGCCTGCCGGCGGGTTTGCTGGCGGGTATCAACCTCGCTGGCGCGGCCCCCTTGGCAGACGCCCCTGCCGCCGCTGGGGCGCTGGACGAGCGCGCCGTGCTCACACCCGTGGCCGGCAACCTGCATGCCTGGGTAGCAGAGCACGGCGCCCGAGTAGAGGCTGGCCAGGTCATCGCGGTCATGGAAGCGATGAAGATGGAAACCTCGATCCTCGCGCCTTGCGCCGGCATCCTGACCATTGCCGAGCAGCCCGGCCACTATTGCGATGCCCGTGCCTGCATCGGCCGAATCGACTGACAGTCGCCTCCCACAGGATCCGCGCAACGGCTCAAGTGGACGCGTGACACGTGGGCGTTGCGGCTCGGCTTGGGGTTCTATTCATTGACCCGACGTAACAACCCGCTCCCTTCATGCCGAGCCAGGATGCGCAGGAGCTGATCGACCAACGTACGGTCCGGCGCTTCGAGGTGAAAGTGATGCCCGCCAGGATGCCAGGAGACCTTGGCCTGGCTCGGCAAGGCATCCTTGCGCTGGGCGAAACCGTTGTCGGCGAATGCCCCCTGGCGGCCAAGCATCAAGTAGAGCGGGCAGCGGATCTGGCGCAGCAGGTCGCAGGCTTCGCGCTCGGTCAGGGGCATGGGCTCAGGCAGCACCAGACGTGGGTCGTGACGCCAGCAGTAGCCATCGCTCAGTTGCAGTAGATCGCGCAGAGCCAGCAAACGCGTCGCATCGTCCGACAGTTCGCCATCCAAGCGCTTGCGCCGTTGTTCAAGGGCAGCTTCGAGGTCGTCGAAACGGCTGCCGTGGGGCTCGCTGAAGCCCTGGGCCTGGCTGCGCTGGACCATGCGCTTGAGCCGGTAGGCTCGCGCCAGATGCTGCACGCGATCATCGTCAGCCACGGTGAACGGCGCGCCCATGCCGTCGAGGAAAATCATACTGGCGATCCCGCTGGTCATGGCCGCCAGCAGCGATGCGACACCGCTGCCCATACCATGGGCGAGCACATGAAATTGCGCCAACCCCAGACTGTCGGTGACCGCCAGCATGTCTTCGGCATGCTCCCACAGGTAGTAGCCGCTGTCGTGGCGACGGTGGTCCGAACGGCCATGCCCGACGAGGTCGGGGGCGACCACGAAACAACCCTCGAGCATCGGCGCCAAGCGCTCGAACGACGCAGCGTTATCCAGCCAACCGTGCAAGGCCAACAGCGGAATGCCGTCTTCCGGGCCCCAGGTGCGTACAGCCACCTCGATGCCATTTAAGTCCAGCAGATGGTCCCTTGGACCGAACCGCGAATGCATACGCTTTCTCCCTGGCTTGCGCCTGGCGCCCGCGCGTCAGGCCGGCACCCTACAGTGCCCCAGGTCGCCCGCGCGCGCTGGCCCCTCGCCGACCGTCGCATGTGCGTGACCGACTCGGGTGCAAGGCACTAGCCCGATACCGCTCAAGGCCAAAGGCGTTGGGTTCTGATGGGCATTCCTCGACTATGGGAATGCCTCCATGACCCCGCCGCTGCACCACGCACAGATCGTGCGCACCCTCCCCGCCTGGAGCAAGACGCTCCATCCTGACCATGTTCAGCCGATCCTGAGCCGCCTGCGCAAGGAATACCTGGACAAGCAGGGGCAACCTTATGCCTGGTTTAGCCAGGCCAGTCCTGTCGCTCAGCAGGCCATTCGCGACGTCATCACCTTGCGCGACCAGCGGCGTCAGGCCTTGCATGCCGCGCTGGCGCCGCTCAAGGGTATCGTCGAATTCTGCGAGCCGTTGCTAAGCGCAGGCCTGGGCGATGAGGTGTCGGTGACCGAAGCATGCTTCGTCCATCAACCCTTCGAGCTGAAAAAGCCCACCACAGGTCCGTCTCCACTGGGCCAGACCCCGCCTCGGGAACGATCCCCCGTGATACCCAAGGGCGCAGCGCAGACACGCACCCTGCTGGAAGCCGCACTGCACAACTTCACCGCTGACACTGAAGTCCAACCGCTGGATCGTCTGCAACGCAGTGCCACGGACTTCCAGCCAATACCAGGTCTGACGCTGGCCGGTTTCATCAGACATTGTCGCCAACTCGACCTGGGTCAGTCCTATCAGCGCCATCTGGTCACCGTGCTCGACCACGCCAAGGACTCGCTACCGACCCTATGGCGCCAGGCCAACCAAGCGGAACTGCGCGTCCAGGCGCGCATCGCTCATGTGCGCGGCAGACTCAGCGACGCCGGTCTGACGGCCATCGAGCAGCTGTGTGCAGGTGTCAGGACGCCGCGCTACGGTACACGGGCCGTGCGCTGTTGGCGGATGATCCTGGAAACCGTCGATCTGCACGAACTGCTGCTGATCGGCCCAGACGCCGGCAGCGGGTCGAGCCCGATCATCGTCTATCTGCCCAGCGAAGCCGGCGGCAGCGTACACGAGTACGCCTCGCGCGCGCATGCCACCCGCGTACTGCGCCAAGCGCTGGCCGATAGCGCATGGCGTCGGCGCCTCATCACGCTGGCACCTCTGACGCTGCAGCCTGTACTGGAACGCGCTTTACGCAAAAAACTGTTCGCCAAACCAGACGAGGCCAAGAATCCTAGGCCCAAGGTGCACCTGACGATCGACATCAGCCAACTGCCCGAGCAACCTTGGTCGCAGCTGTATACGTTGCATGTACTACGACTCAAGGGCGACGCCAGGGCGATTGCCGTGCCGACCGCCGACGTCGATGCCAAACAGCGCTTGGCAAGCTTGACCCACTGGCTGGAGGCCGGCCTGACCGTACTCAACGTTGCGGCGATGTTCGTGCCTGCCTTGAACCCTCTGATGATGGCCCTGGGTGCCGCGCAGATCATGGGCAGTGTTTTCCACGGTATCGAGGCCTGGGAAGAAGGCGACAATGCCCAGGCCCTGGCCCAGGTCGAGTCGATTCTGCTCAATGTGGTGAGCGTTGCTGCCGTAGCTGGCGCCGGCGTCACACTGCAGCGGGCAGGCTTCGTCGACGCTCTGCGCAGCGTCGTGGATGAGGGCCGGGAACGGCTGTGGTCGGCGTCGCTCGAAGGCTATCGCAGCGACACGCCCTTGGCCGAGCACGCGGTTCCCGACTCGCGGGGCGTTTACCTGCAAGATGAACGCCGCTTCATCCGTATCGAAGGTGAGGTGTTCGAGGCGCTGCAAGGCGCCAATGGCCAATTGCGCGTGCGCCATCCGCGCGGCGGCTACGCCCCGCGCCTATGCAGCAATGGCCACGGCGCCTGGCGCTTGACGGCGCAAAGCCCGCTGGACTGGAGCGATGGGCAGTTGCTGCGCCGTTTCGGACCGGTGGCCGATGGCCTGGACGACGATGCCCTGTCCTTCGCCATGCACAGCACCGAAACCACAGCGGACAGCCTGCGCTATACCCACATCGACCAGCAACCTCCACCCGCGCGGCTGGCCGATAGCCTGACGCGCCTCGATTGCGATGGTGAAACCGATGCGCTCATCGAAGCCGTGCGCCACGGTCGCCCCCTGGCGGCCTACAAGCACTATGCCGTCGCTGAGCTACCCCACTTGCCCGGCTGGCCGCAAGACCATGGGCTCAAGGTCTTCGCTGGTCCAGAGCCCTGGGGACTGGCAAACCACTATTCGCCGCCAGGCCCACGCCCCCGGGTAGAAATAGTCCTCACCCAGGGCGATCTGGAAAGCGGCCAGCTCAGCGCGACGGTACTGGCACAGCTCGACGAATCGGCACGGGCCTCGCTGCGCGGCAATGCCGCAACGCTGGCCGCCAGCGACCTGGACGAACGCCTCGCCCTGCGTCTGCAGAACCGCCGTCACAGCCTGTTCACCAGTCTCTACCAACAACGACAGCCGCAGCTGGACGACCCCCATGTGCCCATCGCCCGGCAGTTTCCGAGCTTGCCGGGCCAGGCAGTGCTTGAACTCGAAGCCCATGCCACAGTCGCCGAACGCTCGCGCCTGGCGGCAGGCCGGGTGCCGCTGCGCCTTGCCGAGGAGGCCCGTTTGCTGCAACGCCAGGTGCGCCTGGATCGAGCGCTGGCCGGGTTGTTCCGCCCAGGGCTGGCCAACGCCGACAGCCGCATGCTGAACCAATCCCTGCTGGCCGAACACCCTGGTGCCACGCCTGAGCGGATCCTGCAACTGGCACTGGCCGACCGCGAGCATTGCGCCGCGCTGCTCGGTCAGCGCGTGCCACGCCCGGGATTCAGATCACCCATGCGTCTGAGCGATGGTCGGATCGGCTACCCGCTGAGTGGCCGTCCGCGGTTGTTCGAGCGCTTGCGAAACCTGACTCGCAATATTCCCGACGAGCGCTTGCAGGAGCTGTTTCCTGGCCTGACCGCAGGTGAGCGACGCGAGTTGCTACAGCGCCTGCGCGAACGCGGCGATGTCGGCCAGCAGATCACAGCCCTGCAACGCGAGCAGGAAGCCCTGGATGCAACCTTGCAGGCTTGGGAGAACGCCGCCGAGGCGCCGTATCGACGGGCACACGCCCGGGTACGCCAGCAGTTGAACCGAGCCTGGCGCGCCGATCCTCCGGCAATCTCCCGGCAACACCGAGCAGCCGGCGGCACGGCACTGGAGCTCAGCCTGGAAGGGGTACAGTCGCTGCCGCCGCTGCTGCCTGCACGCTTCGACCACGTCGCTTCGTTGTCGCTGTACGGCCCGATGCAACACCTTCCTGCAGGGATCCTGCAGAGTTTCCCGTACTTGCAGACGCTGCGCATTGCCTTCGCAGGGCCAGGCCTCGACTCAGCGTCCGTATTCCAGGCCCTGCGCAACACGCCTCGACTGCGGGCACTGGCGCTTCCCTCCAACGGCCTGACGATGCTCACCGACGAGGCCCGTCGAGCGCTGCAACAACTGACTGAACTGCGCCAGCTCGACCTGAGCAGCAATGCGCTGAACCTGGCGACAGATGACATCGACCTGCTCAACCGCCTACCGCTGGAACATCTGCGCCTGCGCCACAACCAGATCAGCCTGGACGCGGCGCAGGCCGAGCGTTTTGGGCAGATGACCAGGCTGCAAACCCTTGACCTCTCGGCCAACCCGCAAATCGGCGAAGTGCCGAACCTGGCCAGGCTGTTGCGGCTGCGCTCACTGAACATGAGCCAGTGCGGCCTGACGTCCTGGCCAGCGAGCCTGATGGAGCTGATGGCCAACCCCAACAGTCAGTTGCGCAGCGTGATCCTCGGCGACAATCGGATCACCGACATTCCCAACCTCGATCATCTGCTGGACACGCCTTACTTTCGCACCCTCGGCCCCGGGCAGAGGGCGTTGCTGTGGCGCCTGGACCTGAGCTTCAATGGCCTGCGCCCTCGGGCTGCGCAACGCTTGCGCGCCGCTGGCGCCAGAATCGACGAGGTGGACGGGTTCCTGCCCGCAGACCAGGCAGTGAACTGGCTGGATCACGCCGACACGGCTCAGCAACGCACTTGGCGCGACCTGTTCGACAATGGCGAAAACGCTTCGCTACGTGAAGTGATCGAACGCCTCGGCCGTTCCGCGCAAGCGCGGGGCAATCCCGAAACCTTGAGCGATCAAGTCTGGCGGATGCTCACCCGGGCCAGCGAAAACACCCAACTGCGCAACCGCCTCGAAGAAGTCGCCGCGCAGTTCCCGGCCACCTGCGGCGATGCCGGAGCGGACGGTTTCAGCACGCTGGAAGTGGAACTGCTCGCCTTCGATGAAAGCGCTGACGGTGAGATCCGCGGCCCGCACTTGTTCAACTTTTACCGTCGGCTCTTTCGCCGCGAGCAGGTCAACGTGCTCGCCAGCCGCATCTACACCGCTCGTGCGGCTCGCCAGGCAGCGCACCGGGCGTGGTTGGAAATGCAGACCGACCGTCAACCCAACATGCCAGACCTCCCGCCTCTGGATGACCTGGATGATCTGAGCCTGGAGCAACTGGAACAGAGCATGGTCGACGAGATCGAGATCCGCCTGGCGCTTCGCCAGGCGCTGGCCCAGGAGCTGGAGTTCCCGGAGCCCAGCCAGGACATGCTTTATCGGCAAACCGCCCAGATATCGGCGCAAGTCGAAGACAACGTCGGCGAAGCCGTGCGCCTGATCGATGAAGGCGCACGGGCTCGGCGTCGCTGGATTGCCCGTCAGCCCAGCTGGATGCGCTTCCTGGAGCAACGCTTCGCAGACAGCTTCGAAACCGTCAAGGGGGAATGGAGCGACGCCCAGGAATACCTCGACCATTGCGCCGACCCCAGCAGCGAGCCGCCTGCCGGGCTTGCGCCGGCCGTCGTGGGCGAGCTCACGACCGCTCTATCGGCTTCGCCGCTGGACGACCAAGGGCGATTGCGGCGCATTGCACTCAACTCCGAGCGCTACGATCAGGCGTCACGTGCCGTCGCCGGCGCGCGGGAAGCGGCACTCGATGCCCTGTACCTGCGCCTGACCGCCGAGCAGGATCCCAACGGCTGAGCGCCCTACTGGCCGCGCAGGTCCTCGAAGAAGGCCTGCCGGCCATCCACTTGGCTCGACGCGCGTGGCGCTGCCTGCGCCTCGCCGTTGGCCGCTTCCACATGCCAGTAGCAATGCCTGACCGCGCGCGTCACTGCCACGTAGGCCAGGCGCTGCACCTCCTCTTTCTGTGCCGTGTCGAACGGCTGGGCATCGCCGGCGCGCCCCAGCCCAGCCAAGCGGTAGACCTGGTTCTTGTAAGGCGAGCTGGTCAGGTACTGGCAATCGCCGAGCATGAACACGGCATCGGCCTGCAGGCCTTTGGCGCTGTGATAGGTCAGCTGACGCAGGCGTCGCTGCTCGGCTGGCAGCAGCGCTTCGGCGTGCAGCACCTGCTGCAAGTGGTCGCTCATCAAGGCTTTGTCACTGCCCTTGCGGTACAGCATCATCACCGACTCGCCGCGCTGGTAGTGTTCGAGCAGTGTCTCGCCCAAGGCCGCCTCATCACGATCGAACACCCGTACCGGCGCGCCCGGCAATTGCGCGGCAGGCCCGCTGGCCCGGGCTTTTTTTCCGGCGATCGCCGGGGTGCCCTTGACCAGGTGTTCGGCGGCATCGATCACCTGCTGTTGGCAGCGATAGTTGTCGACCAGCATCACCCGGGTATTGGCCGGCGATGGGAAGGCTTTGCTGAACTCCATGAAGTACTTGGGCGAGCTGCCCCGCCAACCGTAGATCGACTGCCAATCGTCTCCGACGCACATCAGCGAGCTGTGCTGGGCATTGCGACCGGTATGCATGGCCGGGCCACGGCGGCGGATCTCGGCAAGGCAGGCGCGCAGCCAACTGACGATCTGCGGCGAGACATCCTGGAACTCATCGATCATCAAGTGCGCCAGCGGCCGCAGCAGAGGGTCGGGAAGCAGACGCAGGTTCTCCGGATTGTTCTCGCCGAACAGGGCGAACATGCGGTTGTAGCTCATCACCGGCGGCGACAGATCCAGCAGGTGCGCCTCCAGTGCCTTCCAATACAACGCCAGGGCCTCGAAGAACAGCGCATCGCTATCCCCGCTCGGAAAGCGCATGGCGGCAACGGCGCTGTTGACGTCCAGGCCCAGGTTCTCGATGAAATTGGCCGCGCCGACGAAAGCGTCCAGCAACGGCGCGGGGGCCAACTCCCCCTTGACCTTGTACTCGAAGCCCGGCCCGGCCACCGCGTCGCCGGCCAGGGAAGCCGCCAGGCGGCGGGCCATGGCGTAGTTGTCGAGCCAGATCAGCGGTTTGTCGCAGAATGCCTGCAGCAGCGTGCGCTTGACCGCCCACTCGGCACGTACCGCCAACTTGGCACCGGGACGTTGGTACTGCGCGCTTTCGCCAGGGTCGAAGCCCAACACCACCCAGGCATCGGTGCCAGCCAAACGGCCATGGACGTGAAACCGGCTGCCGCGGATCTCGACGGTTTCCCGGCACGGCTCGATGCCCTTGATCGGCCAGGCGCCGGCAGCGAACCAGAGGTCCTCGATCACGTCGCACAGTTCTTCGTCGCGCTGGGCCGCCAACTGGATCACCTGCACGCGTTTCTGCACATCGGGGTGATCCGGGTCCAGAGGTTTGAGTTGCAGGGCTTCGCGGCGCAGGGTGGCGATGATCTCGGCAAACCGCGGATTACCCTGCAACAGGTCTCGGTAACAGAGGTTGAGCTGCTGGCGCTGGGCGTCGTTCAGACGCAGATCGAAGGGGTTGCTCTCGCCTTCCGCTTCGCGCCCGGCCGGCAGCTCGTTGCCCAGGGTCTCGAACGCGCGGACCTGGCCGAAGCCGGGCAGGCTGCGCACCAGCGGCAGGATGCGGGAATGGAAAGTCCGCACCAGCTCGCGGGCCTGGGCCGGCTGCAGATCGAGCTGCCAGAGGGCGAAGACCTGGATCAGGCGCTTGATGAAGTCTTTGCGTGACTCGCGGGTGAAGGTCACCACGGTCATGGCGTCGAGTTCGTAGCCCAGATAATGACGCAGCAGCAGGATGCGCAGCACCAGCGACGTCGACTTGCCTGCCCCGGCCCCCGCCACCACGCAGCTGGACGGCGTGTCGCTGAAAATCAGCTTCCATTGCGCCGCGCTGGGCTGGGCTTCGGCTGGCAGGCGCTGGGCCACGTCGACCTTGAAGCGCTTTTTCAATTCGGCAGAAAGCGGCAGGCGCCAGTCGTCGAACAGGTTGTCATCACAGCCTGGTACGGCGGCGGTCTCCGGGCGCGAGTCGCGGATCACCAGGACCTGGCGTCCGGCTTCGTAACCTTCGAGCCGCCCCTGCTCCAGGCCTTCGCGCATGCCGTCAGCATGGCCGCTGCGCTGGCCGATGACATGGCCAAGGAACCACGAATCCCGGTGTTGTGCCTGCAGGCGGGTCAGCCCACGGCCCAGCAGGCGTGCCACCAAGCGGCGCAACCAAGGTAATTGTGCAGGTGGGGTCAGTTCGGCGGGGGGCTGAGGATGCTCGGACGCCACGGTCACTCCGGTGAATTGCAAGACAGCGGGCATGTTCGCCTCATCGGCAGAAAATCGCCAGCTAATGCTTGAATATCAGTGCATTAGGTGACGAACCGAAAGCAAGCGAACAATATAATCTATCTACAAATACGATTATATATAGCCGAAATTTACGCTTATTTTCGATCTTTCTTTGGCGCATCATATCGGCATTCACTGCTTGAGGAGCACGATCATGCTGCAACTGCGACCGTTCGAAAAACTGGGCCATGCCAATCACGGCTGGCTCGATGCCCACCATCACTTCTCGTTTGCCGAGTATTACGACCCGGCCCGCATGCACTGGGGCAACCTGCGCGTGTGGAACGATGACCAGATCGCCGCCGGCAGCGGTTTCCCGCCGCACCCGCACCGCGACATGGAAATCATCACCTATGTGCGCGAAGGAGCGATCACCCACGAGGACAGCCTTGGCAACAAAGGTCGGACCGAGGCCGGGGATGTGCAGGTGATGAGCGCCGGTAGCGGCATCGTGCACAGCGAGTACAACCTGGAGCAGGTCGACACGCGGATCTTCCAGATCTGGATCGTGCCTGAGCGGGTCGGTGAAGCGCCGAGCTGGGGCACCCGGCCATTTCCCAAAGGCGAGCGTGGCGAAGGTTTCGTGACGCTGGCCAGTGGCCGTGCCGGTGACGACCAGAGCCTGCAGATCCGTACCGATGCGCGCTTGGTGGCCGCGACCCTGCGTGCGGGCGAAAGCGCCGAATACCGTTTCGATGCTGGACGTCGCGGTTACCTGGTGCCAGCCAAGGGGCTGGTTGAGGTTAACGGCTTGCAGGCCAAGGCACGCGACGGTGTGGCGATCGAGCAAGAGGAGGTATTGCGGGTGACCGCAGTCGAAGATAGCGAGATCGTGCTGGTCGACGTGGCCTGATGGATTGGCCTAGGACAGCTAAACTCGCGAACAGCGCCGCCCGCGCGGCGCATCGCGGGCGGCGCTCGATCTACGCCACCCCCTAAAACCCAACCCAAGCCCCTAAAGCTCCTAACGCTCAAGTAACCACTAGCGCGAGACTTGCTTCAGGCGATCGCTGCGTCCACCAATACCTGGGCCTCTTCGACCAAGCGCTGCAAGTGCGCCTCGTCGATGAAGCTCTCGGCGTAGATCTTGTAGATGTCCTCGGTTCCCGAAGGCCGTGCGGCGAACCAGCCGTTGGCGGTCATCACCTTCAACCCGCCAATCGCCTGGCCGTTGCCCGGGGCGTGGCTGAGGATCTGCTCGATCGGCTCGCCGGCCAGCTCCGTCGACTTGACCTGCTCGGGCGACAGCTTGCTCAGCATCGCTTTCTGTCTTGCATCGGCCTTGGCTTCGACGCGGGTGGCGTAGGGTTTGCCCAGTGCCGCGGTGAGATCGGCATACGCCTGGCTCGGGTTGCGTCCGGTGCGCGCGGTCATCTCCGCAGCCAACAGCGCCGGAATCAGGCCGTCCTTGTCGGTGGCCCATACCGAGCCGTCCAGACGCAGGAACGATGCACCTGCACTTTCCTCTCCGCCAAAGCCCAACGTGCCCTCGAACAGCCCCTGGGCGAAGAACTTGAAGCCTACCGGCACTTCGTAGAGTTCACGCCCCAAACGCGCGGTCACGCGATCGATCAGGCCACTGGATACCACAGTCTTGCCCACTGCCGCGTCACTGCGCCATTGCGGACGGTGACGGAACAGGTAGTCGATGGCCACGGCCAGGTAATTGTTCGGTTGCAGCAGGCCTTCGGCGGTGACGATGCCGTGACGGTCATGGTCCGGGTCGCAGGCGAAGGCCACGTCGAAGCGCTCGCGCAGGCCGATCAGACCTTGCATGGCATGCGGCGAGGAAGGGTCCATGCGGATCTGCCCATCCCAGTCGACGGTCATGAAGCGGAACGTTGGATCGACCTCGGTGTTCACCACTTCCAGGTCAAGCCCATAGCGCTCGGCGATCGCCGACCAGTAGCGCACACCAGCACCGCCCAGCGGGTCGACGCCCAAGCGCAGATTGGCCGAACGGATCACGTCGAAGTCGATGACATGCTGCAGGTCCTCGACATAGTGGCTGACGTAGTCGTGACGCTCGGTGGTGGGAGCCAGCAACGCCTGGGCATGGTCCATGCGCTTGACCCCCTCGAGGTTGGCGGCCAGCAGCTCGTTGGCCTTGGCCTCGATCCACTTGGTCACGTCACTGTCGGCCGGGCCGCCATTGGGCGGGTTGTACTTGAAACCACCGCTTTGCGGCGGGTTGTGCGAGGGCGTGATGACGATGCCGTCGGCCAGGCCCTGATCACGCCCGCGGTTGTAGCAGAGAATGGCGTGGGACACCGCGGGGGTCGGCGTGTACTCATCGTCCTTGGAGAGCATCACCCGCACACCATTGGCAGCCAGCACTTCCAGCGCGCTGGCGGCAGCCGGCGCCGACAGGGCGTGGGTATCGGCGCCGATGAAGATCGGGCCATCGATGCCCTTCTCCCGGCGGTACAGACAAATGGCCTGGGTGATGGCCAGCACGTGATGTTCGTTGAAGCTCAGCTCCAGCGAGGTGCCTCGGTGCCCCGAGGTGCCGAAGGCCACGCGCTGGGCCGCCACGGCGGCATCTGGGCGGCCGGTGTAGTAAGCGGTGAGCAGGCGGGGAATATCGACCAGCACGCTGGCCGGTGCCGGCTTGCCTGCCAAAGGACTGAGCGTCATGCAAGAACCTCGAGTTCAACGGATGTGGGTGTTGGAACGCGCAGTGTACTGGGAGTTTCAGCGGCGTGCGATGGGGCGCCCATGGCATTTTGCCAATGCCCCGCCCGGTCTATTGCGCCGCGATCTGCCACCAGCTCGGAAACATCTGTTGCACCCGCGCCTCGGCGAAACGTTGATCGATCAGTACCAGTACGCCATGGTCCAGATCCCCGCGGATGACGCGGCCTGCAGCCTGGATCACCTTGCGTACGCCAGGGTACAGGTAAGCGTAGTCGAACCCCGCGCCGAACTGCCGCCCCAGCCGCTGCTTGAACTGCTCGTTGACAGGGTTTACCTGGGGCAGTCCCAAGGTGGCCACGAAGGCGCCGATCAGGCGCGTGCCAGGCAGGTCCACGCCTTCGCCGAACGCTCCGCCGAGTACAGCGAACCCGACGCCCTGCCCTCCTTCCACGAAACGATCGAGAAACGCCTGGCGCGCCGCCTCGTCCATGCCGGGCGCCTGGGTCCAGATCGGCATGCTGGGATGGCGCTCGGCCAACAGCGTGGCCACCTGTTGCAGGTATTCGAAACTGCTGAAGAACGCCAGGTAGTTACCCGGGCGGCGCTGATACTGGGTGGCGATCAATTCGACGATCGGCGCCAGCGACGCCTGGCGCTGGTGATACCGGGTCGAGACCTGGCTGGCAATGCGCACCTCCAGTTGCTCGCTCCGAAACGGCGCGGCCACCTCGAGCCAGGCGGTGTCGGCGGGCATGCCCAGCAAGTCGGCGTAGAAGCGTCGCGGGCTGAGAGTCGCTGAGAACAGTGTCACGCTGCGCGCGGCCTGCATGCGAGGAGCCAACAGACGCGCCGGATTGACGTTGCGCAGGCACAAGGTGGCCAGGCGCCGTTTGCGAGCGCCCTCCCGCTGGCTGATATCGAACAGAAAATGCTCGTCGAAACATTCCGCCACCCGGCTGAACTGCAGTGCCTGATAGAAAAACTGCAGCACTTGCCCATCCACCTCGGCAGGGGTTTCGTTCAGTTTCGCCTGGATCAGGCCAATGCACTGCTGCAGAGCCCGCAGGAACACCTCGGGCAACTGCTCGCTGGCCTGGTACGGGGCGCGTTGCTCCTTGTACAGGGCGTTCCACTGCCGGTTCAAGCGGTCCAGGGCGCTGACCAAGCCCGGGGGCTTGCTCTGGCGCAAGGCAAGCAGTTGGCCCTGATCGAGGCTTGCGCTGTACATGCCACGGCCGCGCTCGACCAGGTTATGCGCCTCGTCCACCAGCACCGCCACCCGCCACTGGTTGCTCTGGGACAGGCCAAACAGAAAGGCGTGGGCGTCGAAATAATAGTTGTAGTCGGCCACCAGCACGTCGACCCAACGGGCCATCTCCTGGCCCAGGTAATACGGACAGACCTGATGCGCCAAGGCCACCTCGCGCAGGCTGGCGCGATCGAGCATGGGCAGGTGCATGGCCGCCTCGCGTGCAGACGGCAGGCGGTCGTAGAAGCCCTGGGCCAGTGGGCAGGACTCGCCATGGCAGGCTTTGTCAGGGTATTCGCACGCCTTGTCCCGGGCGATCAGCTCTAGCGTGCGCAACGCCGGTTGTGGCGTGACATCGGTGATCTGGCGCAGGGCATCCAGGGCCAAGGCCCGGCCCGGCGTCTTGGCGGTCAGGAAATACACCTTGTCCAGCTGCTGGGGAACCATGGCCTTGAGCAATGGAAACAAGGTGCCCAAGGTCTTGCCGATACCGGTGCTGGCCTGTGCCATCAGACACCGACCGGTACTCACCGCCTTGTACAGGGTCTCAGCCAGTTGCCGCTGGCCCTGACGAAATTGCGCATAGGGGAAGCCCAAGGCCTGCAAGGCGAGGTTGCGTGCAGCCAGACGCTGTTCCTGGGCCTGCGCCCAGCCGAGAAAGCGTTGGCACTGAACGAGGAAGAAGCGCTCCAGTTCGGCTGCCTCGTAGGGTTCGCTGATCAGGGTCTGGGCATCGCTGTCGACATCCAGATACACCAGCGCCACCTCGATGCGCGACAAGCCCCGCGCCTGGCACATCAGCCAGGCATAGACCTTGGCCTGGGCCCAATGCAACTGCCGGTGGTTGTGCGGCTGACGGGCCAGATCGCCGCGGTAGGTCTTGATCTCCTCCAGGCGATTGGCCACCGGATCATAACCATCGGCTCTTCCCCGGACGTGCAGGCCTTGGTGCTCGCCTTCCAGGGTGATTTCCGACTGGTAGTGCGCGTTTCGTTTGGCCACCACCCGGCGGTGCCCCTCCATGCCTTCCTGGGCAGTGGGCGACGGCGTGAAGCGCAGGTCAAGATCGCCGACCTTGGCACTGAACTCACACAACGCGCGCACCGCCACTCGATAGCTCATGCCGCCTCGCTCCAGCGCACGTGGCAGACGGCGACCGCCAGACCCTGCTCGCGGCAGAACTCAAGCCAGCGCAACTGGTTGTCCTGCAGACGATCACCCGGCCCCTTGACCTCGACCATGCGGTAGGTGCCCTGATCGGGCCAGAACTGGATCAGGTCGGGCATGCCGGCGCGGTTGTTGCGGATGTCCTGCAACAGGCGCAGGAAGCATTGCTTCAGCTGTGCGGCCGGCAGACAGGTCAATGCCTGTTCGAGCAGGGCTTCGCTGAGCATGGACCAGAACACGAACGGCGACTGCAGGCCGTGCTTGGCTGCATAGCAATCGCGCATGGCCTGGCGATAGCTGCCATCGTCCAGGCGCGCGAAGCAGGCTTCGAACAAGGCAGCACGGCGCAGTTGGAAGTCACTGTCGTGAAGGTCCTGGGGGGCAGCCTGGAACGGGTGGAAGAACGCACCCGGCACCGGGGCGAAGATCGCCTCCCAGCACAGCAGGCCGAACAGGCTGTTGAACAGTGTGTTCTCCACGTAGTGCGCCTGACCACCCGCCTCGGCCAGATGCTGGCGCACCGCTTCCTCCACGCCCAGCGCAGCCTTCTCCCGTGGCAGCTCGAGTTCGATCAAATCCAACGGTGCCTGCCGATGACGGCGTTGCGGTGGCCCGCCAAGCTTGCGCGCCAGGCGTGGCAGCATACGCTCCAGCGCCTGGACTTCCAGAGCGTTGGCTGGCGCGGCGGCCAGGTGCCGGGCCAGGGCGTGAGCCTGCGCCCAGCGCTCGCTGCGCTCGAGCACCCGGACCTGACGGATACGCGCCTGGGCATGGCTGCAGTCGGCATACACCGCCAGCGCCTGGTCCCATTCGCCGAGACGCTCGCACTGCTGACCGAGGGCGAACAGCAAGCGTGCATGACGCCGGGCCAACCAAGGGTTGTCACTGCGCAGGCCCTGCAAGGTAGCGAGAATCTGCTGGGGAGCCTCACCGTGCTCGAGCCGCTCGGCACACTGGTGCAGAGCCATGGCCAAATCGACTTCGTCACGCCGGCGCAAGGCCCGGGAATCGGCACTGAACGTCACTTGCTCATAGCGCAGCAGGCCCAGATCGGCGAGCACGAAGTCCGACCAGTCTTGGTACAGATTGCCGAAGAACAGCAGGCGCATGCGATCGCACAGGCCTTGCTGACGCCATTGCACGATGGTCACAGGCGGTGTCGCGAACCAGGCTTCCAGCGGCCGGGCTTCCAGCGCCAGGGCTTGCAGCTGGGCCAGCAGCTCGCGTTTGCTGGCACGAGGACGAGGCAACCGGTCGGCGAAGCCGCTGACCAATTCGTCCTTGCGCAGCAGGCCGAACAGCTCGGCCAGACTGAGCTGCTGCGGCTCGGCCACCCACCCCAGCGCCAGCAACGGTTGCAACGCCTGTTCGGTGGCGCCGATCTCGGCATAGGCCAGACGGTCGAGACGAAACAGCTCTCCCTTGCGCATGACCATGCGCACCATCAACGCCTGCGCGGGTTGATCGAGCTGAGCGAAGTGGTGCAGGAACGCCAGCTCTTGCTCATCGAGCAGGTCGGCATAGCGCTGTTCGACCCATGTCAGCACCTGACGAAAATTGTGCAGGTAATACAATGGGTCATCGACGGAATGGGCGATCACGGGCGAAGTCAGTTTGCCAAGTTTGGCACTGGTTATACATACAGACCCAGATCCAGGCAAGCGCGACGGATCAACGGTAAAACGCTAGCACTCGCCTGCCTGACCCAGCACCTCGGTCATCCGCTGCAGGGCCGCTTGCAAGGGGTCGGTCTGTCCATCCAGCCAGATCAGTGCCAGGTACTGCGAATGCTGACCCTGGACGCTGAACCAGTCACCGGGTATGGCCTTGAGCGTCGAGCCCGCCAGGGCGGTGATCACCCGGCGGACAGCCCCGGCGTCATGTAGACGCAGCCAGACGATATCCCCTCCCGCGGGCTGTTCGAACGCCAGTTGCTGGCCGCACTGAGCCATGAGCTGCTGGCACAGATAGCCCATGCACCAGCGCATCGCCTCTCGCCAGCGCCGCAGGTGAGCGTCGACTTCCCCCTTGTCCAGTAGACAGGCAAGCGCTTGCTGTCGCACCGGAGAGAGCTCGAAGCAGCGACGCGCGAACGCCCGCAGGACCTCGTTATGGCTGCTCAATACATAGGCATAGGGAGCCTCGGCCCCCGCCGAGGCTGCCAGCGACCCCAGTACCAGCAGCCAGCGTGGGTCGATCAGATCGCGCAGGCGCAGGCTGGACGGGGTGCTGTAACAGCGTTCGCTGTCCAGGTCGTTCTCCACCACCCAGACAGGGTACTGAGCCAACAAACCGGCTATCGACCGCTGCTCGTGCTCACCCAGCAAACGCCCCTGCGGCATGCCCAGGCAGGAGGGCATCACCACGGCCCGCACCGGTTCGGTCTTGAGCAGGTGGTCCATGGCCACCAGATCCAGTTCCCCCGACACCAGGCACGGCACTTCGAGCACCCGCATGTCCACGTCCTGCATCGCGCTGAACAGCCGCCAGCAGCACGGCGACGCCACCAACGCGGTGGCGCCACGCAGCCCGAGGGCCGGTAGCAGCGTCTGCAGCACCGCCCTCACGTCCGGCCCCAGATGCACATGCTCGGCACGCCAGGAGTGCGAGGGCGATCGGGTGTAACGCTGGGCCAGGACTAGGCGCAAGCGTTCACCGGCCAGTCCGTGAGCCTGGCTCAGACAACGATCGCTCTGGCGCAGCAGGCGACGTTCATGGCGGTGCAATGCGCGCTCCAACTGCGAACTTGCGGGCATGGCCGCCCCCTGCCCCCACAGCCAGGGCAAGTCGGCGCCTGGCGAGCCTGCAACCTCGTCATCGGCACGGACGAAATAGCCACGCTTGGCAATGGAAACCACTCGCCCCTCGTTCTCCAGCAGCGCATAGGCACTTTGCACCGTGGCCAACGACACCCGCAGCCGGCGCGCCAGCGCGCGCAGCGAAGGCAAACGCAACTGACCGCTACGCGGGGCGTTGTCGATCAACCCCTGCAGATAGCGATACACAGCCTGATAGGCAAATTCGCCCGGTGTCGAACGCCCCATCAGCGACTGGCCCCGCCTCGCGACAGCAGCCGCAGACAGACGTCACGTCGCGCCAGCCGCGCCAGCAACTGCATTGGGGCCTCGGGCAGCTTACCCTCGAAGATGGCCCGCAACTCAGTCAGTGCCAAGCCGCTGGTGTTGACCAGCCAGTCCTTCACCGCATCTGGGCAGTCCTTGCCTTGCAGCGCGCGCAACAAATACGGCAAGGCCACGAGCATGTCGGGATGTCGGCACCTGAGAAAGGTCTCGAGGTTACGCCCGTGATCGGCGAATGGCCTGAACAGCAAGCAACTGCACTGTGCCGGTTCGAGACCGTAGGCATTGGGATCTGGCCCCAGGGCGGCCTGCTCATCCCCATTCCGGCCGGCCGAGGCTGGTGGTTGCTGCAGGTCGATCGTTTGGGCACAGCGGGCTTGCAGGTCGGCCAGCCGCTCGAGGCTGGTGGGGTCGAGGAACGCGCCCAGCGACGGGCTGTCCAGGGCCGTCTCGCCTGCGCACTGGAGCATTTCGTCGAGCTGGCTCTCATCATGCAGGTGCAGCAGCAGGTCATCGAGCTTGACGCCGAGCAACGGCATTCGGTCCTCGACAACGACCGCCACCGAGGTGGACGGCGTTTCCAGTGGCGATCCGGCAACGGCGTTCAACTGGCTCAGACCACTCATCAGCGTAGCCAGACATTGCTGCACGGCCTGCGCTGCGCGTGGGTCCGCCTGACGCAGTGTTCGTCGTGCCCAGGCCAGGTAACGCCGACGTTGCCGTTCGGGCAAGGCAGTGACGATCGCATCGGCAGACGCAGCGTTATCGTCGATGGCCCGACACACGGCATCGGCCAGTTCCAAGTGCAGGCGACAGCCCAACAGCGCCTCGCCACCGACATCCTGCAGGTGGCCGAACAACAGCAGTGACCGACGATGCATCGACCAGTGGTCGCGGTGAAAAGTGGACCGCCCCTCGAAGGGCACCGCCTCGGCACCTTCGATGATCTGCAGGTTCACCCGCGGATCGTCGGCCATGAACAGCGCGTTGAAACAACGCTCATGCCGCTGTACTACCGCGCTGCCCGGCCCCGGCAGGCAAGCGACGAGCACCCGTAGCTGGAATGTGGCCGGCGCGCGCAGGGCGATGCACAACTGCGCTGCACGCAGCATGGCCAGCAAGCGCGCACTACGTCGGTCGTTGCCATGCACCACCAGCAGGCGGAACGTGCCGATGTAATCAGGGCCGCCCGCCGCCACCAACAGGCGCTGCACGAGCAACTGCATCGAGGCGCGCTGCGCCGCAGACATGTGCCTCATCAAGCGCTCCAGCACCTGCTCGTAGATATAGTTCATGGCTTGATTATGAGTCATTGTCACTGGGTCACCTCGCCAACTTGGTTAGTTCATCCCTGTACTTGCGCGACAAGACCTGCTCAGAGCATTCAAAAAAGAAAACTCCTACAGATACTTCGGAAGTATGTAGGAAATGAAAAATCATCATATCGATAGCCATCATGCCGAGGCGGTCGAACAGGCCAGACCTTGCCTGGCGCTGCTCCGCAGCAAACTATCATTGAGCCATTATCAAGCGTTGCGCTCGGAATAAAAGATACAGATCCCGGTAAAAAAACCATGCAGCAGGCAAGAAAAGCCACCTTGTATTGAAGGCACAATTAAACCGACGCAGAAAAGCGTACCAATAGATGACAGAGATCAACTATCGATCAAAATTAGTGTAAGATTTTGCGATTACGTAATGTAGGAATCGCAGATAAAAAAGCCCAGGACATCCGCCTGGGCTTGTTGAAAAGCGGCCCGCTGTCGTCGACTAGCCCGCGCCGAGATCCAGGATCACCCGTCCGCCGCACGGGCATGCGTCCATGTATCGATGGGCCTCGACCACCTCGCTGAAAGGATAGACCTTGGCGATCTGCGGCTTGAGCAGTTGGTCAGCGGTGAACTGATTGATGTCGCGCAGGGCCCGGTGCAACGCCACCTGATCCTGGTGGATACCCAGCTCGGGCTTGCCGGTGAAGTTGCTCACGCAGTGCACGTAAAACTGGATGTTCTTCTGGAATGCCGCGCAGGCCGGGAATGGCGTCTGGTTGCCACCCTGCAGGCCGTACAGCACCAAGCTGCCACGCGGCGCCAGGACATCGCCGAGCAATGACATCTGTGGGCCGCCCAGGCCATCGAGGACCATGTCCACGCCACGTCCGCCGGTGTATTTGCCGATTTGCAGCAACAGGTCCTGCTCTTCGGTGACGATCACCTTGTCGGCGCCCAGGCCCAACAGGTACTCGCGCTGCTCGGTTTCCTTGGTGGCGGCGAACACGGTCAGACCCAGCGCCTTGCCCAGTTGCACGAAGGCCGGCCCGGCACAGTGACTGGCGTCGGTCACCAGCGCAGTCTGCCCGGCCTTGGCCCGGGCCAGGTCGACGTAAGCGAAATAGGCGATCAGCAAGGGCGTGTAATGCACACTGGCCTCGATGGGCGTGAGCAACGCGGGATAGCGGGTGATGGCCGTGCGGGGCAGCACGATGACATCGCCATACACCGGATGCTCGTTGGGGCTGGTGGCCGGGAAGCTGGCCACCCGGTCACCCACGGCGATATCCTCGACGCCCTCGCCAACCGCAGTGACCACGCCGGCCATCTCGTGCCCGATCCCCGCCGGCAGGCGCGCCTGGGAGGGTGCCAGGTTCTGCCGCCAGAGCACGTCGTACCAGCTGATGCCGATGGCCTCGACGCGAATCTGCACCTCGCCGGCAGCAGGCGTCGGCTCGGCCTGCTCTTCCAAGCGGAGCACGTCGGCCGCGCCGAACTTGTGGAATCGGATGATGCGGGACATCGCATACCTCGCCTATGTGAATCTCGTATTACCACGCACTTTATCCGGGCTTACCCCGTTAGACCATCAGCGGCCGTTAATAGTCGACATGCTTCTGATCGATTGGGCACCTGATCGCATCGATGCCCAGAAACCGGTGCAGGGTAGCAGCCTTTGGCCTTAAGATTCACCCCTGCCCCACTTTAGGCGAAGCGCACCGATGAATCGAAACGACCTGCGTCGCGTAGACCTCAACCTGCTGATCGTGTTCGAAACCCTGATGCATGAGCGCAGCGTGACCCGCGCCGCGGAAAAGCTGTTCCTCGGCCAACCGGCGATCAGCGCGGCCTTGTCGCGCCTGCGCAACCTGTTCGACGACCCGCTGTTCGTGCGCACCGGCCGCAGCATGGAGCCGTCGGCCCGGGCTCACGAGATCTTCGCCCTGCTGTCGCCGGCGCTGGACTCGATTTCCACCGCAGTCAGCCGTGCCGCCGAGTTCGACCCGGCTACCAGCAACGCGGTATTTCGCATTGGCCTGTCGGACGACACAGAATTCGCCCTGCTGCCGCAACTGCTCAAGCGCATCCGCGCCGAGGCGCCGGGCATCGTGCTGGTGGTGCGTCGGGTCAACTATCTGCTGATGCCGACTCTGCTGGCCTCGGGCGAGATCTCGGTCGGCGTTAGCTACACCAGCGACCTGCCGGCCAATGCCAAGCGCAAGATATTGCGGCGCAGTCGGCCCAAGTTGCTGCGCGCCGACAGCATGCCGGGCAGCATCAGCCTCGACGACTTCTGCGCCCGCCCCCATGCGCTGGTGTCGTTCGCCGGGGACTTGTCCGGGTTCATCGACGAAGCGCTCGAAGAAATCGGCCGCAAGCGCCACGTGGTGCTTGCGGTGCCGCAATTCAACGGGTTGGGGAGCTTGTTGGCGGGGACGGACATCGTCGCCACGGTACCCGACTACACCGCGGACGTCCTGACCGCGGCAGGAGGCTTGCGGGCCGAGGACCTACCGATCGAGGTGCGCAGTTTCGAACTGCACATGGCGTGGCGGGGGGCGCAGGATAATGATCCGGCGGAACGGTGGTTGCGGTCGAGGATTCAGATGTTCTTCGGGGATCCTGACAGTCTTTAATGGCTTCGTGCATGCTTGTTAGCTGATCATTGTTGCGTTTTCCAGCCTTTAATAGCAGTTTACTTCCAGCCAATTGCTAAATTTGGGGCAAATTTGAGGGCATGCTTTGGATGGTTTGAAAAGCATGCCCCCAGTCTGAGGACAAGCAGGCTATTGAGGAGGATAAATGGAGTGAATATCGGGGATCCAGATAGCCTCTGAGCGAGGTACGCACCTTCAGGTACGTGGCCGAGCAATGGCTGAACTTCAAGTCCGCGGAACTGGTGACGAAATCCCTCTCGGGTTTCCGTGGCGCGCTGGACAATCATGTTCTGCCGGCCATCGGCCATAAGCCGGTCAGCGAAATCAAGCTGGAGCACATCACCGAGATCATCACCGAGCTACGCCGCAAGCGCACCATGGCCATGGCCACGCGCGTGCGCACTATCATCCGCGCGGTGCTGGGTTTTGCCGAAGGACGTGGCTGGGTGGAGCGCAACGTGGCGCTGAGCAACATCGAGGAACTGAAGATCCGTCACGTGGTGACCAGCAATCCGGCAATCGAACGACCGGCCGACTTGGGTCGGTTTCTGCTGCGACTGGACGACTGTTACGACGGCATTGTCACCACGGCGATGCGGCTGTTGGTCATGCTGCCGGTTCGTCCCGGTGAACTGGCGAAGATGCGCTGGGAAGACGTCGACCTGGTCGGCGCCGACTGGCGCTACGTGGTCAGCAAGACGAAGCATCTGAACAGGGCCAAACACATCGTGCCGTTGCCGGAGCAGGCCCTGGTCCTGCTTCGAGAACTGCGCAAGACCCGCGTGGTGGATGATGAGGGTAACGGCTGGGCATTCGGCTCGCCGGTTCACCCAGGCAATCCGATGGATCCGACTTCCATGCTTAAGTCCTACCAATGCATCTGGCCCGAATACAAAATCACCGCGTATGGCTTTCGCGCCACTTATCGGACCATTGCCCACGAGCATCTGGGCATCGACCCGATCGTGCTGGAGCTTTCGTTGTCCCACCGTATGCCGGGGGCCCTGGGTGCGGTGTATGCGCGTGCGCTGTTGTTAGGACAACGTCGGGAGGCCGCTCAGCAATGGACGGACTACCTCGATCAGCTTCGTAAAAATGCCAAGCGCGAAGCAGCAGAATAAATGCGAGGAAAGCATACGTCTTTTCAACGGTGCCTCCAGTCGCTACAACAACCGCCTCACTGCAACGGTGAAGTACCTGCCTGACGGCAGTCTGGTACGAGCACTTGAGGACTGGTGCCAACACTTTGGGGGCTATCATCTTAATTATCAGAATCGCCGTGATCATTCGCCCGCGTTTGACGCTGTGGTTGATCCACTGCTTGTTGGCGCCGACGCCAAATTGACCCGCGGGCCGACGCAAGACTGACCCAACTCCAATCGGCAGAAATCCAGCAAAGGAAATGGTTCGCGATGAGTCAGACTGGAGCAGTGGCATCTCGGTAACTGGGTCAATTCAGCGTCGGCACCAACACTCTCGGTTCAAACTGTCGTATAACAATCCACTACACGCCGATACTGGCTGGGTGAAGCGCCGATGTGCTGACGGAAAAACCGTGTGAAATGACCTTGCTCGGAGAAGCCGAGGTTCTCCGACAACAGGCCCAACGTTCCACTGCGCTCACGCTCCAGCCAGGCAAAAGCCCGGCGCATGCGGGCGTCGTTCAGCAGCAGGGTCGGCGTCATGCCGGTATCTTTCTTGAACAGCGCAAAGAAGTGCGCCCGAGACAGGCCACACACCCGCGCGGCGTTGTCGATCGGGTTCGGATCATCAAGGTGCTCAAGCAACCAGGCGGTGCCACTGCGTACGCGCGCGTCTCGGAACTGACCTGAGCTCGGCGCTCCCAGTAGCGACAAATGCCGCCAGCTGGAAAAGTCCTCGATCAGTTCGATCAGGAAGTCGAACAGCATGAATTCCATGCGTTCTTTCGGCACGATCCCGCAGCCATGTGCTTCGGCGACCAAGATGTCGGCCAAGGTGCGATTACGACTCGACAGCTCGATGCACGACTGGGCAAAAAAGTCCGGCCGACCGCTGAGCGCCAGCGACTGCTGGGCAGTGGCCAGCCAGGCGGGCTCGATGTAGAGCGCCAGGATTACGGTGGCACCGGCACCCGGCTGCGGATCGTAGAAATGCGGCTCCCAGGCGTTGACCAACACCGCCGTGCGATCGCTGAGCGGAACCCGCCGACCGTTAACGTTGAAGTAAGTGTCTTCGCCGGAAACTTTGACCAGCACATGGCATTCGGAATGGGTATGGGTGACCAGCGAACGATCCATATTCAGCAAGGCGACCCGGCCAAACCTGCCGTGGAAAACCCGTTGGGCAATCGACATCAGATTCCTCCACTCGATTGAAGCGATTTCGTTATCAGCCTCAATGCATATCATCGGGGCGTCTATCTATTGCTCAAGCCCGGCGATCGCTCTATGGTTCAACAACACTTGGCTGGCCACTATCGCGCGCGAATGACCGAGCGTCTACCACGACTTTCGCAGCCCCCACGCTCGTCGGAAAAAGCGCCTTACAAGGCATGGCGCTCTTTCCCGTGATAAACGCGCAGGATATCGGCGACCACCGCCAGCGCGATTTCCGCCGGGGCCTTGCTGCCCAGATCGAGGCCGATGGGCATGTGCAAACGGGCAATCTGTTCATCCGTCAGACCACCGATGCGCTTGAGTCGCTCGGCGCGCTTGGTCGAGGTTGCCTGAGACCCCATGGCACCGATGTAAAACGCCGGGGTGTGGACCGCCTCCATTAGCGCCAGATCATCGATTCGCGGATCGTGAGTCAGCGCCACCACCGCGGTCGCCGCGTGGCAACCTCCGTCGGCAATGAACATCGAGGGCAGCACACGCTGCATCTCCACGCCTTCGAGATGTATATGCAGCATCTCCTCCCGGGGGTCGAAGGCGATGACTTCGCAGCCGATGGCGCGGGCAAAACTGGCGCAGGCTTCAGCGACCGGCGAGAGCCCTGCCAGAATCAGTCGCAACGCCGGGCCAACGCTGATGCGCACCTTTTCGTCGACGACTTGCACCCGCTCGCTGCCGTGTCCGCTGTCCGGGTCCAGGCGAAAGGCACCGCTGCTCAGCTCGACGTGACGCAGCAGACGACGCTGGCCGCCTAACGCCGCTTGCAGACTCTCCAAGTGTGCGATCCATTCGATGCTGGCAGCGCGGTGCTCGACCAGCACGATCAGCACGCCACCACAGGGCAATCGTAGACGGTGGCGTTGCTCGACGCTGTCGCCATAACTGACGATCTGCGCCGGTTCGCGTAATTCACCGCGCGCCAGGCTCTCGAGAAACTCCTCTTCAACGCAGCCACCCGACAGCGAGCCGACGTGTTCGCCCGTGCCGTTGGTCACCAGCATCGCACCCGGCGCACGCGGCGCCGAGCCATAGGTGGAGAGCACCGTGCATAGCCACTGGGCCTGCCCGGCGCGAGCCCATTGCAGTGCCTGGTCGATCACCTGAACATCGAGATGGCGCATGATTTGTATACCTCAAGCAATGCGTGGTACTGCATGCGGGGTTACGTTTACGGTAACCTGCGAGCAACCTAGTTCAATCGTTGACTCAACATGTCGCCACAACAATTTTTGCAACTTGGCCCGCTGCGCCTGGAATACCGCCAACTGCCTGCGGTTGATCCATCCCAACCGACGCTTGTGTTGCTGCACGAAGGCCTCGGCAGCGCCGAACAATGGAAAGACTTCCCCCAGCGCCTGGCCCAGGCCAGCGGTTACGGCGTGGTCACTTACAGCCGTCAGGGTTATGGGCAATCGAGCCCGGTAACCCTGCCACGTCCGCTGAACTACCTGAGCAGCGACGGCCCTCGCGAGCTACGGCAATTGCTCGATGCCTTGCAACTGCCACAGGTGGTCTTGCTCGGTCACAGTGACGGCGCATCCATCGTCCTTGCCTATGCCGCCGCCAACGATCCACGCGTGTTGGGCAGCATTGCACTGGCGCCTCACGTGATTGTCGAGGCCGAGAGCCTCGATGGCATTCGCCATACCACCGAGGCCTGGCATCAGGGCGAATTGCGCGAGCGCCTGGCACGCCATCATGGGACCAATGTCGACGGCGCCTTCCACGGCTGGAGCGACAGCTGGTTGCACCCGGACTTTTCCCTGGACGATCTCGAAGCGCAGTTGGCTTATATCAAAAAGCCGCTGCTGGTCATTCAAGGGCGCGACGACCACTACGCCACGCCCGAGCAACTGGTGGTCATCCAGCGACAGGTACCTGGACCGAGCCGCTGTGTACTGCTGGATGACTGTCGGCACTTTCCCCAAACCGAAGCGCCCGAGCGGACCTTGCAGCTCATCTGCGAATTCCTGGAGCACCTCCCCGCCTTTATTTGAAATTGCCTTGGGTTTCTGGGATCACCACGCTGCCGATCAGGTAGATCACCGACAGACCAACGGCGAAAATCGCCAGTACCATGGGGATCTGTGCAGGGCTGCTGCTGACCAGAGACACAAAGGTCGGCATGGTGCCGCCGAGGGCGAAACCGATGTTCCAGGACAATCCGGTACCGCTGGCTCGCAGCTCGGTGGCAAAGCGTTCGTTGAGGAAGATCAGAATCGGCGCGATGATCGCCCCACCAATGAAGCCTATGCCCACGCAATACAGCGCAGTGCGGGTCAGCGAACCCGATTCGGCGACACCCAGAAACATCATCGGCAGGCTCACCAGGTTGATCACACCCAGCAGCATGAAGGTCTTCTTGCGACCGATCAGGTCGCTCAGATAACCGAAGGCCAGTGCTCCGACAATGGTTGCCGCCGACCCATACATGAGCATCTGCGAAGTCTGCGTATGGGGCACTTTGGCGACCACGTTGAGCAAGGTCGGCAGATAACCACAGGCCAGGTAATACGTGGCACCGCCGCCAAACGTAATCAGCAGGTTGACCAGCATCACGCTGCGGTACTCGCGTCCGAACAGACGCTTGAGCGGCGACACGACCACTACCGTCGGACCCTTGGTCTTACGGGCTTGTTGCAGTTGCTGCCAGACCGGAGTTTCTTCCAGGTAACGGAACATCACCAGACCGAAAAACGTGCTGAGCAGGCCGCAGAAGAACATGAAGCGCCAGCCCCAGACGTCGAATTCCTCCCCGGGAATAATTTCCGACAACACCAGATAAGTGAATGACGCCAACAGCGCGCCCATGCCGGCACCGGCGCCACCGATCAACCCGGACATCAAGCCGCGATAGCGCGGCGAGATGGATTCGGTGCCGATGGTGTGAGTGGAGGCAACGATGCCGCCAACGAAAATGCCCTGAATTACACGTAATAACAGGAACAGTATCGGGGCCAATATGCCGATCTGATGAATGGTCGGCAACGCGCCGAATAGTGCCGTGGAAATACCAACGCCGACCATCGATACCATCAGCGCACGCTTGCGACCGTGTTTGTCGGCATACGCGCCAAAGATCGCCGAGCCCAGAGGACGCACCAGCAGGGCCACGGCGAACGAGGCATACACCGCGGCCAGCGACAGTGTCGGGGTGTCCGAGGGGAAGAACATGCGACCGATGATGGGTGCCACGTAGAGCAGAATGAACAGGTCAAACAAATCCAGTGCCCAGCCGAATGTCGAGGCAAATGCCGCGAGCAGGGCCTTACCCGGTGGAATCTGCGGTGTATCGATAGCGTCGCTGGTTGGTGATGCATTTATTGTTGTTGTCGTAGTCATAGTTGCCTCACACAAACGGTGAATCGAAACGTTCTGCAACCCGGTGCGCGGGTTGCGGGTAATCAGCAGGTCAGCGGTGATACCTTGATGTGTCCTATCAGTTGCATTGACGGGGCGGCAGACCCTGCTCCACAGGGACGCACGCCGTTTCCGACATGCTCGCGGGCCTGCTCGCCGGTACGCATTTACTCGCCGGTGAACACTGCCGCACGCTTGCTGTGAAACGCTTCGACGCCTTCCTTGAAGTCCCTGGAGCTACGCAGACGGCTGTAGCAGTGACCTTCCATTTCGATCGCGACGGTCAGCGGCGCATCTTCGTTGTCATTGATCAGTTTTTTCGCCGTGCGCTGAGCCAGCGGCGAGAAGCGGCGCAGTTCATCGACCAACGCATCGACGGTGCTTTCCAGTTCGGTATCCGGCACGACCTCGGTAGCGATACCCCAGGCATAGGCCTGGTCGCCCGTGATGCGCTTGGCGCGCATCACCATGTGCTTGGTGCGGGTGATGCCGATGATTTTCTGCAAGCGCGCGGAGCCACCCGAGCCCGGGATCTGCCCCAGGTTCTGCTCAGGCAAGGCGTAGCGCGTGGTTTGCGACGCAATGCGGAAATCGCAGGCCAGGGACAGTTCGAAACCGACACCGAAGGTGTAACCGCGGTTGGCAACGATCACCGGTTTTTCGCAACGTGCCGGTGCCGCGACGTTCCAGGCCAGCTTGGAAACGTGCTCTGGCGACGCTTCGAGAAAACCCTTAATGTCGCCGCCGCTGGAGAAGTGTTCACCCACCGAGCGCAGCACGATGACGCGCACGCCTTGGTGTGCATCGAGGGCTTCGAAGACCAGGCGCAGTTCATCACGCTGCCCCATGGAAATGACGTTCAACGGCGCCCGGTTGAGGATGATGTCGGCGCGCTCACGGGACACATCGACTTCTACCTGGAAGCCATCGAATTGAGTCTCGAGAAATTGCTGGATCGATTGTTGTTGCATGGGAGTGTCCTCTGGATGATTAGCTGATGGCCTTCAAGGCCTGTTCCTGGAATTGGGCCAGCAGCACGCGCCGCAGCACCTTGCCAACGGGAGATTTGGGAATCTGGTCGATGAACTGGTAACGCCGTGGCCGCTTGAATTTGGCCAGGCCCGAAGCGATGCAATGAGCATCGAGGTCAGATTCCGAGACCTCGGCACGAGGCTTGATAAAGGCGGCAATGATCTTGCCCCACTGCTCGTCAGGCATACCGACCACCACCACTTCTTCCACCGCTGGATGAAGAGAAAGCATGTTTTCGATTTCCGCGGGGCTGACGTTCTCGCCGCCGGTGATGATCAAATCATCGACTCGCCCCGTGACGAACAGATCGCCGTCCTGATCGAAGTAGCCGATATCGCCGGTGAAATACCATCCGTCACGCAACGCCTTGGCGGTGGCTTCGGGGCGGTTCAGGTAGCCTTCGAACGCCTCGTCACTCGCCAGGTCGGCGATGATCTGGCCCTCCTCCAACGGCTTGGCTTGCACATCCACCGATTCTGCATCGATCGGCACCACACGCACGCGCTGGTTCATTGCACTGCGCCCTGACGAACCGGGTTTGCGGCTGGCTTGCTGGTCGATGGTGAAGGTGTAGATTTCCGAGCTGCCGTAATGATTGACGAACAATTGCGGCTGGAACGCCGCCTCGACGCGACGTATCAAGCCGTCGCTCATCGGCGCACCGGCAAAGCCGACTTTCTCCACACTGGCGACTCGCTCGCGGGCGAAGGCCGGGTGTTCGATGAGCATGTGGTAGAGCGTCGGCACCAGGTACAGGTTGCTGACTTTTTCCCGCTCGATGGCCTGCAGCGTGGCTTCGACGTCGAACTTCGGCACACAGACAAAATGTCCGTCGATCAGCGCCATGGACAACAACGAACGCACGCCCATGGTGTGATAAAGCGGCATTACTCCCAGCGTGCACTCGCTCTGGCGGTAAAGGTTTTGCGCTACGTGGGCAACCGCCGCAGCGCGTTCACTACGGTGGCGACGGGGCACGCCCTTGGGCTTGCTGGTGGTGCCGGAGGTGTACAGCAGCAGTGAAAAGTCTTCGGCGTCGGCCTGCAGAATGATTGCCGCAGGCGCTTGCGAACACAGTTCCTCGAAACTCAGGTCGGAGTCGGCGGCACGCAGACCGACGGCGATCCGCGGCAGCCCTGTGGCGGCACTGCAGCCGGCTACGGCGGCCACGGTCGCGTCGTCGTAGGCCAACGCGCGGATTTGCGCATCTTCGATGCAGTAGCCCAGCTCATCGGCAGTCGAACGCCAGTTCAACGGGGTCATGACGACGCCCGCAAACTGACAAGCCCAATGCAGGGTCGCCATTTGCCAGCGGTTCTGCATCGCTACCAGCAGTCGGTCGCCGCGTTGCAGCCCCAGGCGTTGCAGGCCCCTGGCTGCGCTCTGGATATCGACGAACCAGTCTTCATAGGTTTTCTTCAATGCACCGTCACTGACCGCCACGGCGTGCGGTCGGCGCTCAACGGCTGCGAGGAAGCTGCGTCCGAGATCGAACATTTTTGTTATACCCCTTTGTTCGTTTGGCGCTGGGCGGCGACTTCGAGCACGGCCTGGACGATGCCGGTGTAGCCCGTGCAGCGACATAGATGCCCCGAAAGCATGTCGCGTACCTGGGTCTCGTCCGGGTTGGGTACCCGTTCGAGGAAATCCACGCAGGACATGAGAATGCCCGCAGTGCAAAAGCCGCACTGCAAGGCGTGATGACGGCGAAAAGCTTGTTGCAGGTCGCTCAGTGTGTCGTAGTCGGCCAGGGACTCGACGGTCTCGATACGCCGCTCGTGCCCCTGTACCGCGAGCATCAGGCAGGAACGCATGGCGACTCCGTCCACCAACACCGTGCAGGCACCGCAGACACCGTGTTCGCATCCAACATGGACACCCGTGGCACCGAGGTCGTGGCGCAGGAAATCGCAGAGTTGGGTGCGCGGTTCAGCCAACGCTTGGCGGGAGCGGCCGTTGAGTTCCAGGCGAATCGGAAAGGTTTGGTCGGCAGTTACACGCATGTCAGGCTCCTTCGATCAGCTGATGACCCAGCTCGCGAATCAGTTGGCGGCGATAGGCAGCACTGGCCTGCACGTCGTCTTGTGCATCGAGCGACCAGGCGGTTTGATTTAGCGCGTCGGGCAGCGCCGCACCACGTGGCAGACTGCGACGTTGCGGACGGTCGGCGACCCCTCCGATGCCGAGTTCGACCTGGTCCGTGCCGATGACCGCGGCCAGGGAAACAATGGCGAAGTCACCGTGGCGCATGGCGATTTCACGAAAGCGATAGGTGATGCCTTCGCGCTTGAGCGGAAAGCGCACCTCGACGACCAGTTCATCCGCACGCTTGTCGGTGGTGAGAATGCCCTGGAAGAAGTCGGCAGCCTTGACGATGCGCTTGCCTTTTTTCGACTCCAGGACGATTTCGCCGCCCAGCGTCACCAGGCACAGTGGCAACTCGGCGCTGGGGTCGGCATGAGCCACCGAGCCACAGACGGTGCCGCGGTTACGCGTCTGGAAGTGACCGATCCAGGGCATGGCCAGTGCCAATAAAGGCACCTCGTCCATCAGGCTCGAACGCGCCAGCAACTGCGCCTGTCGCACCCCGGCACCGACAGCCAGGCAATCGTTGCGCAGCTCGATATAGGCCAGCTCATCCACATGATTGATATCGATCAGCAATTTGGGTTGAGCCAGGCGCATGTTCAGCACCGCCATCAGCGATTGGCCGCCGGCGATGATGCGAGCTTCCTGGCCGTACTCGGCGAGCAACTCAACCACCTGACGACGGGTGTCAGCCCGAACGTAATCGAAAGCCGCCGGTTTCATTGCGCACCTCCCTTGCCAAACAGCGCGCCGAGCGAGGCACGCAGCCGCGCCCACCAGCCGGTGGAGATGGCTTGGCCGCTGACCCGTTGCGACAGGCGAGTAAATATTTGTCCGATGATCACTTTCGAGGCCCCTTGCAACATTCGACCGCCGACTGCGGCGACTTTGCCGCTGACCGCCACCTGGTATTGGTACTCCAGACGTGTGTGGCCATTTTCCAGTTCAACGAAACGCACCTGGGCCTGGCCTTGGGCCGATCCCATGGAGCTGCTGCCGGATCCCGACAGACGCAACGAATGCGGCGGGTCCAGATCACTCAGGGCCACCTTGGCCTCGAAGCGCGCGCGGATCATGCCGACGCCGACGGTGACGTCTGCGCGGTAACGGTTTTCGCCTTCGAGCACGAGGTCGTGGCAACCGGGAATGATCGCCGCCAGCGTCTGTGGGTCGAGCAAGGTATCGAACACCTGTTGCGGCGAGGCAGGAATCACCACCGAGTCGTTGGCCCGCAGTGCCGGTCCACCGGCGGCTGCGTCGAGGTTGTCATCGGCTTCCATACCGGCGGGCCGTGGCGGTTCGTCGATGCCAATGAGCGTGCGTACTTTCGAGGGCGTCAGTGGCAGACGGATGTCCGAGCGACCGAGGGCGTCGGCCACCGCGTTGGCGATGCACACCGGCGTGCTCATATTGTTGCCCTCGCCCACACCCTTGGCGCCCAATGGGGTGAATGGCGATGGCGTTTCCATGTGCAGGATCACCGGTTCGATCACTTCCGGTGCGGTCGGCACCAGGTAATCGGCGAAGGTCCCGGAGAGGAAGCTGCCGTCCTCGCCATAGGCGAACTCTTCCATCAGCGCCGCGCCGAGGCCCTGGGTGAAGCCACCACGAATCTGGCCATCAACCAGTGCCGGGTTGAGCAGGCGGCCGGCGTCATGGCAGGTGACGTAGCGATCGATGTGGATCTCGCCGGTCATGCGGTCGATTTCCAGGCCACAGATGTCAAAGACAAAGCCGTAGCACAGTGAGCTATTGACCTGATCCTGGTCGTCCGGCGCCACCAGTTGCGGCGGGCTCCAGAAGGCGGTTTCGCGCAGGCCGCCGCTTTCACCTTCCGGCAGCAGGCCCGGCGACCAGTGGGTCGCACCGGCAATCCGATGGAATGGCGCCACCGCCCCGCCATTGACCACAAAAATCTTGCCGCCGGCGAAACGAATATCTTCGGGACTGGCCTGCAACTGCTCGGCGGCAATTGCGGCGAGGCGATCGCGGATCTTCAGCGCGGCCTTGTAGACGGCACCGGCAACAGCGCCGGCGAAGCGGCTGGAATAGTTGCCCGAGGCAATCGACCAGGCGTCTTTCTGGGTATCCAGCTCGACGTTGACCACGATGGATTCCAACGCGACCCCGAGCACTTCGGCGACGACCTGCGCCACGGTGGTTTGATGGCCCTGCCCTTGCGGTGCCGAGGACACGTGCACACTCACGTCACCCAACGGGCCGACGTTGATGGTGGCGGTGGCGACAGCTCCGTTTTTCGGACCGGCCTTGCGCCGCTCTTCGGGTGTCATCGCGGTGGTGATGTAGCCCATGTTGGAAATCGAGGGTTCGATGACGGCGGCATAACCGATGCCATAGAATCGGCCTTCGGCACGCGCCTGATCACGACGCTTGAGCAACTCGTCGAGACCGCCCTCATCAGCCGCCAAGGCGATGCCTGCCTGGTAATTGCCGGAATCGAGCAGCGCGCCGGCGGCCGCCTGATAAGGAAAAGCATCGGCCGGCACCAGGTTGCGGCGGATCACCTCCAACGGATCAAGCTTCAACTGCACGGCGATGTGTTGCAGCAGCCGCTCCAGGGCGAAATACACCTGCGGTCCACCAAAACCACGGTTCAGGCCGGAAGGGGTTTTGTTGGTCAGCACCACGCGGTTGCGCACTTGCACATTGCGGATCGCGTAGGCCCCCGTCAGGTTGCCGTGCATGCGGTAGAACGTTGCCGGTTCGGGCGCTCTCAGGTAGGCACCGCAATCGTCGATCTGGTCATAACGCAACGCGGTGATACGGCCATCGGCTTCTACCGCCGCTTCAATCTCGGTCACCCGATTGGTCGCCGAAGAAGCCCCTTGAAGATGTTCCAGGCGGTCCTCGACCCACTTCACCGGTGCGCCGACTTTGCGTGACGCCAGGCCCATCATCACGACGTAAGGGAACACGCCTTGCTTGATGCCAAAGCTGCCGCCGGAATCTTTCGGTGTGCGCAAACGCAAGCGGTTGCCAGGCACATTCAGTGCCCGGGCCATGACCGTGTGCAACGCATAGGGGCCCTGGAAATTGGCCAACACGTCATAGATGCCGGTGGCGCGCTCGTACTGAGCCAGCACCACATAGCATTCAATGGGTGTGCAGGAACTGCGCGGAAACTTCACTTTGAGCGAGACCTTGTGCGGCGCCTGCTCGAACGCCTGTTCCGGCTCGCCATAGCGAAAGTGCCGTTCGTTGACCACGTTGCTGCCGACTGCTTCGTGCAGGATCGGTGCCTGTTCGGCGGTGGCCAGTTCAGGATCTATGATCGGCGACAGCCGCTCGTATTCAACGCGCACACCCTCGATGGCGTCCTCCGCCAGATAGCGGCTCTCAGCGATCACCACGGCCACCGGCTCTCCGACATAACGCACCTTGTCGACGGCGACGCACCAGTGCTCCATCGGCTGACGTACACCTACCGGGAAAGGCAGCGCCCAGCGTTTGACGTCTTCGCCGACCAGCACGCCGTGCACGCCTTTCATCAGCAGCGCTTTGGAAAAGTCCACCGAGATGATCCGGGCATGAGCGTGGGGTGAACGGATGATCGCCGCATGTAGCGTTCCCGGAGGGATCGCAGCGTCATCGGCATAGCAGCCGAGGCCGCGCAACAATGCGGCGTCCTCGACACGAGCCTGACGGGCGCCGATGTGGCCGGTCTGGCTTTCGGTAGCAGGTTGGGAACTGGTCATTTTTTCGCGGCTCTTGTTGTTATACAGCGCGATAGCGTTAGAGCCGAGTGTGTGAGAAAGGCGCAGGGAGCGCCTTGCCTGGAGAAAGGGAGTTCTGCGTTGGGGTCTGAAAATTTACCTTAGCGTCTGATTTTCAGGACAGGGACCAGTCAGAACTGCCTGTCAGGGATGTGGCGGCGGGTTGGCTCAGGAGAGCTTCGATTTCTGTATGGGGCATCGGTTTGGCAAAGTAATACCCCTGCAAAACATCGCAGCGACTGCGCTTCAGGAAATCCACCTGGGACGCCATTTCCACGCCTTCGGCGACCACCGTCAGGCGCAGGTGATGGGCCATGGAAATAATGCCTTTGGTGCACCCTGCATCATGATGGTCGGTGGCGATTTCCTGGATGAACGAGCGGTCGACCTTGATCTTGTCAATGGGTAAACGCTTGAGGTAGCTGAGGCTGGAAAAACCGGTTCCGAAATCATCAAGCGCAATGCGCACCAACGCCTTGAGCCGGTGCAACGTGTCGATCGCCTGTTCAACGTTATGCAGCAACAGCGATTCGGTAATCTCCAGTTCCAACTGCCCGGCGCTAAGTCCGTGCTTGCTCAGTACTGTCTGGATACAGTCGACGAAATGGCCACGCTGGAAATGCATCGGTGAAATATTCACTGCCATCGAAATTCCCGTGATGTCCTGCTCGCTTAGCTGGCGAAGCTGCGCGCAGACCGTATCGAGCACCCAAAGGCTCAGCGGGATGATCTGACCACTGTCCTCAACCACCGGCACAAACACCGCGGGGTTAGATAAATCCTTTTTCCGGATGCTCCTTAGCAGCGGCTTAACTGATGCTTTTTACTATAGTGACACTGGCGAAACCCCGAAAGAGCCAAACAATAATATAAAGTTAGAAAACCTTAAAGGCATATTAAACACAGCATTTGGAATAGATTCAGACCTTAAGGTCCCATATGGTGGAAAGTTTGTTAAGGCGGGAAGCAAAGTTTCGTTCAGAAGCTTTTTAAGTCACTGCTACCAAGACCAAACAACCATCGTATCACCTGATTATTTGTACATAAAACCCAGCGACAAGAAATTTCAAGAACGAGTACAGCGTACATTTAGAATGGCGCTTGGGGTCGAAAATGCATCTACCTCTGAATCGCCCCTAGTTTCGTAGACACCTCCAAGCCTCATAATGAGGCCCAAATAGGAGGTGCCATGAGTCGTCAGC
>NZ_JAHWIW010000002.1:0-256719 GCF_025377065.1 Pseudomonas sp. HD6422 | reverse complement strand
CTTTTGATCTTGCTCTTGATCTTGCTTTTGATCTACCCGCGACCTCAGGAGGCCGAGTGGAGGTGGCTGGAGGGCCAAGTGCGCAGCACCCTCCGGCGTAGCCGGAGGCGCGAGATGTAGACTTGCGCAGCAAGTCGTAGGCCGCGCGGGCCCGCAAGCCGCCGGAGCGAGGGAACCCCGAAGCGCAGCGTAGGGGCCGTATGTGGGAAGCAAGCGGTTTTGCGCAACTTTTTCCAAGAAAAAAGTTGCCCGCCGTAAAGGCGGAAGGGGCCAGTAACGCCGCTACATCCCTCGGATCCGCCACCCAATCCCAAAGCCCCCTAATCCGCGAAGATAAAAAAAACCCCAGCACATGGCCGGGGTTTTCTCTGCAGCAGGCAGCTATCAACGTGCGTAGGTCATCAGCACGTCCGCAGCGGTCTGGCTGTCCACCGACATCATCACGCTCAAGGCGGTGACGGTGAGGATCGAGAAGCCAAACACCTTGCGAGCCCACTTGCTGTCGTCTTCGGCCTTGTAGCCACCCCAGGCCATGTACAGCCAGTACAGGCCCATGGCTGCCGCCACGGCCAGGTAGCCGAGGCCGGCGTAACCGCCGAGGGTGAGCATCAGGGTCGCGAGGACGAAAGCCAATACGTACAGCACGATCTGCTTCTTCGCCGCGAGGATACCGCGCGCCACCGGCAGGACCGGGATGTTGGCAGCGCTGTAGTCCTTGAAGCGGAAGATGGCGATGGCGAAGCTGTGTGGCATCTGCCACAGGCTGAACATCACCAACAGGGTCACCGCAGCCAGGTCGAAGCTGTTGCTCACGGCGCAGTAGCCGATCACCGGAGGCATGGCACCGGACAGGCTGCCGACCAAGGTGCCGTGCACCGATTTGCGCTTCAGCCAGAGGCTGTAGAAACCGACGTAGACGATGAAACCGATCAGCGCACAGAACGCCGACAGCGGATTGGCCTGGACATACAGCAGGCTGAAGCCCGCCACCCCGAGCAGGGTGGCGTAGATCAGTGCGAGGGGCAGCGACATGCCGCCCTGAACCATGACACGGTTCTTGGTGCGTTCCATCTTCTGGTCGATGTCGCGGTCGATGCAGTTGTTGAACACGCAACCGGACGCCACCACCAGGGAAGTACCCACCACCACTGCCAGGAACAGGGCGAAATCCACATGGCCCTTCGCGGCAAGGAAGAATCCGCCTGCCACGGAAAGCACGTTACCGAAAATGATCCCCGGTTTGGTGATTTGGATAAAGTGCTTAACGGACATGCAGTCTTACCTCACTTGGCCAACATTTCGAAGTGGATGCTGAACATGATCCACAGCGACAGGCCGACCAGCAGAGCGATCACCAAGGTGGTGAACAGGAACGTCGATACGTTGTTGCGTTGCTCTTTCGAGCGGTCCATGTGCAGGAAGTACACGAGGTGCACAACTACCTGGATGACGGCCATGGCAACAACGATCAGAACGGTCAGGTTCTTCGGCAGGCTTGGGTACATCACCAGGCCGAACGGGATCGCAGTCAGGATGATCGACAGGACGAAGCCGATCATGTACGACTTCACGCTGCCGTGATTACCTTCGTGATGAGTGTCGTGTGCGTTAGCCATTACAGAACTCCCAGCAGGTAGACGACGGTGAATACGCAGATCCAGACCACGTCCAGGAAGTGCCAGAACAGGCTCAGGCAGCTCATGCGGGTCTTGGCGGTCGGCGTGATGCCGTGCTTGTTGATCTGGTACATCATGATTGCCATCCAGATCAGGCCGGCGGTCACGTGCAGACCGTGGGTACCTACCAGGGCGAAGAAGCCCGACAGGAAGCCACTGCGGTTCGGGCCGAAGCCTTCGCCGATCAGGTGATGGAATTCATAGATTTCCATCGCGATGAAGCCTGCACCGAACAGGAAGGTCACGGCCAACCAGCCCAGTACGCCCGCTTTCTTGCCGTCGAACATCTTCAGCATGGCGAAGCCGAAGGTGATCGAGGACAGCAGCAGGAACAGGGTTTCAACCGCTACGAAGTCGAGCTGGAAGATGTCGTGACCCGACGGGCCGCCGGCAAAACTGCCGGACAGCACCGCGTAGGTGGCGAAGAGCGACGCAAACAGGATGCAGTCGGTCATCAGGTACAGCCAGAAACCGAATACGGTCATCTGGCCCGAGTCGTGGTGGTGATCGTCGTGCCCATGGTCGTGACCATGAGCGCCGCCGTGGATTACTTGACTGGACATTGATTACACCCGCTCAAACGATTCGACACGTGCGCCGGCAGGCAGAGCACCTGCTTGGGCCAGCGCTTTCATGCGCTCGCCTTCGATGCGCGCCACTTCTTCGGCCGGAACCATGTAGCCCTGATCGTCACGCGCAGCGTGGCGAACGAAGACAGCGATGGTTGCAACCAGGCTCGCGCCGACCAGCCACCAGATGTGCCAGATGAAGGCGAAGCCGAAGACGGTCAGGAACAGACCCATGAACAGACCGGTAGAGGTGTTGTTCGGCATGTGGATCGGCTCGTACTTGCCAGGCGCTTTGTAGGCGACACCGGCTTCCTTGGCTTCGTGCCAGCAGTCCAGACCAACTTTCTCAGGCATGTGAGCGAAGTTGTAGAACGGAGGTGGCGAAGAAGTCGACCATTCCAGGGTACGACCGCCCCATGGGTCGCCGGTCACGTCCAGGTTCTGCTGGCGATCGCGGATCGAAACGACGATCTGGATCAGCTGGCAGGCGATACCGAACAGGATCAGCACGGCGCCGACGACGGCTACGTACAGGTAGGGTTCCCACAGCGGGTTGTCGGAGTGGTTCAGACGACGGGTCATGCCCATGAAGCCCAGGGCGTACAGCGGCATGAACGCTACGTAGAAGCCCGAGATCCAGAACCAGAAGGCAGCCTTGCCCCACTTCTCGTTCAGCTTGAAGCCGAAGGCCTTCGGCCACCAGTAGGCGAAGCCGGCGATGTAGCCGAATACCGCACCACCGATGATCACGTTGTGGAAGTGAGCGATAACGAACAGGCTGTTGTGCAGCACGAAGTCAGCACCTGGAACAGCCAGCAGAACGCCAGTCATACCACCGATGGAGAAGGTGATCATGAAGCCCAGGGTCCACAGCATCGGCGCGGTGAAACGCACACGGCCCTGGTACATGGTGAACAGCCAGTTGAACAGCTTCACACCGGTCGGAATGGAGATCAGCATCGTCGCCAGGCCGAAGAAGGTGTTGACGCTGGCGCCGGCACCCATGGTGAAGAAGTGGTGCAGCCATACGGCGAAGCCCAGGACGGCGATGGCGCCCGATGCGTAGATCATCGAGTGGTGGCCGAACAGACGCTTGCCGGAGAACGTCGAGGTGACTTCCGAGAACACACCGAAGGCCGGCAGGATCAGGATGTAGACCTCAGGGTGACCCCACGCCCAGAACAGGTTGACGTACATCATCGGGTTCCCACCAAGCTCGTTGGTGAAGATGTGGAAGTCCAGATAACGGTCAACGGTCAGCAGAGCGAGTGCAGCGGTCAGGATCGGGAACGAAGCGACGATCAGCACGTTGGCCCAGGTGCAGGTCCAGGTGAAGATCGGCATGTCCATCAGTTTCATGCCAGGAGCACGCATCTTCAGGACGGTAACCAGGAAGTTCACGCCTGTCAGTGTCGTACCCAGGCCTGATAGCTGTAGCGCCCAGATGTAGTAGTCGACACCTACTCCAGGGCTGTACTGGATACCTGCGAGCGGCGGATAGGCAACCCAGCCGGTCTTGGCGAATTCACCAACGCCCAGCGAGATGTTGACCAGCAGCACGCCTGCCAGCAGCAGGTAGAAGCTCAGGGAGTTCAGGAACGGGAAGGCCACGTCACGTGCACCGATCTGCAGAGGAACCGCGAGGTTCATCAGGCCGGTGAAGAACGGCATCGCCATGAAGATGATCATGATCACACCGTGAGCGGTGAAGATCTGGTCATAGTGTTCAGGCGGCAGATAGCCTTCGGAGCCACCGGTAGCGGCGGCCAGCTGGGTACGCATCATGATGGCGTCGGCAAAGCCGCGCAGCAGCATGACCATCGCGACGACGATGTACATCACGCCGATCTTCTTGTGGTCGACGGTAGTCAGCCACTCGCTCCACAAGTAGGTCCACTTGCGGAAATAGGTGATAAGACCGACGACAGCGATACCACCGAGCGCGATCATGGCAAGCGTCACCATGACTATCGGCTCGTGATAGGGTATCGCCTCCAGGCTTAATTTACCGAACATCTCTTACTCCTCTGCACCGGCAGCTGGTTGCATACTCGATTCCACACCCTTGGTTGTGGCCAGATCTTTGCTGCCTGCTTCTTCGTGGCTCGGACGACCGCGGTTCATGCCTTCGTACTTGTCGACGATCAGCTGGAACTGGTCAGGCGAAGCCTCGCTATACAGCGCGACTGGGTTGTTTTCGCTTGGTTTGGCCAAGGCTTCGTATTCGGCCTTGTCCAGCTTCTTCGGCGACTGCTTGACCTCGGCGACCCACTTGTCGAAGTCTTCCTGAGAGGTGGCAGTGGCCTTGAATTTCATGCCGGTGAAGCCAGCGCCGCTGTAGTTGGCGCTGATACCGTCGAACTCGCCGTTCTCGTTGGCGATCAGGTGCAGCTTGGTGGTCATACCGGCCATGGCGTAGATCTGACCACCCAGGCCCGGGATGAAGAACGAGTTCATCACGGCGTCGGAAGTGACGCGGAAGTTGACCGGGGTGTTAGCTGGGAAGACGATCTTGTTGACCGTGGCGATGCCCTGTTCCGGGTAGATGAACAGCCACTTCCAATCCAGAGCGACCACGTCGATCTGCACCGGCTTCACATCGGAATCCAGTGGGCGATACGGGTCCAGCTTGTGGGTGGATTTGTAGGTGACGTAACCCAGGGCGATGATGATGATGATCGGGATGATCCACACCGCGGCCTCGATCTTGGTCGAGTGCGACCAGTCGGGGGTGTAGGTGGCAGCCTTGTTGGAAGCACGGTACTTCCAGGCGAACGCCACGGTCATGATGATGACTGGGATGACCACCAGCAGCATCAGGCCGGTAGCGATCAGGATCAGGTTCTTTTGCTCAATGCCCACCTGGCCCTTCGGGTCGAGCAGGGTCCAGTTGCACCCACTGAGTAAAAGCATGCCTAAAAAGGGCAATATGCCAAACAGTCTGGGGTAACGCTTTTTACTCATCTCACGACCTCTAGATCAGCTTGCTTCAATGCAATTTGTGTTTTGGTAGCCAACACGTCGTCCTGCCAGGTGTCAGCAATGTGCGCCCGTACTCGCTCCCGCCGGGGTCCGACTGCAGGATCCTGGCTTCAAGCGTGTTAGCGGTGCTTTTGGTTTCGTAGGCACAGGCCTGTACTTCAGACCAAGTCCATTTGGTGCGGAAAACGCGGAGGGGGGTCCGCCCGGTATCGCCGTTGGGCGAAACTTGACGAAGTCAGCAAAAAGGAGCGCTGGGGCTTCCTTCAATCCTGCGACTCGCAAGCAGTGCCGAACGGAAATTGGGGGCGATTGTAGATAGGTCGCCAACCCTTGACTATGACTTATTGAGCAACAGTCTTTTACAGAATCTGCAACAATCAAGCCCGGCAAATCAACTTCGCGACAGTTTGTCGCACCCCGCTTGATCGCCCTGCAGCCCTTGCCATACAAGGCTTTGAGCTCTATGAAGATCAAGCGGTGATGGGCATTTCGCTCTTCTCATCGGGCGTAAAAAACCCTGCGAAATTCGTGACCTTTGTCTAACCCCGGCGTCGGTTGCGGATGATGCCCAGCGGTACCAGAACCGCCGTCAGAACGAACGCCATCAAAGCCCATTGCGCCAGCGACAAGCCGAGGATCGGCGGGTATGGCGTGCTGCAGAAGCCGTCGACCTGGAACACCAGCGGCCAGACCTTGGCCAGGGGCAGGTCATCGACGATCGGTTGCAGCGTATCGATACCGCAGCTGACCATCGGGTTGGCGAGTATATACACATGGTTGCCGGCTGCAATGATTCCACCAATGGCACTGAGCACGACCAGCCCCTCGAACAGGGTCAGGCTGCGTCGCCCCGGCATGGCCGCGCCGATGAAAGCAAACAGTGCGATCAGCAGCAGGGCATAGCGTTGCAGGATGCACAGCGGGCACGGTGCTTCACCGAGTACCACCTGCATGTAAAGTGCCCCGCCGATCAGCGACAGGCAGATTACCCCAAGCAGCACCAAAAAGCGCCGCTCACGGTTCAGGCGCAGTGTTTGTTCGTTCATTGCCGGTTCCTTCGATGGATAGTGGCAGCGTGGGAGCCTGCCTCGCGCAAGTCTACACGCTGACATGGCCTTCAGAGCATGCCGAGGAAGCGGCCAAGACACTGCGCGGAGCTATCCGCAGCGGCCTTGTGACCGACGAGAGCCGAACGGGTTCAATGCCAGCCGGCAGAAAAGCGCCTGCCCGGGCGTCGCTCAGGGCAAGCCCCTCGACAACCGGGAGTGAAGGATACCGTGATTAACGGAGGATTAAAGATGAAAGATCGCTACGTAGCGGTTCATCTTCTTCCTTTATATATAGGCAGGAAGTAGCAGACCCTTCGCAGGTAAATCCACGCCGACGTGACCTCACCGTATTCGACAAAGGTGGTGATCCGTCAGGAGCCGACTTGCCGGCGATGGGTCCGCCGGGGTCAATCGATCACTCCAACGCAGCCGCCGGCCCGAAGAACTCGTAACGGCTCTGCTGCTCCGGCACGCCCAGCCCCTTCAGATGGCGCTTGACCGCCGCCATGAACCCTTTGGGCCCGAGGAAGTAAGCATCCACGTCTCGCTCCTGGGGCAACCACTGCTCCAGTTGTTCCTGGCTCAGCAGGCCGACTGCAGTGGCACGTTGGCTACCATCGTCCTCGGCGTAGCAATAGAAGCGTTTGAGCTGGGGGTGGCGCGCAGCCAACCCGTCGATCCAGTCCGCGAAGGCATGGACAGCGCCGTTGCGGGCGCAGTGGATGAAGTGCACCGGACGCTCACCCTGCAGCGCCGCTTCGAGCATCGCCAGGGTTGGCGTGATGCCCACGCCACCGCTGATCAGCACCAACGGTTTGTCGCCGTCCGCCAGGGTGAAATCGCCAGCCGGTGGGAACATCGGCACGCTATCGCCGACCTTGAGCTCATCGTGCAGGTAATTGGAAACCTTGCCCTCGGCCTCGCGCTTGACGCTGATGCGGTACTGCTCGCCATCGCACAGGGCCGACAGGGAATAGTTGCGGCGATGCTCGACACCGTCGATGAACACCTGCAATCCGATGTACTGGCCAGGGTCGGCCTTGAGCACAGGCTTGCCGTCGACCGGAGCGAAGTAGAACGAAACGATTTCGCTGCTTTCCTGCTCGCGGCGCACCAGGCGGAACTCACGGCTGCCACGCCAGCCGCCGGCGGCCTCTTGCTTCTGCCGGTACAGGCCCTCTTCGGCACCGATGAGGATATCCGCCAATTGTCCGTAGGCCGCGCCCCAGGCGTCGATCACTGCCGGGGTGGCGATCTCTTCGCCGAGCACTTCCTTTATCGCACGCAGCAGGCAGCCGCCGACGATCGGGTAGTGCTCAGGCAGGATCTGCAGGGCAACATGCTTGTTGATGATCTGACCGACCAAGCCGCCCAACTGCTCGAGCTGGTCGATGTGACGGGCATACATCAGCACGCCGTTGGCCAAGGCGCGTGGCTGGTCACCACTGGCCTGATGGGCCTGATTGAACAGCGGGCGAACCTCGGGGTATTCGCTGAGCATCATCGTGTAGAAATGGGTGGTCAGCGCTTCGCCACCGCTTTCCAGCAACGGAACGGTGGCCTTGATGATCGAACGTTGTTCGGCAGTAAGCATGGGCAACGACTCCTGAGCCTTGAGCTTCGAATGGGTTGCACCTAACGTTTCAGCAATCGTGCCAACTCTGCGCCCCAATGAAACCGGACCTTACACACCCTACTATGTCAAAATGACCAACAGCCGCGTATAGTCATAACGACCTACAGGAGTCAATATGACAGCAACGCCCCTGCTCACTGCCCTCCTCCCCCTGGTCAGCGATCTCTCCCGCGACCTTCCCGACCAGGAGCGGTATCGCCGCCTGCTTCAGGCCATGCGTGGACTTCTACCGTGCGACGCCGCCGCGCTGTTACGTCTGGACGGTGAATGGCTGGTACCACTGGCGGTCGATGGTTTGTCAGCGGACACATTAGGGCGGCGTTTCCGAGTCAGTGAGCACCCGCGCTTCCAGGTTCTGCTGAGCCGCGCGGAGCCCACCCGCTTCGCCAGCGACTCGCAACTGCCCGACCCCTACGATGGCCTGGTCAACGCCGCCCACGCCGACCTCGAAGTACACGACTGCATGGGCTGCCCGCTGATGGTCGACGAACGACCGTGGGGGCTGCTGACCCTGGATGCGCTGACCCCTGGCCAGTTCCAGAGCCTGGAACTCGACTCCCTGCAAGCGTTCGCCAGCCTGGCCGCCGCCACCGTCACCGTCGCCGAGCGCATCGAGGGTCTGGCCCTGCGCGCCGAGGACGAACACCAACGGGCCGAGGTCTACCGCCAGGCCAGCGGCCAGGATCGCGAACTGATCGGCCAGAGCAAGGTTCACAAACGCCTGATCGAAGAGATCCGCCTGGTGGGCGGCAGCGACCTGACGGTGTTGATCACTGGCGAGACCGGGGTCGGCAAGGAACTGGTCGCCCAGGCTCTGCACCGGGCCAGCGACCGCGCCGACAAGCCGCTGATCAGCCTGAACTGCGCCGCGCTTCCCGACACCCTGGTGGAAAGCGAATTGTTCGGCCATGTGCGCGGCGCCTTCACCGGTGCCCATGGCGAACGCCGTGGCAAGTTCGAACTGGCCAACGGCGGCACGTTGTTTCTCGACGAAGTCGGTGAACTCCCGCTGGGCGTACAGGCCAAGCTGCTGAGGGTATTGCAAAGCGGACAGTTGCAGCGTCTGGGCTCTGACCGAGAGCACCAGGTCGACGTACGCCTGATCGCCGCCACCAATCGCGATCTCTCCGCCCAGGTGCGCAGCGGTCACTTGCGTGCCGACTTCTACCACCGCCTGAGTGTCTACCCACTGCAGGTGCCGCCCTTGCGCGAGCGTGGCCGCGACGTGCTGCTGCTGGCCGGGTACTTTCTCGAGCAGAACCGCTCGCGGCTGGGGCTCGGCAGCCTGCGCCTGAGCAGCGAGGCCCAGGCAGCGCTGCTGGCCTACGACTGGCCGGGCAACGTGCGCGAACTGGAGCACCTGATTGGTCGCTCGACGCTCAAGGCCATGGGCCTCCATCCGCAGCGCCCCCGCATCCTGACCTTGGAGGCGAGCGACCTCGACCTGCGTGCAGTGATCCCGGCCGACAGCACGCCCGCTGAGCAGCCGGTCGAACCGCGTCCCTTACCCAGCGGTGGTCTGCGCGAAGCGATCGACGACTACCAACGCACCCTCATCGAAAGCTGCCTGCAGAAACATCAGGACAACTGGGCCGCGGTCGCCCGCGAACTGGGCCTGGATCGCGCCAACCTGAGCCGTCTGGCGCGGCGACTGGGCCTGCGCTGAACCCATGCGTTAACAAAAGGATTAGTCCAGAAAGCCTCTGGTTGAGCTTTCCTGGGCTGCTATATCTCCCTAACGAGCGCTAACAGGGCCGCTACCCGGGCACCGGCTGCGCGCATTGCCTCCGCTCCCCGGTTGGCCAGCGCCAAGCCCCGCCACCGGCAGTGCGCCCTGTATCGCGAAACCCAGCAGGGAGCACCCATGGACAACATCGTCGTCGCCGATAAGCAAACCGCAGTCGCCACCCAGAACGCCTGGGGCAACATCAGCCTCAATAGCCCCGGTGTGGTGCAAATGCCCGTCGCCCCCGACCAGGTGGCCACCGTCACTCGACGAGGCCAGGACCTGATCGTCACCCTCAAGTCGGGTGAAAAGGTCACAGTTGGCAACTTCTTCGCCGTGGATCAGGCAGGCACTGCCAGTGACATGGTGTTCGTTGGCGAGGATGGCACCCTGTGGCATGCCAACTACGATGCCGAGGCCTTCACTGGCTTCACCTTCGACGAGGTCGACTCGCTCGACGAACTGGTGGCCGGAGTCGGTACTGCCGGTGACGCCATGCCGACCTGGGCGATTGCCGGCCTCGGACTGCTCGGCGTGGGCGGTGCGGCGGCGGCAGCCGGGGGCGGCGGTGGTGGTGGCGGCGGTGGCGGCAGTGGTGGCGGCGACACCGAGGCACCGGCTACACCCATCGATTTGCTGGTATCGCCGGACGGACTGCGCCTGACCGGGCGTGGTGAACCCGGCAGCACGGTCAACATCCGCGATGCCGCGGGCAACTTGATCGGCACCGGCATCGTGGGTGCCGATGGTCGTTTCGAGGTGACCCTCGATCCCCCGCAGGTCAACGGCGAAAACCTGGACGTCACGCTCACCGACGACGCCGGCAACGTCTCTGCTCCCGGCAACGTCGCCGCACCAGACATCACCGCCCCGGACGCCCCCACCGACCTGGTGATCAACGACAGCGGCACCACCCTCACCGGTCGCGCCGAGCCCGGCTCGACCGTGCAGGTGCGCGGCGCCAACGGGGCCCTGTTGGGCAGTGCGGTGGCTGGGGCCGATGGCACCTTCAGCATTACCCTGCAGCCGCCGCAGACCGATGGCCAGGCCTTGCAGGTCACTGCCGAGGATGCCGCCGGCAACACGTCGACGGGTGCGGCGATTACCGCCCCGGACGATGGCACCGGCAACCCGCCCGACACCACCCCGCCCGATGCGCCGACCGATCTGGCGGTATCCGCAGACGGCAGCCGACTCACTGGCCGCGCCGAACCGGGCAGCACGGTGCGCGTGCTCGGCGCCGACGGTAGCGAACTGGGCCGTGGGATCGCCGGCGCCAACGGCGTGTTCAGCATCACCCTCGATCCGCCGCAAATCGACGGAGAGCAACTGAGCGTCACCGCCACCGACAGTGCCGGTAACGTCTCGCAGGCAGCAAGCATCACCGCCCCCGACAGTACTCAACCCGTCGACACCACCGCACCGGAGCCTGCCACCGACCTGGTCATCAGCGGCGATGGCCGGACCCTTTCCGGCCGAGGTGAGGCGGGCACCACGGTACGGGTACTCAATGACCAAGGCCAGGTGCTGGCCACCGGGACGGTACAGGCCGATGGTACCTTCACCCTGCAACTGCCTTCAGCAGTGACCGACGGCTCCACGCTGCAGGTGACCCTCACCGACGCAGCGGGCAACGTTTCGCTGTCCAGCCCGGTGAGCGCACCCGACCTGCTGGCACCTGCTCAGCCGGAGGGGCTCGTCCTGACCGATGGCACCACCCTGACCGGCCGCGCCGAGCCGGGCACACGGGTTGAGGTCCGCGATGCCAATGGCACGTTGATCGGCAGCACCGTGGTCAATGCCGACGGCAGCTTCAGCCTGACTCTCGACCCCGCCCAGGCCAATGGTCAGCCATTGGCCGTCACCGTCACCGATGCCGCCGGCAACAGCTCTGCACCGCTGAACTTCACGGCCCCGGACATCACGCCACCGGCAGACGTCAGCGACCTCCAGGTCGATATCGGCACGCAACAGGTGGGCGGGCGCGGCGAGCCAGGGGCTACCGTGCAAGTACGCGATTCCGCCGGCAACCTGATTGGCTCGGGCACCGTGGCGGCCAACGGCACCTTCGTGATCGCCCTCGATACCCCCGTCGTCGCCGGCGAAAGCCTGCAGGTGGTGCAGTCCGATGCTGCCGGCAACACCTCCGACCCCGTGAGCGTCACCGTTCCGGCCACCGCGCTGCCGGCAAGCCCGGACAACCTGGTTCTGGCGGGCGACGGTACTTCCATCAGCGGTACGGCCCCAGCAGGCAGCGTGGTTGAAGTACGCGATGCCAACGGCAACGTGCTGGGTAGCGTTACCGTGGGTGCCGGCGGAGGCTTCACCATCGGTCTGACACCTGCGCAGGCCAACGGCGAGGTGCTCGATGTCGTTGCAATAGACGGTGGCGTCAGCTCCTTGCCGACCCTGGTAACCGCTCCAGACATCACCGCTCCGGCCGAAGCCACCGACCTGGTCCTGGCCAACGATGGCGTGACACTCACCGGCCATGGCGAAGTCGGCGCGACCGTCCAGGTCACCGACGCCCAAGGCAACGTGCTGGGCAGTGCCGTGGTCCAAAGCAACGGCACCTTTACCGTCATCCTCTCCCCCGCCCAGACCGACGGCCAGATGCTTGACGTGGTACTGCGCGACGCCGCCGGCAACAGCTCCAGCGCCTCGCTCACCGCGCCAGACCTGGACGGCCCGCTGCAACCGACTGACCTCGCGGTGGGCGGCAATGGTACGGTGGTCACCGGCACGGGCCAGAGCGGTTCGACCGTGACCGTGCGCGACGCCGATGGCAACGAGCTCGGCAGCGCCGTCGTCGGCGCCGACGGTAGCTTCCAGGTATCGCTGGATCCACCACAACGAAATGGCGAGACGCTGACCGTCGACGCGTCCGACAGCGCCGGTAACAGCTCCGGCGCCGTGAACATCACCGCACCGGACAGCACCCCACCGCAAGCGGTTACCACTCCGACCATCGATGACACCGGCACCACCGTCAGCGGTACCGGAGAACCCGGCGCCACGGTCATCGTCCGCGCTCCCGATGGCACCGAACTGGGCAGCGCCGTGGCCGATGGCGACGGCAGCTTCACGGTCACCCTCGACCCGCCGCAAACCAACGGCGAGGCCCTGACCGTCGAGCAACGCGACACGGCAGGCAATGTCTCGGCGGCGGTCGAACTGCCAGCGCCTGATACCCAGGCTCCCGACGCGCCCACTGGCGTGGCGCTGTCGGCCGATGGCGCCACCCTTACCGGGACCGGCGAGCCCGGCGCCCAAGTGCAAGTGGTCGGTGACGGCGGCGTGCCGCTGGGCACTGCCGTGGTGCAGCCAGACGGCAGCTTCAGCGTGACGCTGTCACCCCCGCAGCTCAACGGTCAGACGATTTCGGTGAGCCAGACCGACGGCGCCGGGCAGACGTCCGATAGCAGCGCGGTCATCGCCCGCGATGTGCAGGCTCCAGACCCTGCGCAAGGCCTGAGCCTGACCGGTGGGGGCAGCGTGCTCACCGGTCAGGGTGAACCCAACAGCACCCTAGAGGTGCGCAACGCCGCTGGCGACCTGCTCGGTGAAGGCCAGGTCGACGGCGACGGCAACTTCAGCATCACCTTGAACCCGGCCCAGGCCAACGGCGAAGTGATTTCCGTGGTGCTCAGCGACGCCGCCGGCAACGCCTCGCCTTCGGCGACCCTCACGGCACCGGATACCACGGGGCCAGCCGCGCCGGGAGGCCTGAACGTGAGTGCAGACGGCACCTCGCTGCAAGGCACCGGCGAAGTCGGCGCTACCGTGGAGGTCCGCGATGCCGACGGCAACCTGATCGGTAGCGTCACCATCCCGGCTGGCGGCAGCTTCCAGGTCGCCCTGGACCCCGCTCAGGTCGATGGCCGATCGCTGACCGTGAGCTTGACCGATGCCACCGGCAACGCGGGCGGCTCAGCCACCACCACAGCACCGGACCTCACCCCACCGGCCACCCCGACCGATCTGGAGGTCACCAATACTGCAGGCGTCACCACGGTCACCGGTAACGCGCCGGGAGCCACCGAGGTTACCGTCACCGGCCCGGATGGCACGCCGATCACCGTGCCGGTCAATGCCGACGGCAGCTTCAGCGTGGACCTCGATACTCCGCTGAGCAATGGCGAAACCGTGACCGTGGTGGTGAGCGACGAAGCGGGCAACACCACCTTGCCGACCACGGTCACCGCCCCAGACACCACCCCTCCGGCCGAGCCGACCAATGTCGCGGTAAGTCCTGATGGCACCCTCGTCGGCGGCGGTGCCGAGCCAGGTACCACGGTCATCGTTCGTGACCCAGTGGACGACTCCGAACGCGGCAGTGCGGTGGTCGGCCCGGATGGCACCTTCGTCATTCCCGTGCAACCGCCCATTGCCAACGGTGAGACCGTGGAGGTGGTCGTTCGCGACGCCGCCGATAACGAGACCGTCGTCGCGGTCACCGGCCCCGATGGCACCGAAGTGGCCACCCCAACCGACCTCACCATCAGCGACGACGGCTTCCTGCTGACCGGCCAAGGCACGGTCGGATCGCTGATCACCGTGACGTCCGGCGGCACCACGCTGGGTACCGCTACGGTCGGCAGCGATGGCATCTTCCGGGTGTTCTTCGCCAACGCCCAGCTCAACGCCCAGACCTTGCAAGTCTCGGCCCGCGCAAGTGCAGACGGCAAGCCATCGCTGCCGGCGACCGTCGTCGCCGACGACACCACCGCGCCGGATGCTCCCACCAACGTTACCATCGACCGCAGTGGCACGACCGTGACCGGGCGCGGCGAAGTGGGCGCCACGGTCAGTGTGACCGATGCCCAGGGCACGGTGCTCGGCACTGCGACCGTGGGCAGCGACGGGCTGTTCAGCGTCACGCTCGACCCCGTTCAGGCCAACGCGCAGAACCTGGTCATCACCCAGGCCGATGCGGCCGGTAACGTTTCGTTGGCCGCCACCGTGCTGGCGCCTGACCTGCAAGCGCCGCAAGCCGCCAGCGACGTCACCCTCAACGATGCTGCCACGGTGGTCAGCGGCCAGGGCGAAGCCGGCTCGACGGTGACCGTCCGCGATGCCAGCGGTGCAGTGCTGGCCACCGGTACCGTGAACCAGAGCGGCCAGTTCCAGATCACCCTGCCCAGTGCGCAGACCAGCGGCAGTCCGTTGCAGGTGACCCTCACCGATGCCGCTGGCAACACCTCCGCTCCCAGTAACCTGGCGACACCCGACCGTACACCACCGGCAGCCGTTACCGATACCGTGCTCAGTGGCGATGGCCGGCAGCTGTCCGGGAGCGGCGAAGTCGGTGCCACAGTGCAGGTGCGCGATGCTGCGGGGACCGTCCTGGGCACGGCAACCGTCGGCGCCGATGGGCGCTTCACCGTCACCTTCGACACTCCCCAGGCCAGTGGCCAGGCGCTTGGTGTCACGCAGGTCGATGCCGCTGGCAACACCTCGCCGGCAGTCAACGTTTCCACACCGGACCTGACCGCTCCCGCCCCCCTCACCAACCTCGTGCTCAACAATAACGGCCTGACCCTCACCGGTCTGGGCGAAGCCGGGGCCACCGTCACCGTACGCGGGCCAGATGGCACCATCATCGGTACCGGCCTGATAGCGGCCAACGGCAGCTTCACCCTCACCCTGGACAGCGCTCAGCTCAACGCTCAGCGCCTGAGCGTGACCCAGACCGACGCGGGCAACAACACCTCCAGCCCAACCCAGGTCATCGCGCCCGACTTCACTCCACCCGCCGCCCCGACCGATCTGGCCTTGGCCAGCAGCGGCCTGCAGCTGAGCGGCATGGCCGAAGCCGGCAGCACGGTAATCGTGCGCGATGCCGCCGGCACTGTGCTGGGCACTGCGACAGCCGCTGCCAACGGCACTTTCCAGGTCACCCTCAACGACGCCCAGACCAATGGCCAGGTCCTGTCGGTCACGGCGACCGATGCCGCTGGCAACGTATCGCCAAGTACGGCCTACAGTGCAGCCGACACCACCGCGCCAGTGGCGGTGGCCGGCCTGGCGGTTTCGGCCGATGGCGCGACCCTGACCGGTAACGGTGAGGCGGAAGCCACGGTGACCGTGCGCGATGCCGATGGCAACGCCCTGGGCACCGCCACGGTTGGCGCCGATGGACGCTTCAGCGTCACCCTGGCACCACCGGCAAACGCCGGCGACAGCCTCAGGGTGGTGCAAGCTGACGCCGCCGACAATGCCTCGCCGGCGCAGACGATTACCGCACCAGGCGCCCTTGCCCCGGACATCCCCGACGACCTGGCGTTGTCAGCGGACGGTCTGGTCGTCAGCGGTACCGGCTCGGCAGGCAGCACGGTGAACGTTTACGGACCCAACGGCGTACTGCTGGGAACTTCCACCGTAGGCAATGACGGCACCTTCAGCGTGACCCTGGACAGCGCCCAGGCCAATGGCGAGGTACTGCAGGTGAATGCGGTCGGCACCGATGGCAGCGCCTCGCTGCCGGCCACCTTGCAAGCCCCGGACACCACCGCACCGCAGCCGCTGACGCAACTGGCGCTGTCCGCCGACGGTCTGGTGCTCAGTGGCCACGGCGAGCCGGGCGCCACGGTCGCTGTGGTCGGCGAAGGCGGTATCGCTCTTGGCAATGCCGTGGTCGGCGCCGATGGCACCTTCAGCGTCGATCTCGATCCGGCGCAGCTCAACGGCGAACTGCTCAGCGCCAGCCAGACCGACGGGGCCGGCAACGAGTCCAACAGCGTCAACCTCACCGCACCGGATCGGGTCGCACCGGAGGCTGCCGACAACCTGGCCTTCAGCGGTGGCGGCAGTCTGCTCGGCGGCACCGGTGAGGCCGGTGCCAGCGTGCGCGTGGTGGCCAGCGACGGTAGCGAACTGGGCACGGCGGTCGTGCGCGGCGACGGGACCTTCCAGGTGACCCTGAGCCCACCTCTGGCTAACGGCCAGACGGTGCAGGTGATACTCGCCGATGGGGCGGGCAACCAGTCCAGCGCCACGGCCATCACCGCGCCTGATACCACCCCGCCAGCCGCCGTCACCGAGCTGGCCATCGCCAGCGACGGCGCGACCATTACCGGCAGGGGCGAGCCGGGTGCCACGGTCGTGGTCAGCAATCCGGATGGCGACGAGATCGGCACCGCTGTCGTCGACGCCAACGGTGCCTTCACGCTGACCCTCGACCCAGCGCTGAGCAACGCCGAACTGCTCAGCGTGGTGCAGAGCGATGCGGCCGGCAACGCTTCTGCCGTGGCCACCCTGCAGACACCGGACTTCACGCCGCCCGCGGCACTCACCAACGTGATCATCAACGCCGATGGCAGCGTGGTCAGCGGTCAGGGCGAGGCCGGTGCGACCGTCACCGTGACCGACCCTGACGGCGTGGTGATCGGCACCACCACGGTGCTGGCCGATGGCAGCTTCCGCGTCGAGCTGGACCCGCCGCAAATCAACCAGCAGGTGTTGTCGGTCCAGCAGGCCGATCCACCTGGCAACATCAGCCCAGCGGTGACGGTCGACGCACCGGACCTCACGCCGCCGGAGCCAGCGACCCAGTTGCGCCTGAGCGCCGATGGCACCCAGCTGAGCGGTACTGGTGAAGCCGGCACCACGGTGACGGTGTACCTCGGCAGTGTGGCGATCGGTACCGCCGTCGTCGGTGCCAATGGCAGCTTCGTGGTCACCTTGGACGATCCACAGGTCAACGGCGAGCAGTTGCAGATCACCCTCGAGGACGCCAGTGGCAACATTTCGCCGATCAGCACGCTGACTGCAGCGGATATCACGCCCCCCGAAGCCGTTACCGCCACTCTCAATGCCAATGGCACGCAGCTCAGCGGCAGCGGTGAACCCGGTGCGCGGCTGGTGGTGATGAACGACCGCGGCGACATGGTCGGTGAAGGCCAGATCGATGCCGACGGCACGTTCGTACTCAACCTCACCACGCCACAGATCGATGGCCAGATACTGTCGATCATCGCCCGCGATGCCACGGGTAATCCGTCGACCCCACTGGAAGTCACCGCCCCCGACCTCACCGCCCCCGATGCGCCCGTCGTCACTGCCGTGACCAATGACGGTACCTTGCTGACCGGCACCGGCGAAGTCGGCAGCACCGTTACTGTCTATGCACCGGACGGATCCGAGCTGGGCAGCATCGTGGTACCGGCCGGCGGGACGTTCGAAGTGGCACTGGACCCCGCGCAGAACAATGGCCAGGTGCTGACCGTCATTGCCACCGACGGTGCCGGCAACGACTCCATGCCGGCGACCTTCCAGACCGAGGACACCTCACCGCCTGCGCCAGTCACCGAGCTCGCCATCAACAGTAGCTACACCGTGCTCACCGGGCGTGGCGAACCGAATGCGACCGTCACGGTCAGCGACGGCACGTCGACCCTAGGCACGGCGACCGTCGATGCCAATGGCTTCTTCCAGGTCACTCTCGACGCAGCGGTAGCTCCGGGCGCGACCCTGGAGGTGACGCAAGCCGATGCCGCCGGCAACGGCTCCGAGGTGCAGACTTACGATACGCCCCTGGTTCCACCACCCGATGCGCCCTTCAACGTGCAACTGGCCGCCGACGGCCTGACCCTGACCGGTGAAGCCGCGGTCGGCGTGACAGTCAACGCCTACGATGCGGACGGCAACCTCATCGGTACCGGCCTGGCCAATCCCCTCGATGGCAGTTTCACCCTGCAACTGGACAGCGCCCAGCTCAATGGCGAAGTGCTGACCGTGCGCGCCGTCGATCTGCTCAGCGGTGCCGAGTCCGAACCGGTGGTGATCCAGGCCGCCGACATCACAGCACCCGACGACCCCGTGGTAACGGCGCTGTCGGCCAACGGACTGGTACTCACCGGTACCGGTGAAGCCGGCGCCACGGTCACCGTGACCGGCCCCGGCAACGTCGTCCTCGGCACTGCCGTGGTCAACGCCGGTGGCGGCTTCACCGTGAACCTCTCCAGTGCGCAACTCAATGGACAGGTACTGGGCGTGAGCCAGACCGATGCGGCCAACAATGCCTCGGGCAGTACCAGCTTCACCGCCCCCGACGTACAAGCGCCTGCGGCACCGACCAACCTCGTCATCACCGATGCGGGCCTTACCCTGACCGGTGTCGGCGAACCGGGCGCCACCGTCACCGTCCTCGGCGCCGGCGGCACCCCGCTGGGCACCGCAACGGTGCTGGCCAACGGCACGTTCAGCGTCAGCCTGAGCGCGGCGCAGAACGATGGGCAAGTCCTCACGGTGCGCCAGGCCGACGCCGCCAACAATGTGTCAGCCAGTGCCAGTATCACTGCCCCGGACACCACCGCGCCGACTGCCCCGACAGCCACCATCAATGCCAACGGCACCTCGATCAGCGGCGCTGGGGAAATCGGCAGTACGGTCACCGTGCGCAACAGCGCCGGCACCCTACTGGGCACCGCCACGGTCGGCAGCAACGGTCTGTTCGTGGTCAGTCTCACAGCGGCGCAGGTGGACAATCAGGCGCTTAGCGTCACCCTCACCGATGCCGCCGGCAACACCTCCACCGCGACCGCCGTCACTGCACCGGACTTCACTCCACCAGCCGCAGCCACCAACCTGGCGCTCAGTGCCGACGGCAGCACCCTAACCGGTACTGGCGAGCCTGGCGCCACGGTGACCGTGCGCAGCGCTACCGGAACCGTCCTGCAGACCGGCACCGTGCAGCCTGACGGCAGCTTCAGCGTGACCCTGAGCCCCGCGCAGGACAACGGCCAGGTGCTGTCGGTGACGCTCACCGATCCCCGCAACAACGTCTCCGGCAACGTCAACATCACGGCCCCTGACGTCGACGCCAACGCACCAGTGGTGGCCAGTGACAACCTGGTCACCGCCACCGTCGATCTGGCACCGGTGGTCAGTTCGCAAAGCTATCAGGACAGCTTCACCACGCTGTTGGCCGGGTTCTCCAAGACCTACACCTGGACGGTCGGTGCCGGTACCTCGGTGGACCCGACGCTGACACTGACCACCAGCAGCGCCCTGGCCCTGCTCGACAACACCAGCTTCACCCTGCAGGTGAAGAACGCCGCCGGTGCCTGGGTGACGCTGGCCACCGGCGACAGCCAGGGTCTGCTCGACCTGATCCTGCTTCCCCTTGGCCAAGGTGTTCGCGTCGACATCGGCGAACTGCTGGCTGGCGAGTATCGTCTGACCGTCGCCAGCGGTGGCATCGGCTTGCTGACCACGGTGACCACCACCCTGGACATCGAGACCACCAGCCAGACCCAGTTCACCGGCACCGGCACGCCGACCACCGGTAACGTGATCACCGATGCTGGCACCGATGGCACCACCGATAGCCTTGGCCCGGACAGCGGTGCCGTGCTGCAGGTACTGAAGAACGGCAGTTACGTTTCCGCCGGTAGCGCCACCACGGTGCAAGGCCAGTACGGTACCTTGGTGATCAGCGCCGATGGCAGCTACACCTACACCCCCAACGGCAGCCCAAGCAGCGTCGGCAAGGTGGACGTGTTCAGCTACCAACTGCTGCACGCCAACGGCGCGAGCGACACCGCCACCCTCTACGTGCGCATCGACAGTCCCCAGGCGACCGAGGTGTGGAGCGACAGCAACCTGAGCGCGCCGGCCACCGTGGTGGACGCCGTCAACGACGTCAGCAGCACCGATATCACGTTGGTCAATCATGAAACCACCAGCAGCGCGACCCTGGGCAACCTGACGCTACCCTTGATCGGCTCCAGACAGGCCACCTACAGCACGTCGGTGGCGGCCGATACCACAGCCGACCTGCAAGTGGTGCTCAACTCCACCAGCCTCCTGTCGCTACTGAATGGAGCCACCATCGATCTGCTCAAGCTCAACCCCGCCACCGGGCAGTATGTGTTGGTGCAGAGCGTACAAGGGAGCTCACTGGCCAGCCTGGGAACCAACGCTGCGGGCTACACGTTCCAAGACCAGGCAGCCGGCACCTATCAAATTCGCGTCACCGCCAGCGGTATTGGCCTGGCCAGCACGCTCACCACCAGCCTCAACACCACCACCACCTACAACAACCAGTTCGACGTCGGCAGCTACACCGCGGTGAACGGCAACTTGCTGACCGATGGCAGCGGTGCCGACAACCTCGGCTCGACTCTCACGGTTCTGAGCGTCCTGGTGGCAGCCAACACCTATGCCATTCCCGGACAGAACGGTGCATCGGTCGCCGGCCAGTACGGCACCCTGCTGGTACAAGCCGATGGCAGCTACACCTACACCCTCAACAGCGGCCTGACCTCATCGGTGATCGGCCAGCACGAAACCTTCACCTACGAGTTGACCCACCCCAACGGCACCACCGACACCGCCACGCTCACCATCAACCTGGACAACGCCGCCAGCGTCACGGCCTTCACCTCGCTGCTCGCCGACATCGGCGATGACAGTGCGGCGTTAGCCAGCGTGCCCGCGGCAGCGTCCAGCGAGGTGATCGCCGGCACGGACGGCAACGATCACCTCGACGGCAGCCAAGGCGGTGCCGTCACCCTGCAGGGCGGGGCCGGCGATGACACGCTGGTGGTGGTCGACCAGAACTTCGTCAGCGTCGATGGCGGCACCGGCACCGATACGCTGTTGTGGGGCGGCGCCGCGGCGAGCATCGACCTCGGCAATTTGGTCGGGCGCGTCCACGACATCGAAGTCATCGACCTCAACGACACCAGTTCGGTGGCCCTGACGCTCAATCTCGCCGATGTGGTGGCGATCACCGAAAGCGGCAAGGACACCCTGGTGATCAAAGGAGACGACAACGATTCGGTGCACATGACCGATGACTGGACCTTGGTCGGCAACCAAACCGCGGACGGCATCGACTATACCCAATACACGGCACAGGAGGATCCGAGCCATCACCTGTGGGTGCAGAACGGCATCCATGTGGTTTGAAGTCGCCGCAACCCGCCGGGCGCAGGCCCGGCGGCAGGGAAGCACAGCAGTAAGGGAATGATGTGAAGCGAAGCAATCCGCTGTCACCGCTGTTGCTGGGAGCCTGCGGGCTCCTGGCCCTCAGTTCCACCTTGAGCCTGCCGGCAACGGCAGATGATGACATCGACCCACAACTGCGCACCATCGGGCCTTCGCTGCTACGCGACGCGCCCGATGCCGTCCCGGCCCGTCCACCCTCAGGACAGGCCGCCGACCATGGTGACCGCCTGGGTCTGGCCGAGGCGGTGCTTGCCGCCGCGCAGTGGCACCCGAGCGTTGCCGAAGCCATCGGCAATCTCTACAAGCAAGGCGAAGGCATCACCGTCGCCCGCGCTGGCTATTATCCGCAGTTGAGTGGCGGCCTGCGTGCCGGCTACGACACCGGCAACGGCAGTGACCGCGGCAGCCAGGCGCTGAATCTGTCGCTCAAACAGATGCTCTATGATTTCGGCAAAGTCGACAGTGCGGTGGATGCTGCACGTGCCGCTGCTGCCCGGGCCCAGGCCAACATTCTGCTGGTGATCGACGAACTGGCCCGCGATACCGCCTACGCCTGGATCGAAACCCGGCGCTACGAACAGCTGATGGTGATCGCTCGCGAGCAGATCCGTGGCGTCGGCGAGATCGCCGGCATGGCCCGGCAGCGCAGCGACATGGGCGCCAGCACTCGCAGCGACAGGGTCCAGGCCGAGTCCCGCGTCGAAGCCGCACGCGCCACTCTGGAAGAGTACCAGGCGCAGTACGAACGCTGGCGCTCGACCCTGGCGGCCCTGCTTGGGCGGGTCACCCCTCCGGCCCTGGCCGAGGAAGCCCCACCGGAGCTGGGCGGCGCCTGCAAACGTCCGGCCGCCGGCGACGACCGCCTGCCGGCCGTGCTCATGGCCCTTGCCCAGCGCGCCCAGTCCAAGGCCGAACTGGCCCAGGCCAAGGCCGAGGCCTACCCCACCCTGTCGCTGCAGCCGCAGGTCAACCATTACCTGGACAACGACTATGATCGCGACAACCGCCGCCTCGATCGTACCCAGGCCGGTATCTATCTGAATCTGGAGGTGCCGATCTACCAGGGTGGCGCCATCAATGCCCGAGCGCGGGCCGCCGGCCATGCCCTGAGCAGCGCCGACTCCGCCGAAGATGCCGCTCGCCTGCAGGCGCGACGCGGCTTGGCCGAGGCCATGGCGCAGACCTCCGGCCTCGGGCGACGCCTGCGCTCGCTGGAAGCGCGCCAGGTGAGCATCCAGGAAGCCCGCGTACTCTATGGCCGGCAATACCTTGACCTGGGCACCCGGCCGCTGCTCGACCTGCTCAACGCCGAACAGGAAATCTACCAGTCCCGCTTCGACCTCGCCGGCACGCGTTCCGACCTGCTGCGCCTGGATGTCGACTGCCTTTACAACACCGGGGCCCTGCGCACCGCCTTCGGGCTCGAAGGGCGCAACCTGCAAGGTGTGGAGATCGAGCCATGAACGATACCGTCAAACTGGCCCAGGCCGCACAGGCGCCGAGCGCCGAGCACCTGCTGGCCGAACGTCCCGATCTCGGGCCGTGGCTGGAAGTGATGCTGCAGGTCGCTCACCACTACCGCCTCGATGTGTCGCCCCAGCGTATCCGCCTGGCCGCAGTCGAGGACGCCCGTCCATTGGACGAAATCCTTCGGCACATGGCCCGCCAGGCCGGCCTCACCCTGCGCTTCGTGCGCTATGAGGCCAAAGCGCTGCGCCAATGGCGCACGCCGCTGGTATTGGAGCTGGACGATGGACAGCTGGCCAGCGTCGAGGCAGTCACCGAAGAAAACGAACTGGCCGTGGTCTTCGCCGGCGACCAGGGCCTGACCTCGCGCCTGCCTCGCCAGGCACTGGAAGGACGTATCGTGCGCGTGGCGTTGATGCGTCCGGCACGCCCGCTGCGCGACGTGCGCACCGACGACTACACCGCGCCCTACGACCGCCATTGGTTCGCCCGCATCGTGTTGCGCGATCTGCGCCCCTATGGCCAGGTGATGGTCGCATCCTTGGTGGCCAACGTGCTGGCCCTGGCTGGCGTGCTGTTTTCAATGCAGGTCTACGATCGGGTGATTCCCGCCGAGTCGCTGCCGACCCTGTACGTGCTGTTCGGTGGCGTGGTGCTGGCGTTGGTGTTCGACTTCAGCATGCGCCTGCTGCGCCTGAAGGTCACCGATCTGCTCGGCAAACGTGCCGACCTGCGCGTCTCCGACCTGGTCTATGGCCATGCCCTGCGCCTGCGCAACTCGGTGCGTCCGAAGTCCACGGGCTCGTTCATCTCGCAATTGCGCGAGCTGGAGTCGATCCGCGACCTGATCACTTCGAGCACCGCCACGGCCCTGGCCGACCTGCCGTTCTTCCTGTTGTTCCTGTTCGTATTCTGGCTGATCGGTGGGGTGCTGGTCCTGATCCCGGTCGTGGCGTTGCTGGCCATGATCCTGCCTGGGCTGCTGGCGCAGCGGCGCCTGGCGCGCCTGGCCAACGCGTCGATGCGCGAGTCGGCGCTGCGCAACGCCATGTTGGTGGAGAGCATCCAGGGCCTGGACGAAATCAAGGCGCTGCAGGCCGAAGCGCGTTTCGAGCGCCAGTGGAACCAGTACAACGCGGCCTGCGCACACACCAACCTGCGCCTTCGCACCCTCACCAACGGCTTGGTGACCTGGACCCAGAACGTCCAGGGGGCAGTGTTCGCCGTGGTGATCGTGATTGGCGCGCCGATGGTCATCGCCGGTGATCTGACCACCGGTAGCCTGGTAGCCGCCTCTATGCTGTCGTCACGGATGATGGCGCCGCTGGCGCAGCTGACCCACGTGCTGACCCGTTGGCAACAGGCCAAGGTAGCCTTGCAAGGGCTGGACAAGCTCATGCAGTCACCGGTCGATCATCCCGAGGGCGAGGCCCGTGTGCACCTGCCGGCGATTCGTGGCGAGTATGCGCTGCGCCAGGCCAATTTCCGCTACAGCGAAGAAACCTCGCCGGTGCTGAACATCGGCCAACTGGACATCAAGCCGGGCGAACGCATCGCCGTGCTGGGGCGCAACGGCGCCGGCAAGTCGACCCTGTTGCAAGCCCTGGGCGGCGCCATGGACCTGGTGGAAGGTGAAGTCACCCTGGACGGTATCGCCCTGGCCCACCTCGACCCAGCCGACCTGCGCCGCGACGTCGGCCTGCTACCGCAATATGCCCGTCTGTTCCATGGCACCTTGCGGGAAAACCTCACCCTTGGAGCTGGCCAGGCCAGCGATCAGGAACTGGTCGCAGCGTTGGCCGCTACCGGTGCCCTGGACTTCGTGCGGCGCCTGCCCAAAGGCATGGACCATCTGATCCTCGAAGGTGGCCTGGGCTTGTCCGGCGGACAGCGTCAGGCCCTGGTGCTGTCACGTCTGCTGGTCCGCCAACCGCAGGTGCTGCTGCTGGACGAGCCCACCGCGTCGCTGGACGACATGACCGAGCGCAAGCTGCTCGATAACCTCGAACGCTTCTGCCAGGGACGGACCCTGGTGATCGCCACCCATCGCCTCAGCGTGTTGCAACGGGTGGACCGGATCATCGTGCTCGATGGTGGGCGCATCGTCGTCGATGACCTGCGCGATGCCGCGTTGGCCAAGCTGCAAGGAGGCCAGGCATGAGCAACCACGAACTACCCGCCTCGTATCTCGATGGCCAGGACGACCAGGCGGTGTTGCGCGCCGGTCGCATCATCAGCATCTGCGCTGTCATGCTCGCCGCATTTCTGGGCTGGGCCGCCTGGTTCGAGGTGACCGAGGTGTCCACCGGCACCGGCAAGGTGATACCCAGTTCCCGCGAACAGGTGATCCAGTCGTTCGAAGGCGGCATCGTCGCCGAGATGAACGTGGCCGAGGGCGACCTGGTCGAGCGCGGCCAGGTCCTCGCCCAGCTCGATCCGACCAAGACCGCCTCCAGCGTGGGCGAAAGCGAGGCAAAGTATCGCGCTGCCACGGCCAGTGTGGCGCGCCTGCGCGCCGAAGTTACCGGCAAGCCGCTGAGCTTTCCCGACAGCCTGCGCGATTCACCCGAGCTGATCGAGACCGAAACCGCCCTGTACCAGACTCGTCGTCGCGGCTTGGAACAGACCCTTGCCGGCATCGAGGACTCGTTGCGGCTGGTGCGCAGCGAGCTGCAGATCACCGAGAACCTGGCCAAGATGGGAGCTTCGAGCCGGGTCGAGGTGATCCGCCTGAACCGCCAACGCTCGGAGTTGGAGCTCAAGGCCAACGAAGCCCGCTCCGACTACATGGTGCGCGCCCGCGAAGACCTGGCCAAAGCCAGTGCCGAGGCCGACAGTCTGGCCGAGGTGATCCGCGGGCGCAGCGATTCGCTGACGCGCTTGACCCTGCGCTCGCCAGTGCGCGGCATCGTCAAGGACATCGAGGTCAACACCCTGGGCGGGGTGGTGCAACCCGGTGGCCAGGTGATGAAGATCGTACCGATGGACGAGCGCCTGCTGATCGAAACCCGCATCGCCCCCCGCGACATCGCCTTCATCCATCCCGATCAGGCGGCCAAGGTGAAGATCAGTGCCTACGACTATTCGGTGTACGGTGGTCTGGATGGCAAGGTGGTGGGGATCTCGCCCGATACCCTGCAGGACGAAGTGAAGCCGGAAATCTACTACCGAGTGTTCATCCGCACCGAACAGGACAGCCTGCAGAACAAGGCCGGCAAACGCTTTTCGATCGTCCCAGGGATGGTCGCCACGGTAGATATCCGTACTGGCGAGAAGACCATTCTTGATTACCTGATCAAGCCATTGAACCGGGCCAGGGAGGCGCTGCGCGAGCGGTAGCGGATGGGGTGGGTTGGGAGGCATGGCGCTCGGCGGGCGAGTTGTGGGGGTGCGGATATCGAGCGCCGCGCGGGCGGCGCTCGATATCTGCCCCCCCACAACTCCCCAGCGCACACCCCGCACACACCCCGCGCACAAGCCTAAAGCCCACCCGATCCAGGCCGATAACCCGTTATTCCCCGACTCCCACGAAGGTCACCATGCCCACGCAAAATGCCCGCGCAGACTCTCTGTCGCTGCTGCTGTTCACATTGCGCAGCGGCAAGCTGATGGCAATCAATCTGCTCAAGGTGAGCGAAATCATCCCTTGCCCGCCTCTGACCCGGCTGCCGGAAGCACATCCGCACGTCAAGGGCGTGGCCACCCTGCGCGGTAACTCGCTATCGGTGATCGACCTGTCACGCGCCATTGGCGAACGCCCGCTGGCCGATCCGGACGGCGGTTGCCTGATCGTCACCGAGATCAGCCGCTCACGCCAGGGTTTGCACGTCCAGGCCGTGAGCCGCATCGTTCATTGCCTGAGCACCGACATCAAACCGCCACCGTTCGGCTCCGGCAGCCGCTCGTTCATCACCGGCGTGACCCGGGTGGACAACACCCTGGTGCAGGTACTGGACATCGAAAAGGTCATCCACGCCATTACCCCGCCCCCTCCTGAAGCCCACCCCGGTGCGCTCGGAGAAGAAGATGCCAGCCTTCTGGCTGCCGCCAATATCCTGGTGGTCGATGACAGCCAGGTCGCCTTGCAGCAATCGGTGCACACGTTGCGCAACCTCGGCATCGACTGCCACACCGCCCGCAGTGCCAAGGACGCGATCAACGTACTGCTGGAACTGCAAGGCACCGCCCAGGAAATCAATATCGTCGTCTCCGATATCGAAATGTCGGAAATGGATGGTTTCGCGTTCACCCGCACCCTGCGTGAAACCCCGGATTTCCAGCACCTGTACGTGCTGCTGCATACCTCGCTGGACAGCACCATGAGCGGCGAGAAGGCCAGGCAGGCCGGGGCCAATGCCATTCTCACCAAGTTTTCATCGCCGGAACTCACCGATTGCCTGGTGGTGGCCGCCCGCGCCGTGGTGTTCAGCGAGCGTTGACTACCCTGTCATAATTGACAGGTGAGGCACCTGCCGAGCCGCTGTTATATTCAGCGACAAACTCCCTGGCTCAGGGCCAGGGGTGTCTCGGGCATAATTCGCGCCCCTCGCATGCCTTTTGCCGGAATCGCGTATGAAGTTTCTTAGTTCTCTCCTGATTTCCTGTGCGTTGTTCAGTGGCCTCGCTCAAGCGTCCAGCAACCAAGCCTGGGCCGACTATCGCAAGACAGTGATCGATGCTTGCCTCAAGGCCAGCCAACTCAAAGGCGCCTACGTCCTCAGCACCTTCGCCGACTTCGACGACCAGGTCGGCATCAGCGCATTGCTGATCGAGGGGATGTACCCTCAGAAACACATGAACGGCAAGCGAGGCACCGAGCTGTGCCTGTACGACCGCGAGAAGAATGTGGCCGCGGTCAGCGAGTGGGACCTCAAGGTCGACGTCAGCAAGTCATAGTTCGGCAAACCATCGCCAGAGGCTCTAGCACGGGACAATCCCGCGCTTTTGCGGTCGTTCGCCGCGTTATAGTTACCTTTTGCGCAATAGTGCTTATCGCGCCGGGTGCTGTTTCCCCGGGCTGGGAGCGATTAACTTAGTCCCTGTCCTCATAGCACTTGCATCGCAAGAAGGTAAGTAACAAATGTCCAACAGTATGGGTGTTGCCAGCGTTTTCATTCTGTCTTCCCTGTTGTTGTCGCCCCTGGCCATGGCCGAAGAATCCCCGGCTTTCGTTGCCCGCAATGCCGAGCTCGCTGCGGTTCACCAACAAGCCCGTGAAGCCGTCGCACAACAGGCACCTGCCGTAAAAGCCCCGCAACAGACAGCCTCTAAAACCAGCCAAGATGCTAATCTCGACGGCTGAGCGTGGCCGACCCGCGTTTGCGTTTTCCCTCCGCTAGCGCATGGGCACCCTCGGTGTCCCTATGTTAGCCTTTTAAAGCCGCTGCCGATCAGCGGCTTTTTTTATGTGCGCTCCGAGCGTCTCATTGCTAACAAGAAAGTTGCACATTCAAAAATAAGAGCTGTCACACCGTCAGACCAAAGGAGCTAGTACCGGTGCCTTCCGCGTTTCGTTTCACCCCGCTTTTCCTTGCATTATCCGCAACTATTCCTTGCACCGCTCAGGCAGATGAAGTCCCAGCAGAGGGCTTCATCGAGGGTTCTTCGCTGAACCTGCATCTGCGTAACGCTTACTTCAACCGCGACAACCACAACACTGGCAAGCACGACATGCGCGAATGGGGCCAAGGCGCGGTCCTGCGCTTCGAGTCGGGTTACACCCCAGGCACTGTAGGCTTTGGCCTCGACGCCCATGCCATGCTGGGATTGAAACTCGACGGCGGCGGCGGCCATGCAGGCAGCAGCATCCTGCCGATCCACCAGAAGAACGAGGATGAACTGGGCGCCGCCCCTCACTCATTCTCCACTGCTGGTGCGGCGCTCAAGATCAAGGCCTTCGACACTGAACTCAAGGCCGGCGACCTGTTTCTCACCAATCCAGTGATCGCCGGCGGCGAGACGCGCATGCTGCCGCAGACCTTCCGCGGCTTCAGCCTGACCAACACCAGCGTCGACGGCCTGCTGCTCGAAGGTGGCCAGGTCAGTTTCACCAAGCCGTACAACCAGAGCGGCCACCGCCGCATCGACACCTTCTACGGCCTGCTGGACGACAATGCCAAGAGCAAGCACCTGAACTGGGCAGGCCTGTCGTGGAGCGGCACCGAGAACATCACCGCCAACCTGTACGCGTCCGAGCTCAAGGACATCTGGAACCAGTACTACGCCGACTTCGACTACACCTACGTGGTCAACGACAGGGTCAGCCTCAACCCGGGCGTGCACTTCTATCACACCCAGGACACCGGCCAGGCGCTGCTCGGCAAGATCGTCAACAACACCTACAGCGTTCACTTCACCGTCAACGCCGGCTATCACAGCGTCACTGCCGCCTACCAGCGGGTCAACGGCGATACGCCGTTCGACTACATCAACCAGGGCGACAGCGTGTACCTGGACAACTCGCGCATGTATTCGGACTTCAACGCCCCGAACGAGCGCTCGTGGAAACTGCAGTACGACTACAACTTCGCCGGACTCGGCATTCCTGGCCTGACGTCGTCGCTGTCGTACTCGCGCGGTGAAGCCGACCTGAGCAAGGTTGATCAGGACAACCAGCACTACAACTATTACTACAATGCCAATGGCAAGAATGCTACGCACTGGGAACGCGACCTGGACGTCAAGTACGTGTTCCAGGAAGGCGAGCTGAAGGACCTGTCGGTGCAGCTGCGCTACGCCACCCATCGCGGCGGCCAAGGGTACTGGGCTGCCGACGCGAGCAAGGACAACGACGAGCTGCGGGTGATCGTCGACTATCCGCTGAACATCTTCTAAGCCCCATTTTTGCCGCCCTGGAGCGCTACAGCGCCTCACCCATCGAACGCCGCGCAGGCGGCGCTCGATGGGTGCACCAGCGTAGAACGCCAGATAACCACCCGGAACCACCGCCACCTCCCTAAAAGCGACGCCACTTCATCGGATACCCCCTTCCGAGCTTGTTAGACAAACCCCGCTTCCCTAAAATGTCGCGCGCTGCATCAGGCCCTGCCACCGCATTAGCGAGCATGCTCATCCGATCATCGCGTTTCGCCGTCTACAGGTCGCACCCGGAGCTGATCCTTACCGTGGGCAGTTGCCTCGCCGTGCTCGCTATCGTGGCCATCGTCGGTTATCTGCTGATGCGCGAACGGGTGAACGTCGAACAGTCGGCCGTGCGCTCGTCGAACAACATCGTCCAGCTCATCGAGAGCGACATCCTGCGTAACGTCGAACTCTACGACCACTCTCTACAGGAGCTGGTCTGGGCGGTGAGCCGCAAGGAACTGCGGGAAATGCCCGAGGTGCTGCGCCAGCACCTGCTGTTCAACCACGCCATCGACCGCAAGCGTGGCGACGTGCTCTGGGTCGATAAACAAGGCAACGTGGTCGGCGACTCCACCCGCACCGACGCCCCCTCGCTCAACCTCACCGACAGCAGCGTGTTCCAGGCGCATTTGCACAATGCCGGCCTCGGTCTGCTGGTCGGCCCACCGTTCAAATCCCAGTTGGCCAACCAAGCGTGGAGTATCAGCTTCAGCCGACGCATCGATGATGCTGACGGCCGATTCGCTGGCGTGGCAGTCGGCGCCTTGCGGCTGTCCTACTTCAGCAAACTGTTCCAGCGCCTGGAAATCGGCGAAAACAGCAGCGTCAACCTGCTCAACACCGACGGCCAGTTGCTTGCCCGGCAACCCATGCGCCCACAAGATCCGCCGCTAGGGTCCAATTTCGCCGCATATCCCAACTTCAAACGTATCCTCAGCCAGCACTCCGGCAGCTTCTCCGCGCAATCAGGATTGTTCGGAGAGCAGCGCATGTATACCTTCGCCCAGGTCGGCAACCTGCCATTGATCGTATTGGTAGTGCATGCCCGAGACGAAGTGTTCCAGCCCTGGCGGCGCACGGCCCTGTTGGTCGGGGTGGCTACCGGCCTGCTGTGCATTGGCATCCTCTGGCTGACGCTGCTGCTGGGCCGTGAACTGCGCCGCCGCCAACTGGCCGAGCAAGGCCTGGCGACCCTCGCCGCCACTGACAGTCTCACCGGCCTGTCTAACCGGCGACGCCTCGACCAGGTGCTACGCCAGGAATGGGCACGCGCCCAACGCAACCGCCAGCCGCTGGCGGTACTGATGGTGGATGTGGATCATTTCAAGGCTTTCAACCAACGTCACGGCCATGCGGGGGGTGACCATGCACTGCGCGAGGTGGCCAAGACCATCGAGCGCTGCATTCGCCGGCCTGCCGATCTGGCGGCTCGCTACGGAGGTGAGGAGTTTCAGGTGGTGTTGCCGGAAACCGATCTGGCCGGTGCTCAGCTGCTTGCTGAGCGGATCCGCGCCAGCGTCGCGGCCTTGGCGCCCTTGGGTGAAGACACTCACTCGGTGACAGTGAGCATCGGCATCGGGTTATACAGACCTGGCACCCAGGACGATCTGGCGAGCGTACTGGGTGCCGCGGACGAAGCGGCCTACCGGGCCAAGGCCAAAGGCCGTAACCGGGTAGAGGGGCCCACCGCTTAGGAGCGGGCGCGGGCGGCGTCGCGCAAGGCCTTGACCTGGTCATGGTTGCGCTGCACGCCCTGTAACTGCCGCTCGACCAAGGCATAGGCATCATCGGTAGCAGTGCGACCGTGCTTGACCAGCTTTTCCCGCGCTTCCTTGTAGGCTTTCAGCGCATGGTCCTCGCCACGTTCCACTTCGTTGAGCACGGCCTCCTCGCTTTTGCCGGTTACCATCGACTTAAGGTTGACCCAGCCACGATGCAGGTCACCGCTAACACTGGTCGAGGTTTCCGGGTCGCCACCCAGGCGACGGACTTCGCTCTGCAGTTCGGCGGCCGCATTGGCGCATTCACCGGCACGCTGCACGAAGAAAGCTTTCAATTCAGGATTCTTGACGTCATCGGCCGACTCCTTGAAACCCTTCTCGCCGTCCTTGCTGTACTCGATCAGATCGTTCAGTACATCGATCACGTCTTGGTTGGGGTTGCTCATGGCTTGCACTCCTAGGCAGGTGATAGTCACCAGGAGAATTGCAGTTGCCATGCCAAATCCAGACAAAGAATAAAATTCTTGAAAAACAAAGAGTTATATAAAACTACGGAGGCTACCCAAGCGGCGTTCTGCATGATCGCCGCTTGGGTGCTCGTGCAGTTTGCAGTATGGTCGGCTTTTTCCTTCACCAGGCCCGCCGATGAAACCCGAGATGTTGGAACTGCTGGTCACCCGGAGCATGCCCTTTGGCAAGTACCAGGGTCGAGTCATCGCCGATTTGCCCGGCGACTATCTCGCCTGGTTCGCCCGTAAGGGATTTCCGAAAGGTGAATTGGGCGGGTTGTTGGCATTGATGCACGAGGTCGACCACAACGGCCTGGCCGACCTGCTGATACCCTTACGCCAGAAACATCAGCGCTGATATCTTCGCGGGCAGCCCGCGAAGAGGCCATAGAAGGCAGTCGATCGTTTCAGCCCTTGACCGGTGCCACCGCTAACTCCACCTGCTCCCCTTTCTTGATCAACGCGTACACCACCGCTGTCACCAGACTACCGGCAACGATCGCCAACAGGTACAACAGCGCGTGGTTGATCGCGTTGGGAATGAGCAACACGAACAGGCCGCCATGGGGCGCCATCAGCTTGCAGCCGAAGTACATCGACAATGCCCCGGTCAATGCGCCGCCAGCGATGCTCGCCGGAATCACCCGCAGCGGGTCCTTGGCGGCAAACGGGATAGCCCCTTCGGAAATAAAGCACAGACCCAGCGCCAGGGCCGCCTTACCCGCCTCACGCTCGCTCTGGGCGAACTTGCGCCGAGCCAGGAAGGTGGCGATGCCCAAGCCGATTGGCGGCACCATGCCAGCAGCCATGGTAGCGGCCATCGGCGCATAGCTGGATGACGCCAGCAGGCCGACCGAGAAGGCGTAGGCAGCCTTGTTGATCGGACCGCCCAGGTCGACGCACATCATCCCGCCCAGCAACAGGCCGAGAAGGATGGCGTTGGTGGTGCCCATGCTGTCGAGGAAATGCGTCAACCCGACCAGCATCGCCGCCACCGGCTGACCGACCACGTAGATCATCACCAGCCCGGTGAACAGGCTGGCAAGCAGCGGAATGATGAGGATCGGTTTCAGTGCCTCCAGGCTGCTCGGCAGTCGCACCCAACGGGCAATCGCTTTGGCGCTGTAACCGGCCAGGAAGCCGGCGACGATACCGCCGATGAAACCTGCGCCCAAGGTGCTGGCCAACAGTCCACCGATCATCCCCGGCGCGAGGCCTGGGCGGTCGGCGATCGACCAGGCGATATAGCCCGCCAGCAGCGGCACCATCAGTTTGAACGCCGCCTCTCCACCGATCTGCATCAATGCCGCGGGCAAGGTGTTCGGCTCCTTGTAAGCCTCGATGCCGAACACGAACGACAACGCGATCAGCAAGCCACCGGCCACCACCATCGGCAACATGAACGACACGCCGGTCAGCAGATGCTTGTACACCCCGGTTTTCTCGGCCTGGGCGGAGCCAGGCGCGTCAGCGGCATCGTTGGCGCTTTCCGGCTTGGCCTCGCGCAAGGCCTTGTCCAGGGTCGCGCCGGGCTGTTTGAGGGCAATGCCGGTGCCGCAGCGGTAGATGCGCTTGCCGGCGAAACGGGCGGTGGGTACCTCGATGTCGGCGGCGAGCAGCACCACATCGGCCTCATCGATGGCCTGGGCCGACAGCGGATTGCGTGCGCCGACCGAACCCTGAGTCTCGACGTTCAAGGTGTAACCCAATTGTTGGGCCGCTTGCTGCAGGGCCTCGGCGGCCATGAAGGTGTGCGCGACCCCCGTGGGGCAAGCCGTGACCGCGACGATGCGTGTCCGGGCCTCGGGCAGTGGCTCTTGTGCCTGGGCCGGCACCGCCTCGAGCAACGTCGCGCCCTGCGCGGCCTCGTCGAGAAAACCTTCGCGGTCGGCCAGTGCCTGGGCCGGTGTGCTCTGATAGACGCGCTTGCCAACGAAGCGATCCAGTGCCACCGGGCCGGTGCCGACCACCAACACCCAGTCGGCATCGGCGATCTGCGTCGCGCTCAACTGGCGCTCGGGATGCTCGGCATCCTGCACTTCGACACAGGTCCGCCATCCACGTCGCTGCGCTGCCGCTGCCAGCAGACGGGCACTGAGAATACTGGACACCTGACCGTTGGGGCAGGCGGTAACGATGGCGATGTTCATCGGCAACCCTCTTGTTGTTCTGTCAGGCGCACCTGGGTTTCGAAGCGGGCCAGTTGCTCGCGGTCACGGATGCCGAAGCCGACCTGGCTGACCGCCTGCGCGGCGATCGCCGTGGCCCGGCGCAAGGTCTGTGCCGCAGGCTCGGCCTGCAACAGGCCATGGACCATGCCTGCCACAAGCGAGTCGCCCGCTCCCACGGTGCTGGCGACCTGCACCCGGGGCGGCAAGGCCTGCAGGGCAAGGTCGGCGGCAAACCAGCACACGCCTTTCTCGCCATCGGACACCACCACATGCTCGATGCCCTGGGCCAGCAACTGCTCGGCCGCACCGCGCTGCTCCGCCGGGCCATGCACCTGCACGCCGAGCAGATCGCCCAGCTCCTCGGTATTGGGCTTGACCAGCCAAGGCACGCTGTCGAGCCCGGCTTTCAGCGCCTGGCCGCTGCTGTCGAGGGCGACCTTGAGGCCCAGGCCCTTGAGTTGAGCGAGCAACTGGCCGAACCACTGCGCACTGATGCCGCGAGGCAGACTGCCGGCCACCACCACCGCCGCATGCCCGGGCGCCACCTGCAGCAACCGCCGCATCAGCGCACTGCACGCGGCTTCGTCGACTTCCGGTCCCGGGCCATTGATATCGGTGACCCGCCCATCGGCCTCGACCAGCTTGATGTTGCTGCGGCTCTCGCCGGGCACTCGCACGAAGCAATCGGCGAAACCGCGCCAGGCGATCAAGTCTTCGAACGGTTGCAGATTGTCCTGGCCGAGAAAGCCCGCGACGGTGACGCTGTGCCCCAGGTCGGCCAGCACCTGGGCGACGTTCAGGCCCTTGCCGGCGGCATGGCTGTGCTGGGCCAGGGCACGGTTGACCGCCCCAGCGCGCAGGGTGTCCAGGCCGATGGTGATATCCAGCGCCGGGTTGAGGGTCAGGGTGAGAATCTTGGCCATGTCAGAAGCGCTCCACCAGCGCGCGAACCGCCGCGGCGCTGTCTTGTTGCAGGGCCTCGCGCGCCAGGGCGCGGGCCGTCTGGTGATCGGCCTGGCGAACCAAGGCCTTGACTTCAGCGATGCTCGGGGCGGCAACGCTCAGTTCATCGACGTCCAGGCCGAGCAGCACCGCCACCGCTTGCGGGTCGGCGGCCAGCTCGCCGCACACACCGACCCACTTGCCGTGGGCATGGGCAGCGCGCACGGTCATGTCGATCAGGCTCAGCACCGCCGGATGCAGGCCATCGGCCTGGGCCGAAAGGCTCGGATGGCCGCGGTCGATGGCCAGGGTGTACTGGGTCAGGTCGTTGGTGCCGATGCTGAAGAAGTCGACTTCCTGGGCCAGTTGCGACGCCAGCAACGCAGCCGACGGTACCTCGACCATGATGCCGAGTTGCAGGTCGGCGACCGGGATTTCGTCGCGCAGGCGCTCGACCATGGCCCGCGCCTGACGCCACTCGTGCACCTGTCCGACCATCGGGAACATGATCCGCAGCGGACGCCGGTCGGCAGCGCGCAGCAGGGCGCGTAGTTGGTCTTCCATGATCTGCGGGCGTTGCAGGGTCAGGCGCACGCCGCGCACGCCAAGGAAGGGATTGTCTTCCGCAGCGATGGGCCAGTACGGCAATGGCTTGTCGCCGCCCACATCGAGGGTGCGCACCACCAGCGGCCGGCCCGCCAAGCCGTCGAGCACGCGGCGGTACTCGGCTTCCTGGGTAGCCACGTCCGGGGCCTGGGAGTGGGCCATGAAGATCAGTTCGGTACGCAGCAGGCCAATACCTTCGGCGCCCTGCTCGACCACCTTGTCGATGACGCTGCTGTCGCCGATGTTGGCGAATACTTCGACGGCATGGCCGTCGCGGGTCACGGCTGGCTCGTGGCGGTTGGCCCAGGCCGCCTGCAAGCGTCGTTCACGCAGTTCGCGCTCGGCCAGGGCACGCTCCAGCACATCGGCCGAAGGCGCGACCTGTACCTGCCCGCGCTGGCCGTCGAGCAACAACGGCGTGTCGCTGTCGAGCAGCAGGATCTCAGGCCCGGCCCCGACCACGGCGGGAATACCCAGGGCTCGGGCGACGATGGCGCTATGCGCAGTGGCACCGCCGTAGGCGGTGACGATGCCTGTGACCCGCGCCGGATCCAGGCGAGCGACATCGGACGGGCCGACTTCGGCCATCACCAGCACATAAGGTTGCTCGGGTTCGGCCTGGTCCTGCACACCACACAGCTGAGCCAGGACCCGTCGGCCGATGTCGCGCAGGTCGGCAGCGCGCTCGGCCAGCAGCGCGTCGTGCAACGCCTCCTGTTGCCGAGCCGCCGCTTCGATCACGCTCATCCAGGCCGCTGCGGCACTTTCTCCCTGGGCCAGGCGCTGCTCGGCGTCATCGGCCAGGGCCGGGTCGGCGAGCATCTCTTGATGGGTAATGAAAATCTCGCCAATCGCCTTGTCACTGCGCTGCACCAAGGCATCGAGTTCGTCGTGCACCGCCGTCAGCGCCTCGCGTAGCTTGAGGCGTTCCTGAGCAGGAGACTCACCGCGCAGCGGGTAGTCGATGGCCTTTTCGACGCAGACCAACGCCGGGCCGCAGGCGATGCCCGGGGCCGCGCCGACCGCCTGGATCAGGCTGCCCGGCAACGGCGCTACGGGGTCGGCGTCAGGCAGGCTTGGCTCGGGCTCGGCGGCGGTCGGCAAGGGCTCGACTTCCTCGCCCAGGCCTTGCTCGATGGCAGCCTGCAACATAGGCAGCGCCTGCTCGGCAACCGAGGGCTCGGCCACCAGCTCGAGTACCTGGCCCCGTCGGGCACCGAGGCCGAGCAGCTTGCTCAGACTCTTCACCGAGACCGCCGGCTGGCCGCTGTCGACCAGGCGTACACGGATCTCACCGTCGAATCCCTTGGCCAACTGGGCCAGCACCTTGGCCGGACGGGCATGCAGGCCATGGGCGTTGGCCAACACCTGGCGCACGCTTGGCCAGTCGCTTGGCGCGTCGGCGCCCAAGACTTCGAGCACGGCACGGCTGCTGGTTGCCTGGTAGAGCATTTGCCCACGGCCTTCGATCAGCACCTCGCACAGGCGCTCGAGCAACGCCTGGTGCCCAGCACCGAGGCTGGCCAGGCAGAACAGGCCGTTGAGCGGCTGATCGCGGTATCGCAAGGGCTGCTGCGGAGTGAGGAAGGCCAGTCCCGGCTGGCGGACCTGGCGTTCGCTGTTCAACCACCACAGGCCTTCGCCCAGCGGCAGCGGCTCGGCCTGCTGCAACACGGCGGCAAAGCCTGGGTCGACGCAACCGGCGCGTTGCAAAAGGCGTGCGCCGCGCCAGGCCAGCTCATCGAAATCCTCGGCCGGCAGGTTCAGCCCCACCAGCTGGGCGTCCAGGGCTAGCGCCTGGGGCGCGCCCTGCAGCAACTTGAGCAGCGCCTCGGCAGACGTCGCCCGGCGCAGCGCTTCGGCCAGGTCGGTTTCGCCCAGGGCTCGGGTGAGCAACTGCAGGAGCCGCAGATGTTCGTCGGAGCGCGCGGCGATGCCGATCGCCAGGTAGACGATCTGGCCGTCGCCCCAGTCCACACCTTCGGGAAACTGCAGCAGACGGACGCCGGTGGCATACACCAGGTCGCGAGTCTGTGGCGTGCCATGGGGAATGGCGATGCCCTGGCCAAGGAACGTCGAACCTTGTGCCTCACGGGCCTGCAGCCCCTCCAGGTAACCGTCGGCCACCAGGCCATCGGCGACCAGGCGTGCGGCCATCAGGCGCAACGCCTCAGCCTTGTCGGTGGCCGACTGGCCCATGGCGATCTGCTCCTTGGCGAGCTCGAGCATGACCTTCTCCTTTTCCAGCCCCAGGTCGGGTACTGAGGTATTGTTGTGAATTTCAGGCGAATGGCCAGTAGGATGGCCGTTAGCAGGCTGTCTTGGCGGCAGAAAAAAGCCTGCTGAAACGTTTAATCTGATCAGGTGGTCACGGTACTCGATAATCTTCCGACGAAAAAGCCCCATCCTGTCGGACAATTGCGACAATGGTCGCCTGCGCGGGGTGCATCGACTGGGTCAAACTACCCGGTCAGGGCTCGCCGCCAGCCCCGGTAACAACAAGGAAAATTCGGTGAAACTCAGCGATATCGCCCGTCTGGCCGGTGTGTCCGTGACCACTGCCAGTTACGTCATCAATGGCAAGGCCGAACAGCAGCGCATCAGCAACAGCACTGTCGAGCGCGTGCGGGCCGTGGTCGAGGCCCATGGCTTCACGCCCAACCCCCAAGCCGCCGGCCTGCGCAGCCGCCACACGCGGACCTTGGGCTTCATTCTCCCGGATCTGGAGAACCCGAGCTATGCGCGCATCGCCAAGCAGCTCGAACAAGGCGCCCGCGCCCGGGGTTACCAATTACTGATCGCCAGCAGCGATGACCAGCCCGACAGCGAACGCCAGTTGCAGCAGCTGTTCCGTGCCCGGCGTTGCGATGCACTGTTCGTCGCCAGTTGCCTGCCAGCACAGGACGACAGCTACCGCGAACTGCAGGACAAGGGCCTGCCGGTGATCGCCATCGACCGGCGCCTGGATCCGGCGCACTTCTGTTCGGTGATCAGCGACGACCTCGATGCCAGCCGGCAACTGACCGAAAGCCTGCTGAACACCGCACCACGCAGCATCGCGTTGATCGGCGCGCGACCGGAACTGTCAGTCAGCCAGGCCCGCGCCGGTGGCTTCGACCAGGCCCTGGAGGGCAAAGAACTGGAAGTGCGGCGCTATCAGGGCGAAGCCTTCAGCCGTGAGTGCGGCCAGCGTCTGATGCAGCGGCTGATCGATGAATTGGGCGGCCTCCCAGATGCCTTGGTGACCACCTCCTATGTGCTGTTGCAAGGGGTGTTCGACGCCTTGCAAGCGCGCCCGGCTGGCGAGCGCCAGCTGCAGTTGGGCACTTTTGGTGACAACCAGTTGCTCGACTTCCTGCCCCTGCCGGTGAACGCCATGGCCCAGCAGCACGCGCAGATCGCCGCCACGGCCCTGGAGCTGGCCCTGGCGGCAATCGAGGAAAAACGCTACGAACCGGGTGTGCATGCCATCGGTCGAACGTTCAAGCAACGTATCGCCAAGGCCTGAGCATGCGTCTGATCGACACCCACACCCACCTCGACTTCCCCGACTTCGACGCCGACCGCACGCGCTTGCTGGACAACGCGGCGGCGCGCGGGGTGGAGCGCATGGTGGTGCTGGGTGTCTTCCAGGGTAATTTCCAGCGGGTCTGGGACCTGGCCTGTGCCGATCGACGCCTGGTCGCCGCTCTGGGCCTGCACCCTATCTACCTTGACCAACATCGTCCCGAGCATGTGCTCGAGTTGCGCCAATGGCTCGAACGCCTGCGCGGCGACCGGCGCCTGTGCGCCGTGGGCGAGTTCGGCCTGGACTACTACGTCGAGACCCTGGACCGCCAACGCCAACAGGACCTGTTCGAAGCCCAACTGCAGATGGCATGCGACTTCCAACTGCCGGCATTGCTGCACGTGCGCCGCAGCCATGCCCAGGTCATCGCCACGCTCAAGCGCTACAAGCCAAGCCGCGCTGGCGTGATCCACGCCTTCGCCGGCAGTTACGAAGAAGCCCGTGAGTACATCAGGCTGGGCTTCAAGCTTGGCCTGGGCGGTGCCGCGACCTGGCCGCAGGCGCTGCGCCTGCGCAAGACCATCGCCCGACTACCGCTGGACAGCGTGGTGCTGGAAACGGATGCCCCCGACATGGCACCGGCCATGTTTCCTGGGGTGCGCAACAGCCCCGAACATCTACCGGAAATCGCCGCAGCGCTGGCCAGCGTGATGGCGGTGGATGTCGAGGTGCTGGCCGATGCCAGCACACGCAATGCCCTGGCGCTTTTCGACTGACGAGGTGCCGATTGCCAGGCGCTGGGCGGGCACATCCCTGGTAAATCTGCCAGTTGTGGCAGTTATGACACGACTCCTATCCTCTGGGCTCACACACGGAGGATCAACCATGAGCAACGGTCAAATTCAAGCATTCGTCGACGGTCAGATGGAGGCAACAGTCTCCTGGGCGGGCGGCAGCGAAACCCTCAAGATCAACCACGACGTCTTCGTCAGCGACCAGCATGCAAGTGTCAGCATTCAAGGCTGGGCACTATTTAATGCAGACCGCCGTTACTACGTCGTCGACATCTGGCTGCCGCGAAAAGACCTCGGCCTGCCCAAGCATGAGATGGGCTACGGCGAAGAAGCACCGGCCGGCGCCTACCTTGGGTCCAATACCGACAGCGGCAGTGGTTTTGCCAAGAGCGGCCTGATCCATGACACCGAGTGGAACGAGAGCACTGGCCTGTTCAAGACCAACTTCGAGTTCGTGGTCGATACCGACACAGCCGAGGAAGTGAAGGTCAAAGGCAGCGTGGTCGTGAACAAACTCAAGCGCCAGCAGGTGTAAGCGAACGAGCCTGCACTGCAGGGCAGGCTCTGCTCGCGAATATCAGAGCAACACCGTCCACAGCGCGAAACCGGCATACCACAGCACCGCGCAGCGCTGTAGCAGTTCCCACAGGCTGTCCAGCCTGGCCAGGCCGCGCTGGTCATCCTCCTCCTCGGGGATGTCGTCAGCCACCCGCCCGACCCGGGCCACCAAATGTCCGGCACCGATGTGCCAATTCAGCAATTCATGCAACATCAACCGCATGACCGCGACGAAGTTGCCCACCAGGGCGAAGCTCAGGGTCAGCACCCGCACCGGCAGCCAGTCCATGATATGGCGCAGTTGCTCGGCACGCGCCTTGAGTGCCGGTTGCCCACTGTTGCCGGCTGTCAGCGCCAGCAAGCGGTAGGCCAGGGCCGCACCAGGGCCAAGCACGAAATACCAGAAGATCACTGCGAAAAAGCTCTGGTAAGCCTGCCACAACAGATAACCCTGGACCCGCACCAGCAGGCCGCGAGGGGTATCGGCCTGCATGCCGAGATCGCGCTCTGCCACATGCAGCGCCGCTTGTTCGTCTCCGCGCCGCCAGGCATCGCGAAACGGCCCCAGAGCAGCCTTGGTTTCGCCACGGCCCAGGCTGTAGATCAGCACGAGCAGATGCACCGGCAAGGCCAACAAACCATAGGCAACCGGTTCCAGCACATGCAACAACAACATCAACAGCGCCACCGGCGCCGCCACCAGAATGGCCAGGGTCCACCAGGGATGGACCTTGCCGCTTCTTTCCAGGCGGGTCAGCTCGCCGATGAAGAACCCGTCATGCTGCACCCGCTTACGCCAGGCAGAGAACTTCTCGACCCACAGCACCAGCACCAACACCAGAAAACTCATGCCTTGTCCTCGTTGCTCTGCAGGGATCGCCGGTAGCGTTGCCAGTCGAAGGCCGGACCGGGATCGGTCTTGCGCACCGGAGCAATATCACAGTGCCCCTGGATGTGATCCACGTCGATCCGCGGGAACGCTGCGCGGATCTGCCGGGTCAGTTGCGTCAGTACGTTGTACTGGGCTTCGGTGTAGGGCAGTTCGTCGGTGCCTTCGAGCTCGATGCCGATGGAAAAGTCATTGCACCCTTCACGGCCCTGGAAGCACGACACACCGGCATGCCAGGCACGATCGAGCAGCGAGACGAACTGGGTCACGGCGCCATCGCGTTCGATGAACAGGTGTGCCGACACCGTCAGATGACAGATGTCCTTGAAGTAAGGATGTTCGTCAGGGTCGAGGCGGTTCTGGAAAAACGCCTGCACTTTGCCCGTGCCAAAACAGGCCGGAGGCAGGCTGATGTTATGGATGACCAGCAGCGAAATCGCTTCGCCCTCGGGGCGGGCGTTGAAGTTGGGCGAAGGGCAGTGGTCGATTCCGCCGAACCAGCCCGTGGCACGGTCCAATTGCATGGGAAGATCCTGAGAAAGCGCCGGTACAGGCCCGCAGTATGCCTTGCGGCTGTGGCCATTTGCATGTAAATCCTGGCGCACTCAATGCCGCGTGCCTTGGCGCAGGCCTGCGAGCACCGTTTGTAGCGCCCGCTCGAACAGCAGGCCGTCATCCAGCAGCCGCACATCGCCGCGCCGCAGCGCCTGCGCCAAGCCAGCCGCACTCCACTGGCGAACCTTCAGGCCGCTGCGGTTGGCGAACACCAGCCGATCACTGCCATCCAAACGGGCCACCAACTTGCAGCGCAGCGCCTGGCCCTCATCGCAGACCTCGACCCAGGCGCCCAACTGCAGGCGCTGCACCTGACGCAACGGCTGCACCAGATCATCGAGAGGACGCAGCGGTGCGCAGGCCAGCTCCTCGGCCAGCACCAGGACGATGTCTTCTTCGATCAGAACCTCGGTCATGGCTGGATCGCCATCGTCAACGCTCGCCGGCTGAGCGGCGCAGGCGCGCAGGTGCAGTTGCTGCAACTGCAGAAAGAACGCGCGGGTCACCGCCGAATCCAACGCCACACCGGCCAACCCGTCACGTAGCGCTTTGAGCAACCCTGGCACCTGCTGCAGCAAATGCTCACGGGCACGCAGGTCATGGTGCGGGACGACACTGCCCAGCAGCATGTCCAGGGTGGTCAACGCGTCGCGCCAAGGTGCGGAGGCCTCACCGTGCTTGAGCAGGACCATCAGCATGACCTGACTCCACCCTTGCACCACCATGTTCAGCACGCCTGCTGGCAGACGCCGGCCACGCAGACGTGCATTGAGCGCCCGCTGCACCTGCAGGCGTGCTTGCAGCGTCCGCACCCTGCCCTCTTCGGCATCGCGGGTGCGCTGTTCGAACAAGGCCGAACGCCGACGCTCATCCTGATTGAAGGCAAGAAAGTCCTCGAGCAGCTCGGCGAATAGCTCCGGGTCGTCATCGAATTCGTTGAGCAGGCGCTGGACAGTGCGCTCGATACGCAGGTGCAGGCTGTCACGCAGACCGTCATCGTTGGATTCCCAGCCGATTGCAGCAGCAGCCATTTCGTCGAGCAGTCGCCGGGCGGGATGACTGGCGCGAACCAGAACGCTCTTGTCCAGGAGCGCCACCTTGAGCAGCGGGATGTGCAGACGACCGATCAGGGCCCGCAGGCGGGTTGGCAAGTTGTCGTCAGCCTGGATGAAATCGAACAGCAAGCCGACCAGGCAGATCATGTCTTCATCGGCGTGACTGAGCCGGCATGGCGTTGCGCTGCGTGCACCGACACGCCGCAACAGCACGCCAAGTTGCTGGCCAGGGTCGAAATCATTGGCCTCGAACGTGGCTGGAACCTGATGCTGCAAGTGCGTCAGCAGACGCAGCAAGTCGGCGCGGCTCAGCAGCTGGGCCACGCCGATCGCCTGCACAGGCACGGGCGATCGACGGTCAGGTGCCAAGAGGCCCTGTACGGCATCGAACAGCGCCTGGCCGGCAAGGTCGGCGTGCTCGTCTTGCTGGGCGGCGCTCGGGCGCTGACGAGCATTGCTGCGCCGGTCCTCGGCACGTCGACGCGGCAACGCCGGCAGGTCGGGCAAGATACCGGCATCGGCGAGCAGTTGGTTGGCATCGTCGTAGACCAGGTACAAATCACGCAGCACATGACGCTCGAAGAGCTTCAGCAGGATTGCCCTGACGCGCGGGCCGAGCCCGAGGCTGCGCGCGGCATCGATGAACAGCTCGCACAACGGCGCAGGTGCGAGTGGGTTGCTCTGTTCGGGCAGAGCTCGATCGAGCAGCGCGTGCAAGCGCTGCAGCAACTGGCCGAGCGCCAGGCCATCGCGCGAGAGGGCGCGGGCGACCAGGGCCTCTGCTCCGCTATCACGCTCCAGGGACACCTCTGCCGTTGTCGCCGGTGCAGCGGTCTGCCCCATGCGGGCAAAGGCGCCATAGAACCCATCGAGCACATGGCGCTCGATGCCCTTGCGCTTGAGGCGCAGGTCACGCATGGCTTCGAAGCACAGATTCTGTTCACGGCGGTCGGTGGCTTTGTCGGCCATTTCGAAAAGGCTGTCATCGGCATTATCGAACAAGGCCTGCAGACCGTGACGCAATTGCAATGCGGCTTTGTCCCGCACCTGCAGGAGCAGTAGCGGAAGGCCGGGCAAATAGTTACCCCGCTCGATGGCGGCTGCCAGCGGCACCACCTTGCCTTCTGTATGCATCCTTGTCTCCTTGTTCGGCACGCTTTGGAACGCCGGCGTCGGGACGCTGGCAGGCAAAAGACCGCCAAATCGGGAAATTGCTCAACCGTCCTGACCAAAGGCGCGGTGGCCCGCACATCCCCTCCACTTACCGCCTCGACTTACCCCCTCAAATGGATCCATGTCATCAAATAGGTTCGATAACCGAACAAAAAATAGTCAAGCAATAATCTTCATAAACTTTTGATTTAACTAGCATTTTTGAAGGAAGACAATTCATGAAGAGGTCAGCACGAGGAATCTCAGCGACGAATCCCCTTCAGACGATAGTGTTTATGGATCCATCATCTGATTGATTAGCGCCTGACTACGGTCGGAGCCCTCCTGCCGTACGCGACAACAATTACAAAAGGGTTCAGTCATGAATGGCCTACCAGGGGCACGGAACCGACAAAGTTCCCTCAGCTTAGCGTGCCTGCGCACCTCCCTCTTCTCCACTGCGGTCGAGTCCGATCAACAGGTGACTCCATGAGCATGGATATCAAACAGCGGCTGGATGACGAGCCGATGGTCGGTTTCCAGTATCTGGCCATCGGTATCTGCATCGTCCTGAACATGATCGATGGTTTCGACGTACTGGTCATGGCTTTCACCGCGGCCTCGGTTTCGGCGCAATGGAACCTGAGCGGTGCACAGGTGGGGCTACTGCTCAGCGCTGGCCTGTTCGGCATGGCGGCCGGCTCATTGTTCATCGCCCCCTGGGCCGACCGCTTCGGCCGCCGCCCCTTGATTCTCGTCTGCCTGGCGCTTTCCGGGGTGGGCATGCTGCTCTGCGCCCTGAGCCAAAGCCCGCTACAGCTGGCGTTGTTGCGCGGCCTGACCGGGCTGGGGATCGGCGGCATTCTGGCCAGCAGCAACGTCATCGCCAGCGAATATGCCAGCAAGCGCTGGCGGGGCCTGGCAGTGAGCCTGCAATCGACCGGCTATGCCTTGGGCGCGTCCCTCGGCGGCTTGCTCGCGGTATGGTTGCTGGGACATTGGGGCTGGCGTTCGGTGTTTTTGTTCGGCGGCATCGTGACGGTGCTGGTGATCCCGCTGGTGCTGCTGTGGCTACCCGAATCGCTGGATTTCCTGCTCGCCCGACGCCCGGCCAATGCCTTGGCGAGGGTCAACCGCCTGGCTGCTCGCCTCGGCCACCCGGCACTGGCACAGCTCCCTCCCCCCCTCGCCCATACCCGCGGCACCACCGGTGGTTTCAGACAACTGCTCGCGCCCTCGCTGCGGCGCACCACCCTGGTGATCTGGTTGCTGTTCTTCCTGGTGATGTTCGGCTTCTATTTCGTCATGAGTTGGACCCCGAAACTACTCGTCGCAGCAGGCCTGTCGGCCCAACAGGGCATCACCGGCGGAGTGTTGCTGAGCGTTGGCGGCATCATCGGCGCCGCGCTGATCGGCGGCCTGTCCTCACGCTGGCCATTGAGCCGGGTGTTGTCGATATTCATGCTCATCACAGCGGGGCTGTTGGTGCTGTTCGTGGCCAACGGCGCTTCGGTCGCGATGGCGCTGGCGTTGGGCCTGCTGATCGGCTTGTTCTCCAATGGCTGCGTGGCAGGGCTGTATGCGCTCTCGCCAGCGGTGTATGACGCGTCGGTGCGCGCCACTGGCGTTGGCTGGGGTATCGGCATCGGTCGTATCGGCGCGATCCTCTCGCCTACCGTAGCGGGCGTCCTGCTCGATGGTGGCTGGCAACCGCTGCATTTGTATGGCGTGTTCGCCAGTGTATTCGTCATCGCCGCCGGCTGCCTGCTGTTGCTGCGGCGTGCCGCCACTCCTGCACGGCCAGAACTGGCCAACGCCTGACCCAAGCCGCCCGACAGCCCTCAGCGACGACGAGCCCGAACCGCTCGCCTTCGCTGAGGGCTGTTTGCGTTATCGGCACAGCTCAAGTCCGTAGTGAAGCGCCGGTGCGCCCACAATGAGCGACCACAACTCCAGTCCTTACGCTAAGATGGCCGCTCATGCCTCAAGAGTTGCCTGGATGAGTAAACCCGGTCAGATGGTGCTGGTTGCGTTGCGCAAGATGATCGCCTCGGGCGAACTGGCGGCCGGCGCGCGATTGATGGAAGTACCGACCGCCGAACTGTTCGGTGTGTCACGCATGCCGGTGCGCATGGCATTTCGCACCCTCGAGCAGGAAGGCCTGCTGGTGCGCTTTGGCGGCCGTGGTTTTCAGGTGCGCTCGGTCAGCGAAGAGGACATCGCCGGCGCGGTCGAGGTACGCGGTGTGCTGGAAGGTCTGGCCGCCCGCCAGGCAGCGGAGCGTGGTCTGTCGCCGGCAGCGCGCGAAGCCCTCCAGCAGTGCCTGGCCGAGGGGGACCAGCTGTTCGACAAGGGCTTCGTGACCGAGGAAGACCTGGACGCCTACCACGATCTCAACATGCGTTTTCATCAGGTGATCGTCGCGGCCAGTCACAACCCGGCGATTGCCGATGCCCTGGCGCGCAACGATCACTTGCCGTTCGCCTCGGTCACCGCACTGGCCATCGACCGCCACGACCTGGCGCGCGAGTACCGCCGCTTCAACTTCGCCCACATGCAGCATCACGCGGTGTTCGATGCCCTGGTCAACGGCCAGGGTGCCCGCGCCGAGGCGATCATGCGCGAGCACGCCAATGCCACCTTGCGCTATGCCGAAACCTTCGGCAGCGCCAAGGCCGACCCACGCATGAAGGTCATTCTGCCAGCATCCTGAGCCAGGTCAGATATCCAGCACCAGCAGCGGCGTCTTGGAGCGAGAGCAGCATGGCGTGAACTGATCGTTCAACGCCTGCTCCTGCTCGGTGAGGAACAGATCGCGATGATCGGGCGTGCCCTGCAGCACACGGGTCAGGCAGGTACCGCAAATACCCTGCTCGCAGGAAACGGCGATTTCGATTCCATGGCGCTCCAACACCTGCACCACGCTCTGGTCTGCCGGCACCTCGAAGACCTCGCCGGTGCTGCCCACCTGGACCGAGAAACTGCCATCGCCGCTGGTATCGAGCGCAGCAGCAGCGAAGTACTCCCGGTGCAGGTTGGCTTCTTGCCAGCCCAGCGACCTGGCGCTTTCCAGTACGTGCTGCATGAAACCACCAGGGCCACAGACATACAGGTGAACATCGTCATGCGCACCGCCCAATACCTGGGCGATATCCAGCGCGGTCTCCGGTTGTTCATCGAAGTGCACGAACAGGCGGTCGGCAAACGGCGAGTGACGAATGCGCTCGAGGAATGCCGCACGCTCACAGGAACGGGCGCAGTAATGCAATTCGAAATCCGCGCCGCTGTGCGACAACTGCTCGGCCATGCACAGGATTGGCGTGATGCCGATGCCACCGGCGAACAACAGGCTACGCCGAGCCCCCGCAGTCAGCGGGAACAGGTTACGCGGCTCGCTGATACGCAGACTTGCGCCTGCGCCAACCTGCTGGTGGAGGCTGCGCGAACCGCCGCGTGAAGCCGGGTCGTCGAGCACGCCGATCAGATAGCGGTGGCGTTCTTCAGGGTGATTGCACAGGGAGTACTGACGTACCAGCCCACCGGGCAGGTGCACATCGATGTGCGCGCCGGCACTGAAGGCCGGCAGCGGGCTGCCATCGGCAGCGGCCAGTTCGAAGCTGCAGATACCCAGGGCTTCATCGTTGCGGGATACCACTACGGCATCGATCATGTCGGATCCTCCTCAGGCTGGCGTCGCGCTGGTGGCGATCAGTTCCGGTTGGGCTGCGCGCTCCTTGGCGATCCACCGCTCCAGCACCTTGCGCGACTGCACACCACCGGCATCGATATTGAGCTTGAGCAGGTTACGTTCGGGGTAGGCGAGCAGGTTCTGCTGTTGGCGTTCGAGCATTTCCAGGTCTTCGCTGAAGATCTTGCCCTGGCCTTCACGGATGTTGTCGGTCAGGGTCTGGTCGTGGGCGGCGAAGTTGCGTGCCATGCCCCAGAAGTACCAGATAGAGGTATCGGTTTCCGGCGTGATGAAATCGACCACGATGCTCGAAGCCTTGTGCTGGGGCTCGGCGTGGTAGCCGCCCTTGCCGGCATGGGCAACGCCGACTTCGATCAGGACATGGCTCGGCGGGGTGAAGCGGCAGATCTGCCACCGATCCACCGGCACATCGTCAGCCAGGCCATTGCCACGCAGGGCCATGCGCCAGAACGGCGGTGCCATGATGTTTTCCATGTGGCGCGCAGTGACCACTTCGTCACCTGTGACAGTGGTGACAGGGGGCGCTTCGTCGATTTCCTTCTGGCCGATGCTGGAGGCATGGACATAGGTTTCATGGGTGAGATCCATCAGGTTATCGATCATCAACCGGTAGTCGCAACCGATGTGGAACAAGCCGCCGCCGTAGGCCCACTCGTCACTGACCGCCCACTCCAGGTGCGGGATCAGGCTCGCATCGGCCTGCGCCTGGTCGCCAGGCCAGACCCAGACGAAGCCATAGCGTTCGACCACAGCGAAGGTCTTGTTGCAGGGAAAGCCGCGAACTCGCTGCCCCGGCATGGAGACAGTCTTGCCGTCACAGCCCATCACCAGGCCGTGATAACCACATACCAGGTTCCCGTCTTCGACGTAGCCCAGCGACAGCGGCGCGCCACGGTGCGGACAGAAGTCCTCGACTGCGCAAACACGGCCCTCGTGACCGCGATAGAAAACGATCTTTTCCCCGCAGATCTGTCGACCCAGAGGTTTTTCGGCAATTTCGTCAGGGGTGCAAGCGACGTACCAGGTGTTTTTTGGGTACATGGAGGCTCTCCGGCATGTTGTTTTTATTTAATGGATCCATTAAATCCACGAACAACGTTGGCAGTCAATGTAAATACGGCTATGCATTCGTAATCCGTGCGATTACCGGCCCACATATGGATCCATTAAAGCAACCTCTGGCCTGTTCGAGCCCCCTGCCGGCACACGCGGTCTGCTGTACACAGCCGCCTCCCCTACCCGATAATCGCGACACCTAGCTTGTGGAGCCGACCATGCCGAACCTACGCCTCGCCGACCTGACTGCCGAAATCGAAGCCAACGTGCGCCGTGCGTTGCTGGAAGACATCGGCAGCGGCGACATCACCGCGCAACTGATCCCCGCCGAGCGCCTGGCCAAGGCCACCATCATTACCCGCGAGGATTGCGTGGTCGCCGGCACTGCCTGGGTCGATGCGGTGTTCCGTCAACTCGATCCCCGGGTTGCGGTACATTGGCAGGTCGCCGACGGCGATCAGGCCAAGGCCAACCAGGCATTGTTCCACCTCGAAGGACCAGCTCGTTCGCTGCTCAGTGGCGAGCGCGCAGCGCTCAACTTCCTGCAGATGCTTTCAGGCGTCGCTACCCGCGCGCACTTCCTCGCCGGGCTGGTGGCAGGCACCCAGGTGCGCCTGCTCGATACCCGCAAGACTTTGCCTGGGCTGCGCCTGGCACAGAAGTACGCGGTCACCTGCGGCGGCTGCCACAATCACCGCATCGGCCTGTACGACGCTTTCCTGATCAAGGAAAACCACATTGCCGCCTGCGGAGGCGTGGCAGAGGCAGTGACCGCGGCGCACCGCATCGCGCCAGGCAAACCGGTTGAGATCGAAGTGGAGAGCCTGGACGAATTGCGTCAGGCGCTGGACGCCGGTGCCGACATCGTGATGCTCGACGAACTGACCCTCGATGAAATGCGCGAAGCCGTGCGCATCAATGCCGGCAAGGCCAAGCTGGAAGCCAGTGGCGGGGTCAACGAAAGCACCCTGCGGGTGATTGCCGAAACCGGCGTGGACTATATCTCGATTGGCGCGATGACCAAGGATGTCAAGGCAGTGGACCTGTCGATGCGCTTGAGTCTTTGAGGTAGCCCCCGCGAATTCGGCATTGCGCGGACAAAAAAACCGGCCCAGGGCTAATGCCAGTCAGTTAAGGTCTCATGCTCATCTATTGGGGCCGCGTTGCGGCCTTCGCGGGTCTGGGCTGCGCTGTCGCGCAGAGAACCATGGTCCTTGTGGGAGCGGGCTTGTCCCGCGAATGGGGCGACGCGGTGAATGGCACCGGCTTCGCCGGTGTTCGCGGGTCAAGCCCGCTCCCACAGGTTCTACGCTCGAATCAAGGCCGGCGCAGTCCCTGTGCGGGTTCACCCGCGAAGGGCTGCAAAGCAGCCCCAATTGGCTTAACTGACTGGCATTAGCCCAAGGGCCGGTTTTCTTGTGAAGAACTATCAGAACGAGGCGTTGGCCAGACCGTCCAGGTAGCGCTCGACGTCCAGTGCGGCCATGCAACCAGCACCGGCGGAGGTGATCGCCTGGCGGTAGACGTGGTCGGCCACGTCGCCAGCGGCGAACACGCCCTCGACGTTAGTGGCGGTGGCGTTGCCTTCACGGCCGCCGTGAACCACCAGGTAACCGTCCTTCAGGGTCAGTTGGCCTTCGAACAGCGAAGTGTTCGGGGTATGACCGATGGCGACGAACACACCGTCGACCTTGATTTCGTCGTTGCTGCCGTCGTTGTTCTTCAGGCGCGCACCGGTAACACCCATGTTGTCACCCAATACTTCGTCCAGGGTGGCATTGAGCTTGAGTTCGATCTTGCCTTCGGCCACGCGGGCGTGCAGCTTGTCGACCAGGATCTTCTCGGCGCGGAACGTGTCGCGACGGTGCACCAAGGTCACCTTGCTGGCGATGTTGGCCAGGTACAGCGCTTCTTCCACAGCGGTATTGCCGCCGCCGATGACCGCGACCGGTTTGTTGCGATAGAAGAAACCGTCGCAGGTGGCGCAGGCCGATACGCCCTTGCCCATGAACGCTTCCTCGGAAGGCAGACCCAGGTAGCGGGCGCTGGCGCCGGTAGCGATGATCAGCGCGTCGCAGGTGTAGGTGCCGCTGTCGCCTTGCAGGGAGAACGGTTTGTTGGCCAGGTCGACCGCGTTGATGTGGTCGAAGACGATCTCGGTCTCGAAGCGCTCGGCGTGCTCCTGCATACGCTGCATCAGAGCAGGACCGGTCAGGCCATGGGGATCGCCCGGCCAGTTGTCGACCTCAGTGGTGGTGGTCAGCTGGCCACCGGCCTGCATCCCGGTGATCAGCAGCGGCTTGAGGTTGGCACGGGCAGCATAGACCGCTGCGCTGTAACCGGCAGGGCCGGAACCAAGGATGATTACCCGCGAATGACGTACTTCGGACATGTCGAACTCCTGTCGAGCCGGCGGCGCATGGCCGGCATCGGTGTACCGGCTGCGCCGACTGGTATTAAAAAGGACCCACGCAGCACTTGGGGAAGGCTACAACGCGCCGGTCCAAAACCAAAAAGATGAGCGCACTGTAACGAGGTGGCAGAGATTAAGGAAATATCCTCCGACAATCCACCTCATAGGCATCCTCTATCTGCCACTCAGACCTGAAAAATCACGCCGCGGTTTGTTACAGACGATGTCTTCATGAACCGCCGCCTTTCGTCGGCGCAGCAAACTCGGTAAGGTCAGCGCGTTTCCTCACGTTTTGCGGAGTATCCCAATGCAAGCCCCCGTCCTCTCCGGCCCGCAATACCTGCGCGAAGGCCTGAAACTGGTGCTGAGCCCGAATCTGCGGCTGTTCGTCCTGCTGCCGCTGGCGATCAACCTGCTGCTGTTCGGCGGCCTGATCTACTTCGCCGGCCATCAGTTCAGCCTTTGGGTCGATAGCCTGATGCCGAGCCTGCCCGACTGGCTGAGCTTCCTGACCTACATCCTGTGGCCATTGTTCGTCGCCTTGGTAGTGCTGATGGTGTTCTTCACCTTCACCCTGGTGGCCAACGTCATCGCTGCGCCTTTCAATGGTTTCCTGGCCGAGAAGGTGGAAGTGGTGGTCCGTGGCCAGGATCCCTTCCCGGCCTTCAGCTGGGGCGAACTGGTGGCCATGGTGCCCCGCACGTTCGGCCGCGAGATGCGCAAGCTCGGCTACTTCCTGCCGCGCGCCATCGGCCTGTTCATCCTGTCTTTCATCCCTGTGGTCAACGTGGTCGCGGCCCCTTTATGGCTGGTGTTCGGCGTCTGGATGATGGCCATCCAATACATCGACTACCCGGCGGACAACAACAAGATGAGCTGGCAGGACATGCTCGCCTGGCTGCGCAGCAAACGCTGGCAGTCGCTGGGGTTTGGTGGAATCACCTACCTGGCGCTGATGGTGCCGCTGGTGAACGTGGTGATGATGCCGGCTGCCGTGGCGGGGGCAACGCTGTTCTGGGTGCGCGAGCGCACGTAGTAACTATCTACAGTTCAGCCTGCAGTCGTCTGGTTTCCAATGGCCACGCACCGCAATGTCGCGGTACTGACCCTGGAGATTGAGCATGGAATTCACAGACGTGAAATCGAAGGACTTCATTGAACTGGCAGGTGTCCCAGAGCACCGGCAAGGTACCGTCATCGCCGAGCACCGTGTGAAGTGGCGCCTGCGCGAAACGCTGGAAAACAGCGGCATCACCTACCCCTACGAGCATATCTTCTTCACCACCTGGAACGAGGATGGTGTGGTCAACTACAGCAAGTCGCTGGTGCAATTGCTGACCGAAGCGGTGGTGGACAGTGAACCACCGTCCATCGGTATGCACGGTGGCCTGTTCGGCCGCATGGCAGTCACCAGCAGCGATGAACTGCTGAACATCGACCAGCAAACCGTCGACGAGGCCATCCAGATCGTCTACAGGCACATCAAGGACACCGAGCAAGCAGGCTGATGGTAGGGCGCAAGGAGGCGTATTCGCGCCTCCTTCGATCACTGACTGAGTCGGCTGGAAAACTGTCCTACCGCATCGACCACCTTCTTCGCCCCCTCCTGAATCTCGACGATCACCCCACCGGTATCGGCCGCCAGTGCCAGGCCTTGCTCGGCCTGACGCTTGCTGGTGTCGATGATGCCAACCGCTGCCTGCGCCAGTTGCTCATTCTGCTGCACCACCCGGGCGATTTCCTCGGTGGCTCCGCTGGTGCGCGACGCCAGTTGCCGCACTTCGTCGGCGACCACGGCGAAACCACGGCCCTGCTCACCGGCGCGCGCAGCCTCGATGGCGGCATTGAGCGCCAGCAGGTTGGTCTGGCCGGCGATATCGCTGATGGTCTTGATGATCGCGCCGATCACCTTGGACTGCTCATCCAGCGCCTGGATGCCCTCGGCGGCATCCTGCATCGAGCGCTCGAGGCCGCGCATCACCTCGACAGTCTGAGTCACCACTTCGGTCGCTCGACGCGCACCGTCATCGGTGGTCAACGAAGTGCTGTAGGCGACATCCGCCGCCTGGGCCACAGCCTGTTCCTGGTTGACCTGGTCAGTGATGACGGTGGCGAACTTCACCACCTTGTACAACACATCATGGGCATCGAAGATCGGGTTGTAGGAAGCCTCCAACCACACCGTGCGACCGTGCGCATCGATGCGTTTGAAACGGTCGGCCACATATTCGCCCCGACGCAGCTTGTCCCAGAACGCCTGGTAGTCGGACGAGCTGGCCTCTGCCGCCTCGCAGAACATGCGGTGATGCTTTCCGCGCACCTGCTCCAGGGTATAGCCGATCGCTTGCAGGAAACGCTCATTGGCAGCAAGCACGATGCCATCGAGATCGAACTCGATCACTGCAGTGGAGCGCATCAGCGCCTTGATCAGACTTTCATGTTCGCGCGACGTTTCGATCGTACGGGTCAGATCGCTGGAGTGCAGCGAGAAGTGCTTGATCCGCCCGTCGATATCCTTCACCGGCTGCAGGATCGAGCGCAGCCAGGCCTCCTTGCCATTGCCGCGCAGCAAGCGAAATGCGCCATTGAGATGCTCGCCACGGGCAATGGCGCCTTTCATCCGCTGATAGAAATCGAGCTTCTTCACGTGGGCAGGCACGATCTCTTCGATAGAGCGCCCAAGCAATTGCTCGGCGCGGTAGTGCATCTCGGCCTCGAAGTTGTGGTTGACCTGCTCGATGCGCCCCAAGGGGTCGAGCTGCAACACCAACATTTCACTGTCGAGGCTGCTCTTGACCTGCTCGATGGCCATCAATTCTTCACGCAGTTGCCGGTTTTCTTTCTTGAGCTTGCTGTTGAACATCACCGCTCTCCTGGAGCGCATCAACCGATTCGGATTCAAGTTCATCGGCCATGGGCCAGGCCTCTTGAGCACGGCGCAGGGAAATATCCGGGCACCGCGCATGCCGGAAATCAGGCGTCATTGCTACGGCATATGGCTGTCACATTCGCGCAACGCAGCAGGCGGAGACTTCTCCCATGAATACTCCCAGCCTGCGTATCACCCTGGTCAGCGAGACCTTCCCACCCGAGATAAACGGCGTGGCCAATACCCTTGGTCACCTCAGCGAGGGCTTGCACCTGCGCGGCCACCAAGTGGAGATCATCCGGCCGCGCCAAGCGGGGGAGACTGCCAAGGGCGACGACCCGCAACTGATGTTCTGCCGGGGGTGGGGATTGCCAGGCTACCCTGGGCTGCAATGGGGCGAAGTGTCGATGCACAGGTTGCTGCGCCGCTGGCGCCGGCGACGTCCGGATGTGCTGTACATCGCCACCGAGGGCCCGCTTGGGCTCAGCGCCCTGCGCGCTGCCCGACGCCTGGGCATTGCCGTGGTCAGCGGCTTTCACACCAATTTCCCGCAGTATTGCGGCCAGTACGGACTGGGCCTGCTGACCCGCCTGCTCACCCACTACCTACGTTGGTTCCACCGCCGCACCGCGACCACCCTGGTGCCGAGCCAGAGCCAGTGCCTGGAACTGGAACGGCGCGGCTTCGAGCGTTTGGCCCTGTTGGGACGCGGTGTGGACACCTGCCTGTTCACCCCTGCCCGTCGCAATCAGGCCTTGCGCCAGGGATGGGGGTTGGAGCCGAATGACGTTGCCGTGATCTATGTCGGTCGACTGGCGGCGGAAAAGAACCTCGGTCTGCTGCAACCGAGCCTGCAGGCGCTGCAGCGCGCCTCTCCCCACAAGCGCCTGCGCCTGGTACTGGTCGGGGACGGCCCGCTGCGCGCCGCACTCGAGCGATCACTGCCTGAGGCGGTATTCTGCGGCGCCCGGCGCGGTGATGACCTCGCCGAGCATTACGCCAGCGGTGACCTGTTCCTGTTCCCCAGCCTGACCGAGACCTTCGGCAACGTGGTGCTCGAAGCGATGGCCTCGGGGCTTGCTGTCGTGGCCTACGACCAAGCCGCTGCCGCCCAACACATCCGCCATGGCCACAACGGCGCGCTGGCCATGCCGGGTGACCCGGCTGCTTTCGTCGAGGCCGCCTGCTGGCTGCTGGAAGAAAACGAGACCCTGCGCCGGGTCCGCCTCAACGCCCGGCAACATGCCAGCCGCCAAGGTTGGCCGGCCATCGTCGAGCAGTTCGAGAATTACCTGCACACGGCTTGGCGCGCGACGAAAGACAGCGACGACCGGCCTGCCGAGATAGCGCTGGCAATCAAGCCAGGCTCGACAAGCCAGGGATAGGGGTGAACGGGTCAGCCGAGCGCTTTCTCGATGGCCTGAACCACCGCCGGATCATCAGGCGTCGTGCGTGGAGCGAAGCGCGCCAGCACACGACCATCCTTGCCGACGAGAAACTTCTCGAAGTTCCAGCTGATGTCCCCCGGAAACTCCGCCCCCTCACCGGCCAACAGGCGATACAGCGCATGGCGCTGCGGACCGTTGACTTCGAGTTTGCCACCCAGCGGGAAGGTCACCCCATAGTTGAGGTTGCAGAAGGTGCGGATTTCCTCTTCGCTGCCCGGCTCCTGGCCAGCGAACTGGTTGCACGGCAGTCCGATCACCGTGAGGCCTTTGTCCTTGTATTGCTGGTAGAGATTTTCCAAGGCCTTGTACTGCGGCGTCAGGCCGCACTTGGAGGCGACATTGACCACCAGCACCACCTGGCCCTTGAACGGTGCAAGGGGCAGATCCTCGCCGTTCAGCGCCTTCAACGTCAGGTCGTGAAATGCACTCATGTTGTGTTCCCCTTTCAGCTTCCCAGAGACCGCGGGGCAAAATCCGCCCACTAAAAAGGCGCCCGTTCAAGCCATCCACCTCCCGTTGGGAAGGCAAGTCGGCTTGCCCGAGCGCCTTGGCGACTGTCTGAGCTTAGCGCAGAAAATCAGTGGTGATGGCCACCTTCACCGTGGATGTGACGGTGAGCGATTTCTTCTTCGCTGGCGTCACGAACGTTGACGACCTTGACCTTGAAGTTCAGGCGCTGACCGGCCAGCGGGTGGTTGCCGTCGACAGTGATGTCGTCGCCGTCGATGTCGCGGATGGTGACGATCTGCATTTGGCCATCCGGCGCCGAGGCATGGAACTGCATGCCGACTTCCAGTTGGTCAACGCCTTCGAACAGGCTGCGGTTCAGGGTGCTGACCAGCTCGGCCAAGTACTCGCCGTAGGCTTCTTCCGGCTCAACGGCGACTTCCAGCTCGTCACCGGCCTGCTTGCCTTCCAGGGCCTTTTCCAGACCTGGGATGATATTGCTGGCACCGTGCAGGTAAACCAGCGGCGCGCCACCGGCGGAGCTGTCGATGGTCTCCCCGGCGTCGTTGGTCAGGGTATAGTCGATGGAGACTGCCTTGTTGGCGGCGATCAGCATGGGGCAAGACCTTTTGCAAAAGAATGTAGAACGGACAAGTGTAACCAAGGCATCGCCCGATTGCGACCGTAGCTCGATCGAGCAACGGTCCATCAGTCGGATCGTCGGCTTCCGCCAGGACGAAGACGGCCATTGGGTGGTCGAGCTCGATTGCGGCCATTCCCAGCACCTGCGTCACCAACCGCCGTGGCAGGCACGCCCCTGGGTGCTCGACGCCGGACAACGGGCGCAACGCATCGGCCAGCCTTTTGCCTGTGGCTGGTGCGCACAGGGGGCAGATGGCGCTACCCTTGGCCGTTGACTCCTTGCACCGCTTATTTCGAGAAGCACGCATGCAAACATTTTTCATTGCGCCGACCGACTTCGGTGTCGGTCTGACGTCGATCAGCCTCGGCCTGGTCCGCACCCTGGAGCGGGCTGGCCTGAAGGTCGGCTTCTTCAAGCCGATTGCCCAACCGCACCCCGGAGACACCGGCCCCGAACGCTCCACCGAGCTGGTCGCTCGAACCCACGGCATCAAGCCTCCCCCGCCCCTGAGTCTGGCCCAGGTCGAGCGCATGCTCGGCGACGGCCAACTGGACGAGCTGCTGGAGGAAATCATCCGCCTTTACCAGCAAGCCTGCGTGGACAACGATGTGGTAGTGGTCGAAGGCATGGTCCCCACCCGGCACGCCAGCTATGCCGCCCGGGTCAACCTGCACCTGGCCAAGAGCCTGGATGCCGAGGTGATCCTGGTCTCGGCAGCGGAGAACGAGGTGCTCAGCGAACTCTCCGGACGGGTAGAGCTTCAAGCTCAGCTGTTCGGCGGTCCGCGTGACCCGAAGGTGCTCGGGGTAGTGCTGAACAAAGTGCGCACCGATGAAAGCATGGCCGATTTCGCCACACGCCTGCGCGAACACTCGCCGCTGCTGCGCGGCGACGACTTCCGTCTGCTTGGCTGCATTCCGTATCAAGCCGAACTGAACGCGCCGCGCACCCGCGATGTGGCCGAACTGCTCGGCGCCCAGGTGCTCAACGCCGGCGACTACGAACAACGGCGCATGAACAAGATCATCATCTGCGCACGTACCGTGGCCAATACCGTACCGTTGTTGACCCCAGGCACCCTGGTGGTGACCCCGGGCGATCGTGACGACATCATCCTCGCAGTGAGCCTGGCCGCCATCAACGGCGTGCCCCTGGCTGGCCTGTTGCTGACCAGCGACAGCAAGCCTGACGCACGCATCCTCGAACTGTGCCGTGGCGCCTTGCAGGCAGGGCTGCCGATCCTCTCGGTCAGCACCGGCTCGTACGACACTGCCAACCAGCTCAATTCTCTCAATCGCGAGATCCCGGTGGACGACCGCGAACGCGCTGAATTCATCACTGACTTCGTCGCCAGCCACCTGGACGCCGCCTGGCTCCACCAGCGCTGCGGCACGCCACGCGAGCCACGCCTGTCGCCGGCAGTATTCCGCTATCAACTGATTCAGCGGGCGCAGCAAGCCAACAAGCGCATCGTCCTGCCGGAAGGTGCCGAACCGCTGCTGGTGCAAGCCGCTGCCCTCTGCCAGGCCCGTGGGATTGCCCGTTGCGTGCTGTTGGCCAAACCCGAGGAGGTCGAAGCAGTGGCCCGTGCCCAGGGCATCAGCCTGCCGGCCGACCTGGAGATCCTCGATCCCGAACGCATCCGTGGCCGCTACGTCGAGCCCATGGTCGAATTGCGCAAGAGCAAGAACCTCAACGCACCAATGGCCGAGCAGCAGCTGGAGGATCCGGTGGTGATCGGCACCATGATGCTGGCGCTCGACGAGGTCGATGGTCTGGTTTCAGGACTGGTCCATTCGACCGCCAACACCATTCGTCCGGCCTTGCAGTTGATCAAGACCGCACCGGGCAGCAGCCTGGTGTCTTCGGTTTATTTCATGCTGTTTCCCGAACAGGTGTTGGTGTACGGCGACTGCGTGATGAACCCGCACCCAAGCGCTGCTGAACTGGCGGAAATCGCCCGACAGAGCGCAGAGTCGGCTCGCGCGTTCGGCATCGTGCCGCGAGTGGCGATGATCAGCTATTCGAACGACTCGGCCAGTGACGAGGAAGTGGAGAAGGTGCGCGAAGCCACCCGTCTGGCGCAGAGCAGCCAACGGCAACTGCTGATCGACGGCCCGCTGCAATACGACGCCGCGGCCAATCCGCAGGTGGCCCGCCAGCTAGCCCTGCAAAGCAAAGTGGCCGGCCAGGCGACGGTATTCGTGTTCCCCGACCTGAACACCGGCAACACCACGCACAAGGCCGTACAACGCAGTACCGACGGCGTCAGCCTGGGGCCTATGCTGCAGGGGTTGCGCAAGCCGGTGAACGACCTGCCACGCGGGGCGCAAGTCGACGACATCGTTCATACCATCGCCCTGACGGCGATTCAGGCCAGCGTCGCCGACTGAAAATGAAAACGCCGGCAAGGTTGCCGGCGTCAGGACAACAGCGCCGCTCCATCAGCGGCGTTGCTGATTCAGCTCAGGGGTACTGCTGCACCTGCCCCTGCTGATCATACTGCTGGCCAGGGATCGGCTTGAGGTTGACTTCGACGCGGCGATTCTGCGCGCGACCATTGGCATCGGCGTTGCTCGCGATCGGTTGGTCCGGGCCCATGCCACGTACGCTGACGCGCGAGCCATCGACGCCCTGAGAGGTCAGGTAGGTGCTGACCGCCTGGGCACGGCGCTGGGACAGATCCATGTTGTGTTGGCGGCTGCCGGTGCTGTCGGTGAAGCCGACCACTTCGATGGTGTTCTGGTTGAACTGCTTGAACGAGTTCGCCAGGTTGTTGAGCGGGGTGTAGAAGCTCGGCGCGATGTTGGCCGAATCGGTGGCGAAGGTGATGTTGCCGGGCATGATCAGCTTGATCTGGTCGCCTTGGCGCTGCACTTCGACACCGGTATTGGCCATCTGTGCACGCAGTGCCGCTTCCTGCTTGTCAGCGTAGTAACCGTAACCTGCGGCGGCAGCGCCCACCGCGGCAGCGCCGATCAGGGCGCCCTTGCCACGGTTGTTGTGATCGATGGCAGCACCAGCCACTGCCCCGGCCAACGCGCCCAGACCACCGTACTTAGCGGTTTTGCTCATGCCCGAGGAGCCCTGGGAGTCGTAAGGATTCTGGCTGGCGCAACCGGTCATCAGGGCGGCGGCGGTTGCGACGATAATCAGACGACGCATGGTGAACATGGACAAGCTCCTACTGAAATTCATTATGTGCGGCGGATCGAGAACGGATCATTGCCAGGCTTGGATTGCGCGAGCAAGGAAAAATTCCATGAAGCCTTTGTCATGCAGCTTACGCGCGCACGAAAGGGTTCTCCCGCATCTCGTCACCCAGGCGGGTATCGGCGCCGTGGCCAGTGACCACGGTGGCCTCTTCATCCAGCCGATACAGCCGCTCCTTGATCGAGCGCACGATGGCCCGCTGATCCCCACCCCACAAATCGGTGCGGCCGATGCCGCGACGGAACAGGGTGTCGCCGGCGATCAGCAGCTTGGCGTCGGCGAACCAGAAGCTCATCGATCCGGGCGTGTGACCCGGCGTGTGCAAGGCCACACCGCAACCGCAGGCCAGCTCCTCGTCATCACTCAACCAGCGATCGGGCGGCGGCACCGGCGTGTACGGCACACCGAACATCTGACACTGCATTTCCAGGTTATCCCACAGCGGCTGGTCGTCCTTGTGCAGGTGCAAGGTCGCGCCGGTCAACTCCTTGAGTCTGCCGGAGGCGAGGAAGTGGTCGAAATGGGCATGGGTGTGAATGATGCTCACCAAGGTCAGGCCGTGGGCCTGTAAACGGGCGAGAATCTTCTCCGGATCACCGCCCGGATCGACGACGATGGCTTTCTTGCTGAGTGGGTCGCCGATCAGCGTGCAATTGCACTGCAACGGGCCGACGGGGAGGGTTTCGCGGATGAGGAGGGTCTGGGGCGGCATGGGGTTACCGGGGCAAGTCATGACGACAGGTAGATTAACAGGAGCTTGCTGTGTGATTCGAGGGGTGCTCGATCTGATGAGCAGAGGAATACCAAGCCAACCACTCACGGCAAATACAACCTGAACAACCCACCCCCCAGCGCCCCGCCATTACTGATTTCAATGCGCCCCTGCACCCCATCGCGCTCATGCAGTGCCGCGATGCGCGCTGCGAAGTACAGGCCCAGGCCGGTGCTGCCGCTCTGGGCGTCGATGCCTTGCACATAATCCTGCTGGCGCTCGAGCATACGCTGTGGATAACCCGGACCATCGTCGTTGACGCTGACCACCAACTGTTCGTCCTGCTCTTCAATGCCAATCAGCAAGGCATGGCCGGCGTAGCGAATGGCGTTGGTCAGTACGTTGGCCACCACCGAGGCGACCAATTCACGATCGAAAAAGCCCAGCGGGCTTTGGGTGTCGATGCGCCAGGTGGCGAGAATATCGCGATGCTCCAGAACTTCCTGGTGCGCGGCCAGCTGGGCCTCGATGAAATCCTCCAGCTCATGGTAGTCCGGGCACACCGGCAACTGGTTCACGCCCAGTTTGTACAGGCCGAGCATCTGCACCAGCATGCCATTGAGGTGGCGGAACTCGTGCTCGATCACCCCCTGCTCGGTTCCCTGGCGCAGCCCTTCAGGCAGCCGGGCGAGGAACTGGTCATGGGCCTGGATCAGCGCAGACAACGAGTTCTTCAGATCGTGCACGGTGGAGGCGATCACCGTGGAAAAATCCAGCCCCTGGTCAACCCCGCTCATGCGCCGAACACTCGAATGTGCAGCTTGCGGTAACGATCATGTCGGTTATCGCTGGCCGGAATACCGGCAACGCTTTGCAGGCAAGCGCGACACTCCTGCATCAGCTCGGCCGACGGCGCTTCGCCGCCGATGCGCAACAACGCCTGGGCAGTATTGAGGGCGATACTGATGTTCTTCGGCTGCAGCGCCAATGCCTTGCGGAACAGCTCCAGCGCCTGGTCGAGCTGACCAAGCTGGTAGCTGCGCACGCCCTGGCGATTGAGGTCGACCGCCTCGGTAACGGCACCGAGCACCGCCGGATCGTCAGTGAGCTTGGCTACGCTTTGCATGACCTTGGGGTCATCACCGTAGGTTTCAACGCAACCCTTGAGAATCGCGCCACCGGCGGAGTCCTGGCCCAAAGCCTGCAACTGCTTGGCCACGGTCAAGGCCGCATCGACGGAGAAGAACTGCTCCATCTTGTCCAGGCGCTGCATGGCCTGTTCAGTGAGCTTGGCAGCGGTCTCGGCGTCGCCGGCCTGCTGCAGGCTGGCCGCCTTCATCAGGCGTGCCCGCACCTGCAGGCCCTGGTCTTCGACGTTCTCCTTGGCCACTTCACCGAGCACGGTATTGATCTCGACCCGCGTGCGCGCGTCGAGACCGAAGCCAGCATTCTTGTTCATCAGCGCCTGGACCAGCCCGAGGTTGCTCTCGGCATCCTTGTAGCGCGAGCTTTGCCCTTGGTTCACCGCATGGCGGTAAGCCTTGGAGGCGCTTTCGAAATCCTCGTTGTCCAGCGCCAGTTTGCCCAAAGCGGCCTGGCGACGCACTGCCAGTGGTGACAGGCGCACGGCTTCTTCGAGCATGTGCTGGGCACGCTTGGTTTCGCCTTGAGCCACCAGCACCTCGGCCATGCCATCGTAGAGCGCCGGCATGATCGGAAACGCCTTCAGCGCCTGCTCATACACGCCCTGGGCCTGATCGTGCTGTCCACGCTTGTGCAACAAGCCACCCAGTGCCGAGTACACCCAAGGCTGGGGGCGACTGGCGAGGATCGACTTGAGGAACTTCTCCAGCTCATCGAAACGGTTGAGGTCGCGCAGCGCGTCGGCTCGGTAGCGCAGGCACAGCGGCGCGAAGCGTGGGTCCTGCTTGCACAGTTCGGCGCAGGCGGCCAGAACCTCGGCCGGACGACCGCGATCCAAAGCCTGGAGAATGGGCTTGAGCAAGGTCTTGCGCTGGGTCAGTTTCTCCAGGCGCTGGGCCAGGCCGACGCGGTTGAATGGCTTGGTCAGGTAAGCGTCAGGTTCGTGTTCAAGGGTACTGAGCACGATCGACTGACTGCTCTCGGCGGTGACCATGATGAACACGCACTCATGGCTGATCAGCTTGTCGAGGATCAGGTCCTCCAACACCTGCTGGCCGTTTTTCTTGCCATCACCGAGGTGGAAATCCTGCAGGATGAAGTCGTAGCGCTTCTGCCCGCACATGCGCAGCGCCTGCTCACCGCTGTCGGCGGTGTCGACGTCGCGCACGCCCAGTTCACGCAGCATGGACCGGGTCGAGGTACGGAAGTCGGTGAAATCGTCGACGATCAGAAAGTTTTTTTGCCCGTACTGCAGCATCAACACGACCTGTCTTGAGGTGATGGGAAAAGGGGTGCGTGGCGAGATATCCCGCCAACTGCTTTATCGGCAGTTGGCCTGGAAAGATGAGCGGCGGCTGGTGCCTTGATCATAAATGGCATATTGCCATTGTTTGTCGGCGACCCCAACCCTCAGGGCAAAAGCCCCAGCGACTGGGCCCGGGCCACCGCCTGGGTGCGTCGCTCCACGCCGAGCTTGCTGTTGATATGGCTGGCGTGGGTCTTGACGGTGTGCAGCGAGATGAACAGGCGCTCGCTGATCTGCTGGTTAGAGCAACCCTGGGCGATCAACTCGAGCACGGCGCGTTCGCGTCCGCTCAGTGCTTCGCCGTGGGCGCTCTCGGCCTGCGGCGGCTCCGGCAGGAGTGCCAGCAACTGCGCCTGAACCGGACAGCCAGGGCTGGCCAGCAACTGTTCACGCAGCCAGACCGGATGCTCTTGCAGCAAGGATTGGAAGGTTTGCAGTACACCTCCCCGGGCGGCCTCGAGGGCCTGCGGCAACAATGTGCCGGCCTGAGCGACTTGCCCCAAGGCGAGCCGCAGCGCGATGGACTGGCACAGTGCATGTGCCGCCAGCAACGTACCACCGCTGGATAGACCGCGCTCGACCAACAACGCCAGCCGCCGGGCCGCCGCGTCGACATGCCCGTGGGCGCGCTCCAGCAAGGCCTGCTGCAGTTCGATATGCAGGGGCAGGAGGGGGTGGAATTCCGGCGCCGCTGCCGGCTGCTCGCCGCCGTAGGTCTGCCCCAGGCGCAGCAGCCACGACTCGGCCAGGTCGGTGCGTCCCTGGGCCAGCCAGAGCTCGCACTTCACCAGGGTGATCATGGCCAGGTAGAAGATCGGTGGTACGTCCCAGATATGCATCAAACGCTCGGCCTCGGCCAACTCGGCGAAGGCCTCGGCGAACTGCCCCTCGCGGCCGTCGAGCGAGGCGATCACGCAATGCCCAATGAGCACGCTGATGTCTCGGCAGGCACGCGCCTCGCTGAGCCCGGCACGCAGGCGTGCACGGCCCTGGTTGTTCTGCAGGCGGGCCACCAGCAGGTAACCTTCGTAGAGTGTCAGCCGAGCACGCACGGCGTACAAACGCTGCGCCGACAACCCCTGCAGCCGCTGCTGCCCCTGGCGCACTTCGTCCAAGGCACGCAGCACCTCGCCACGGGCATGCAGCACCCGCGCCCGGTCATAGTGGGCCAGCGCCTCGAACAGCGGATTGCCGACCCGCTGGGCCAGCTCCAGCGCCTCGCGGTTCCAGCCGCGGGCGCGCCAGAAATCGGCGTCGGCAATGGCCAGGTTGGACAACGTCGAGAGGCACACCAGGCGCTGTCCGTAGCGTTTGTCCGGCAAGCTTTGCAGAGCTTCACCACAGTAGACCAGGGTCCGCTCGCGGTCGCCGCGCCCGCGAGCGATGACCCCGCTGAGCGCTAGCCACTGGGCCAGCATCGACCGCTGCGCAGTGGCTGAGGGTGCGGGCAGGAAGCGGCTGAGATAACCCGCCAACTCTTCGGCCGCATCCAGCTGACAGGCCAGGCCGAGGGCCCAGCTGTACAGCACGATCAGACGCGGGGTGCTGATCAACAGACTGTCCGGCAGGTCCATCTTCCAGCGCAACAACATGCCAACGTTCTGCTCGGCCAGTAACTGCTCCTCCGACAGACTCTGGACCAAGTCTGCAGCCACATCGAGATGGCCGGCGCGCAAGGCCTGCTCCACGGCTTCATCCAGTAGCCCTTGACGCTCGAACCAACCACAGGCGCGCAGATGCAGGCGCGCCAAGGGCTCGCTGGCCTGACGGCTGCGCAGCAGGTCGGAAAACAAGTGATGGTAGCGGAACCAGTTGCCATGCTCGTCCAGCGGCACCAGGAACACCTGGTGAGCCTGCAAGTAACGCAGTATCTCGCGGCTGTCGCCACGTTCGCGCACGGCATCGCACAACTCGGCGCAGAAACGCTCCTGGCACGCGGTATCGTCGAGAAACGCCTGTACTTCCGGCGGCAGGAGGTCGATGACCTCTTCGAGCAGGTAGTCGCGTATCAGGCCCTCTCCGCCATGCAGAGCCTGGGGCAGGGCTTGTTCATCACCGCCTTCGCTGGCCGCCAACTGCCAGAAACGCAGTCCCGCCACCCAGCCATCGCTGCGTGAGATCAGGTTGTCCAGGGCCTGGCCACGCAGGCCGGTAGGCTGGCAGCCGATCACTGCCAAAGCCTCGTCGGCGGTCAGCCGCAGGTCCTGCTCATTGAGCTCGGCCAGTTGGCGTGACAGCCGCAGCCGCGCCAGGTGCCAGTCGGGACGCTGGCGGCTGGTGACCAGCAGCACCAAGCCGGGCGGCAGGTGGTTGAGGAAGAACTGCAGGCAGCGATCGAGTACCGCCCCCTGGGCCAGATGGTAGTCATCCAGCACCAGCAGCAATGGCGTTTCCGGTTGCAGGTACACCGCCAGCTCATCGAGCAGGCTATCGAGCCACTCCTCGAAAGCGAACGGCTGATGACGCTGTCGCATTTTCAGCAGGCCCATGGCCTGGCCACCCAGCGCCGGGCAGTATTGCTGCAGGCCTTCGAGCAAGCGTTCGAGAAAGCGACCGGGATCTGCGTCGCGCTGGCTCAGACCAAGCCACAGGCTGCGCCAATGTTCGGGCAGCGCCTCGCAGAACTCGATGGCCAGCGAGCTCTTGCCGAACCCTGCGGGGGCGTTGACCAGCAACAGACGTCCACCCAACCCGGCCTGCAATCGCTGGCACAGGCGTGGGCGCGCCACATGACCTTCAGGCAGTGGCGGCCGAAAGAAGCGCCCGTCCAGCAGGCCCAAGGCCTGGCTGGCGAATCCATGCGTACGGGACAGATCTGTCATGGCCGGCTCGTTCTGGTTGGCAAACTACGGCGGTAAACGGATTGTTCCGAGACTAGCCGGTAAAACGGCACATTTGAAGATGATGGGAGCCAGTCGCTGGCAAAAGACTACGACAAAAAGCAACAGACGCGTTCTATCGCGGCTAGATCAGGGGTTTGGTGGGGTATTCAGGGGGGTGATGGCGGGCGTGGCGGTTGAAGAGCGTGGAGGTGTGCGCGGGGAGTTTGCAGTGCTGCGGGTATCGAGCGCCGCCCGCGCGGCGCTCGATCTTCTAGGCGCTGAAGATGTGAAGACAGCCCCGCCTCAACGCACTCCTTCCTGACGCAACGCTGCCGGCTGGAAGTCGCTCTTGCTGGCGCTGAAACCGAAATCGTAGGCCCGTTTTTCTTCGTTCTTCATGCCCAACGCCAGATACCGACCGGATTGCAGATCGTAGATCGCCTCGAGGGTATACCAGGGCACGTGCACGTTGTAGTAATCCTGGGCATGGGCCTCGGACACCCGCCACAGCTGGCCACGACCGTCGTACTGGTCGATCACCGCGGCTTGCCAGGTGTCTTCGTCGATATAGAAGTCACGCTTGGCGTAGATATGCCGCTGTCCCGGCTTCAACGTCGCCACCACATGCCAGACGCGGCGCAGCTCGTAACGGGTCAGGTCCTGATTGATGTGTCCGGCCTTGAGGATGTCGGCGTACTTCAGGGTGGGGGAGTCCAGCTTGTAGGTGTTCGAGGCGATGTACAGCTCTTTCTTGCCCTCGAGCTTCCAGTCATAGCGGTCCGGCGCGCCGTTGTACATGTCCAGGTTGTCCGAGGTGCGCAGGCCATCGGCAGCGGTCCCTGGTCCATCATACGAGACCTGGGGCGCCTGGCGCACCCGCCGCTGGCCGGCGTTGTAGATCCACGCCTTGCGCGGCTCCTTGACCTGGTCAAGTGTCTCGTGCACCAGCAGCACCGTCCCAGCCAGCCGCGCCGGTGCGGTGACCTTCTGCTTGAAGTAGAACAGCACGTTACCTGGGTCATTCGGATCGTAGTCCTTCATCCGGTCGCGGAATACGAACTGGTCCTGAAAGTTAACCAGGCTGTAGGAGCCGTTCTGCTGTGGCGTCGCCTGGGTCACCAGGCGGGATACGCTGCCTCCCCGGTAGCGGGTAATGTGGTTCCAGATCACCTCGATACCGCTCTTGGGGATGGGGAACGGAACCGCGGTGCGGAAGTTGCTCAGGCCGTTACCTCCTTCGACCAGAGTGGTCTTGGTGGCGTTTTCCTTGATGGCGGCGAACACGTCGTCAGGCACCGTCGAACCACGGTGGGTCTTGTACACCGGAATCTTGTAGGTCTGTGGATAACGCTTGAACATCGCCACCTGCCCTGGCGACAACTTGTCCTTGTACTGATCGACGTTCTGCGCAGTGATGGTGAACAGCGGCTGCTCGTTGCCATAGGGGTCGGACAGGAAGCCCTTGGCATCGACGCTGCCCGCGTTCTTGGGCAGCGGAGCCCAGGCACTGATGCTGCCGTCGGCATTGCCGGCCTTTTCCGCGCCCATCGGCGTCAGGGTGGTGCCCAACTTGGCCGCCTCTTCGGCGGATACCGCGGCCATGACGCTGGTCGCCAGCAGGGACAGGCCCAGCACACCGACTTGCAGCAGACTTCTGGTCTTGTTCATCTCGTGTCGTCCTGGATCAGTGTTCTTAGAAGTTCACGCCGAAGCTGAGGGCGACGAAGTCGCGGTCATCCACGGTGCTGTACTTGCCGTCGAAGAAGTTGGTGTACGACAGGCTCGCGGTGTAGGTGTTCTGGTACTCCGCATCCAGGCCGAGGCTGATCGCCTTGCGCCCTTCCTCGAAGTTGCCGCCCGGGCCCGGCGAGTAACCATCGACGTCGTGCGACCAGGCCACGCTGGGGCGCAGGTTGACCCCGGCGAAAACGTTGTTGTAATCCCAGATCGCGCGCACCCGGTAACCCCAGGAATCGGTGGTGGTGTAGCCATCGTTCTCGCAATAGCGCGACACGTTGTTGGCGTCGCCGGTGCCCAGGGTGCTGCTGTTCAGCGCCTCGCACTGGCCGTTCGGCAAAGGGCCCGGGCCGAATACCGGATCACGTCCGTAACGAATCTTGCGGGTGCTCTCCAGGCCACCGACATGCGTCCAGCCAATCTCGCCGACCATGGTCAGGCGCTCTGCACCCATGACCTGGTCGAAGAAGTGGGTGAAGGTGGTCTGCAGCTGAGTGATTTCCTTGCGCCGGTAGCCAGGCTGGTCCGCCCCAGGCGTACCGGGCAACACCGATACGTCGGGGTTGAGCGGGGTCAGGCCGGAGTACAGGATGTCCGTCGTATTGATTTGCACAGGAGCGTTCGGCCGGTAGCTGATCTCACCGCTCCAGGCGGTGCCAGTCGGCAGCGTGGTCGAGAAGCTCAAGCCGTAGAGCCGAATGTCCTCGGGATATTCGACGTAGTAGCTGGAGTTGCCGGCGACCACCAGAGGCATCAGCGAGGGTAGCAGGTTGGCCAGCACCGAAGGGGGTACCCCAGCGCCAACCAGTGCCGCAGCCAGGTTGTTCGGGTCGAAGTACTGGGCATCGGCACCGTGCCCGCTGAAGATCGGCGCGCGGCTGTGGTAGTTCATGAAATAGCCACCGAATTCGGTGTTCAGCGGCTCGAACATGTAGCGCATGGCGACGCCGAACTGGCCGCTGTCGCGGGCATCGCGGTCGGCACCACGGCGCACGATCACGCCTTCGTCGGGCGAGCCCCAGGACACGTTCTGTGCTCCAAGTGTGCCAAGCACCGGCGCCGACAATGGGCCCAGCGCACCGCTCAGGGTCGATTGCTTGGCCAGCACCGCGAGGTTGTTGTTGCAACCGTCGGCGATCACGTCAGGCTGGGAGAAGAAGGTGCCGCAATTGTCGACCACCGTCTGGTCCCATTCCAGCTGATAGAAGCCCTCGACCGACAGATTGTCGGTGACGCTCTGCTGGAGGTAGAACATGTTCACCGGGATCAGGCCTTCCTTGATCTCCGCCCCTGGGCGACGGAAGGCCGAGACATCGATCGGGTTGATGGCGTTGATGCCTCCACCGATGAAGGTACTCTCACCCCAGCTCACCACTTGCTTGCCAAGGCGAACGGTGCCCGGCAGATCGGCGATGCTGTAGTTGTGGTAGACGAAGGCATCGAGCAGCTCGGCTCCGGACGACTTGGCGCCCTCCTTGCGGTTGGAATCGCTGATGTCCTTGAACTCGCGGTTTTCGTCCTTGAGTTCGAAGTCGTACCAGTACTTGCCACGGACGAACACACCGGTGTCGCCGTACTTGAGTTCCAGGTCATGGATGCCTTTGAAGATCTTCGAAAAGGTCTCGCCCTTCTTGAAGTTCAGATGGCCGTCGTCCGAGGTCTGCGAAAGCCCCTTGCCACCGTTGTTGACGCCTATCAGGTTCTTGTTGGGGTTGGCGGTGGACCAACTGGCGCCGATCGAAAGCGAGGAGTCGAATTGCGCTTCGATCTCTCCGATGTTGAAGCTGACGGCAAAAGCTGGACTTGCGAGCGTGGAAGCAAGGCTGACGGCCATGGGCAGCTTGGCCCGGCGCCAGAACAGGTTTGCAGATTTCATCGACGCTACTCCATGTACTTTTTTGTTATGGCAGTGAGTCCTTTCAGAAACGGCCCGTGCGACCGGTGTGCAGGCCTGCGCCCGCAGCGACAAGGCTTGCGCGTGTCGCCCTCCCCCATTCCTGAAAATCACCTGATCCGACTATAGCCAGCAGGCCCAGGTGCTTGATCCCTCTAAAGTGTGATTTGCACAGCCACTGCGACAGGTGCCGACGCAGGCCGGAAGCTGCGGGTGAATTGCGCGAAAGCATGGCTCATTCTCTTCATTTGGCAAGGGAAAACCGCTCTAGTTCAGGGGTTGCGGAGCAAAGCCCGCAACCCGATCACCCTTCACAAGGTCGAGAGGAATGCGCTGTTGCTGGCCTGCCACTGGGTGATGTCCAGGCGAATACGCTTCTTGTCCAACTTGCCTACGCTGGTCTTGGGAATTTCAGTAACAACGGCGATCTGGCTGGGAATGGCCCACTTGTTGATGTGACCTTCTTCGACATAAGGCTTCAGGTGCTCCTTCAGTGCCTTGGCATCCACCGCCTGGCCGTCGCGTACCACCAACAGGGCGAACGGACGCTCCCCCCACTGCGGGTCGGCCACGCCCACCACAGCCACTTCACGGACGGCCGGGTGGCGGCTGATCAGATCCTCGAGATCCAGCGACGACACCCACTCGCCGCCGGTCTTGATCACGTCCTTGATGCGATCGCGAATATCGATGTAGCCCATGCCGTCAAGGGTGGCGACATCACCAGTGTGCAGCCAGCCGCCCTGCCAGAGCTGCTCGCTCTTCTCCGCCTCCTTGAAGTAGCCCATGGTCAGCCACGGAGCCCGTAGCACCAACTCGCCCTGGGTTTCGCCGTCGGCCGGCAGGAAATTGCCGTCGCCATCGACGATCGCCGCTTCCACCAACGGCACGGGGACGCCCGCCTTGATCCGATAGGTGACGCGCTCGTCTTCGCTGCCAGCCTGCAATTCGTCGTTCAGGTGCGCGGCCGAGATCAGTGGGCAGGTTTCCGACATGCCGTAGGCGGCGGTCAGCTGGATGCCGCGGGCCAGCGCGGCCTGGTACAGCGAACGATTGAGCGCGCTGCCGCCAATGATGATCTTCCAACCGCCGAAGTCCTGACCCTGGGATGAAGGACAGTTGAGCAGCATCTGCAGGATGGTCGGCACGCAATGAGAGAAGGTCACCCGCTCCTCGCGCCACAGCTTGACCAGCATTTCGGGCTCGTAGCGCCCAGGGTAGACCTGCTTCATGCCGAGCATGGTGGCCGCATAGGGGATGCCCCAGGCGTGCACGTGGAACATCGGGGTGATGGGCATGTACACATCGTTGCTGCCTAACAGCCTGACGCTGTCGATGCTGCCGGTGACCGAGGCTTCGGCGAGGGTGTGCAGCACCAATTGGCGATGGGTGAAGTACACGCCCTTGGGGTTGCCGGTGGTGCCGGTGGTATAGAAGGTAGTGGCCACCGAGTCTTCGTCGAAGTCGGGAAAATCGTAGCAAGGGCTGGCGCCAGCGAGCAGTTGCTCGTATTCGCCGATCAGATCGGGCAGGTCGGCGGTCTTGCTCTCGCCATCGGTCAGCAGCAGGGTTTTCTGCACCGTGGTCAACTGCCCGGCAATCGCCTGGTAGAGACCGACGAAGTCGCTGTTGACCAGCACCACGCGGTCCTCGGCGTGGTTCATGGTGTAGAGGATTTGCTCGGGCGACAGACGCACGTTGATGGTATGCACCACCGCGCCGATCATCGGGATGGCGAACATGCATTCCAGATAGCGGTGGCTGTCCCAGTCCATCACCGCCACCGTGTCGCCGGCCTTCACACCTGCCTCGGTGAGTACGTTGGCCAGGCGGGCGATGCGCTCGTTGAGCTGAGGGTAGGTCAAGCGTATCTGGTCGCGGTAAACGATCTCGCGGGTCTTCTCGTAACGGCTGCCAGACATCAGCAGTCGTTTGATCAGGAGTGGAAAGGTGTAAGCCCCTTCGGCTGGCTTGATGATGCGGGTCTGCAACATAGGTATTCCTTCTCTGAAACGCATGCCGGTCAAAGTCTGCAACTACTGTAGACCGCCAATGTGACGACCAAATCAGCCAAAGGAATGATTTGCCCGCCTGAGGTATGAGCGGCAAGCGTTGACGAGTGACAGCCGCGGGCTAGACACTGCGCTGACAACCACTCAGCCAGCAGCCGGAGCCTCCCATGCCCACCCCGCGTCGCGCCGTCTTTCTCGATCACCAATCCCTGGACCTGGGCGATCTCGACCTCTCGCCTCTGCGGCAGCAGTTCGACGAGTTCGAGCTGTTCGCCGCCACCTGCCCCGAGCAGGTGGCCGAGCGTCTTCAAGGTGCGGTCGCGGTGGTCAGCAACAAGGTCGTGCTCGATGCCCAGACGTTGGCGGCCAATCCACAGCTCAAGCTGATCCTGGTAGCGGCCACTGGCACCAACAACGTCGACCTGGCCGCCGCTCGCGCCCAAGGCATCACAGTGTGCAATTGCCAAGGCTATGGCACCCCGTCGGTTGCGCAGCACACCCTCGCGCTGCTGTTGGCCCTGGCCACGCGTCTGGTGGACTACAACCGGGCGGTGGCGGCGGGGGAATGGGCCAAGGCCCAGCAGTTCTGCCTGCTGGATTTCCCGATCGTCGAACTGGAAGGCAAGACCCTTGGCCTGCTCGGCCACGGCGAACTGGGTGGCGCGGTGGCGCGGCTGGCCGAAGCGTTCGGCATGCGCGTACTGAGCGGGCAGATCCCCGGACGCCCAGCCCGCGACGATCGCCTGCCACTGGACGAACTGCTGCCCCAGGTCGATGCGCTGACCCTGCATTGTCCGCTGAACGACCACACCCGGCACATGATCGGCAGTCGCGAGCTGGAGCTGCTCAAGCCGGGCGCGCTGGTGGTCAATACCGCCCGGGGCGGCTTGATCGACGAACAGGCCCTGGCCGACGCCCTGCGCAGCGGCCACCTGGGCGGTGCTGCCACCGACGTGCTCAGTGTCGAGCCTCCGGCTGCCGGCAATCCACTCCTGGCCGACGATATCCCACGCCTGCTGATTACCCCGCACAGCGCTTGGGGCGCGGTGGAAGCACGTCAGCGAATCGTCGGCCAGCTCAGCGAGAATGCCCAGGCGTTCTTCGCCGGCCAGCCCCGCCGCGTAGTCAGCTGAGTCCAAAAGCAGCCTCTGCTACACTGCGCGACTTTTTCCAGGAGGCATCGTCCATGGACCCGCGCAGTGAAGTGTTGCTCCGCCAGGCGGAGCTGTTCCAGGGCCCGCTGCTGCTCGCCGGTGCGCCGGCCGACGGTCTGCTCGGCCAGTTGCCAGAGGCCCAGGCCTGGGTCTGGCACGCGGGCGACCAGGCCATGCTCGACAATCGCTTTGCCGGACGCTGCCACTACGGTGTCGAGCCGCCGGCCATGGCGCTCGACGCCGCCGTACTGTTCCTGCCCAAGTCACGTGAGCTGGCCGCTTATCTGATCAACACCCTGGCCGCCCGCCTCGGCGGGCGCGAGCTTTACCTGGTAGGCGAAAAACGCGGCGGTATCGAGGGTGCGTCCAAGCAGCTGCAAACCCTGGGCAAGCCGCGCAAACTCGACAGCGCCCGTCATTGCCAACTGTGGCAGGTGACTGTGGACCAGCCCCCGGTGGCCAAGCCGCTGGAAAGCCTGGCAGAGCGCTTCGAGCTGGACCTTGCCGACGGCCCGCTGCAAGTGATCAGCCTGCCCGGCGTCTTCAGCCACGGCCGCCTCGACCGCGGCAGCGCACTGCTGCTCGAGCACCTCGACGAGTTGCCGGTCGGTCATGTGCTGGACTTCGGCTGTGGCGCCGGGTTGCTCGGCGCCACGGTCAAGCGCCGTTATCCACAGAGTCGGGTGACCCTGCTGGACGTGGACGCCTTCGCGGTGGCGGCCAGCCGCCTGACCTTGGCCGCCAACGGTTTGCAGGGTGAGGTGATCAGCGGTGACGGCATCGACGCTGCACCGACTGACCTGAGCCTGATCCTGAGCAACCCGCCGTTCCATACCGGGGTCCACACCAATTACCAGGCCTCGGAAAACCTGCTGAAAAAATCCGGACAACATCTGCGAAAAGGTGGCGAAATACGCCTCGTTGCCAACAGCTTCCTGCGCTACCAACCGCTGATCGAAGGTGCCCTCGGCAACTGCCAGACCTGCGCCGAAGCCGACGGCTTTCGCATCTACCGGGCCACACGCGGATAAAAACAGGGCTTGCCGAAATCGTTTCGGCTAGGCAGAATCCGCTCCGTCCTAGGGGAGTAGTCTCCCGCGAGCGCCCTGCTCGCCCGGTACGCGTCAACATACTTGGCCCACAGGCCATGGCGCGTGCGACCCGAGGTCCGCACAGACGGACCCAGGGTTTGACAAGACCTATGACACGCACACCTTACCCGGGGCGGGGAGGTCGTACGTGTCATAGCCGTGTCGACCCGCCCCCGTAGGAAACCTGATGCTGGAATCTCTGCTCGTCCCCACCGCAATCGTCGCTCTCGCTGAAATCGGCGACAAGACGCAGTTGCTCGCGCTCATCCTCGCTGCCCGCTTTCGCAAGCCTTGGCCGATCATTGCCGGCATCATCGCCGCCACCCTGGCCAACCACGCTGCCGCCGGCGCCGTAGGGGCGTGGGTCAGCGGGTTCTTCAGCGAAACGATGCTGCACTGGATCCTCGCTGCAAGCTTCACCGCCACCGCGCTGTGGACCCTGGTGCCGGACAAGATGGACGATGACGAGAACCCAGCGCGCCGCTTCGGCCCATTCCTGACCACACTGATCGCCTTCTTCCTGGCCGAAATCGGTGACAAGACCCAGGTGGCCACGGTGATGCTGGCTGCCCAGTATCCGCACCTGATCATGGTCATCATCGGCACCACCCTGGGTATGCTGATCGCCAATGTTCCCGTGGTCCTGGCGGGCAATTTCGCCGCCGAGAAATTGCCACTGGCGTTGATTCGCCGCCTGGCCGCCGCAGCCTTCTTCGTACTGGCGGTCGTCGCTGTGTACTCGGCGATGAAGGCAAGTGGCTGGGTCGGCTGACACCGCCATCAGGACTGCCCGGCAGCCCTGTTCCGATGTCGGTGGACAGGGCATGCTAGAGTGGCCTGCCGATGCCTAGGAGCTACAGGATATGGAGCTACACATGCGTGCGATTCTTCCTCTGCTGCTGGCGTTGAGCCTGCCAGCGGTCGCCGCGCCGATGCACGGCCAGTTCCTGCCTGCCGACGACCAGTCGCTGCGCCAGGAGGCGCCCACCGGCCAGCAACTGCTGCAGGTCACCGACTACTCGGTGGTGGTCGGCGCCCAGCGCCCGTCCGATCAGCAACCGATCCCGATCACCTCCTCGTTGCAGATGCGCCTGAAGGGCAAGCCGCTGAGCAAGGGGGCGACCATCAGCCAGGTACTTCTGACCTTCGATGGCGAAGCCGGCAAGAGCCTGAAAAAGCCCGTCTACGACGAACGCACGAGGACCCTGAGCCTGAACTACCCGGTCAGCGACTACCGGGTGATCATGGACCTGTTGCGCCACGAGACCCTGTACGTGCAATTCCTGACCTACGCCAACGGCCACATCTGGGCCGACCTGCATACCGGCACCGTACGTACGCGTTGAGGCCCGCCGCCCCTGGGGAGTACACTGCCGGCCTTCGAAATTCCGTGATGGTCCAGTTGGAGCCGGCAATGCGCAAAGACAAGAAGCAGGTGATTGGTGACGAGATCAGCGATGACTACGTCAAGACGTTCCTTCAATTCGAACCGGCCGACGGCGTGACTTCGCCTTCGCTGCACAAGCTGGTCAAGGCCTACCGCGGCCTGCGCGTCGATGACTTCGAGCGGTTCGTCGGGTTCTTCGTCGAAGCAGGCTATGACCTGGACGGCAAGGACGAGCACGGCAAGACCTTCGTCCAACTGATCGAAGACCAGCGCAACGCGCCGGAGTACGTCGAGATCATCGCCAAGGCTCGCGGCTGATCGGTCGTCTGTACTGGCAAGCCAAAGCCACAAAAAAACGCCCCTCGGGGCGTTTTTTCGTTTCGGGCCGAATCAGGCGTAATGCTTGGCCGGGCTGTTTTCCACAAGCTCCAACGCCACGTCGTTCTCGGCGCTGATCTTGTTGTACAGCGCCGCATCGGTCGCCAGGGTCTTCTCGCGTGCCGGGAAGATTTCCTTGAGCTTGGCAGCCCAGGCACCCTTGGCCTGCTCGGGGAAGCAACGCTCGATCAGTTCGAGCATGATCGAGACGGTCACCGAAGCGCCTGGCGAGGCACCAAGCAGAGCCGCCAGGCTGCCGTCCTGGGCCGAGACCAGTTCGGTGCCGAACTGCAGAATGCCGCCCTTCTTCGGGTCCTTCTTGATGATCTGCACGCGCTGACCGGCCACTTCCAGGCGCCAGTCCTCGGCCTTCGCTTCTGGATAGAAACGACGCAGCGACTCCAGACGCTGCTCCATGGACTGCATCACTTCGCTGACCAGGTACTTGGTCAGGTCCATGTTGTCGCGCGCCACAGCCAGCATCGGGCCGATGTTGCCCATGCGCACCGACAGCGGCAGGTCCATGAACGAGCCGTGCTTGAGGAACTTGGTGGTGAAGCCGGCGTAAGGCCCGAACAGCAGCGATTTCTTGCCGTCGACCACACGGGTATCGAGGTGCGGCACCGACATCGGCGGCGCGCCGACCGCAGCCTGGCTGTAGACCTTGGCCTGGTGTTGCTTGACGATTTCCGGATTGTCGCAACGCAGCCATTGGCCGCTGACCGGGAAGCCGCCAAAGCCTTTGCTCTCTGGAATACCCGACAGTTGCAGCAATGGCAGGGCAGCGCCACCGGCGCCGAGGAATACGAAGCGGGCGTCCACTTCACGGCTGCCGCCGCTGTTGACGTCCTTGATGCTGACGGTCCAGCCGCTGCCGTTACGGCGCAGGCCGACGACCTTCTTGCTGTATTTGACCTGAGCGTCCGGAGCATCGCCCAACAGCTTGAGCAGCTTGTTGGTCAAAGCGCCGAAGTTGACGTCGGTGCCCTTGAGCACGCGCGTGGCGGCAATGCGCTGGTCAGCCGGGCGACCCGGCATCATCAGCGGCATCCAATCCTTCATCACGGCCTGGTCTTCGGTGTATTCCATCTCGGCGAAGGCATGGTGCTGCTTGAGCAGTTCATAGCGCTTCTTGAGGAAGGAAATACCCTTGTCACCCTCGACATAGCTCAGGTGCGGGACCGGGTTGATGAAGGCACGAGCCGAGCCGAAGTTGCCTTTCTTGCTCAGATAGGCCCAGAACTGGCGCGAGACCTCGAACTGGGTATTGATGTGCACGGCCTTCTTGATGTCGATGCTGCCATCGGCGGCCTGGGGCGTGTAGTTCAGCTCGCACAGACCGGCGTGGCCGGTGCCTGCGTTGTTCCAGGGGTTGGAGCTTTCCGCGGCCCCGGAGTCCATCGCCTCGACGACCTCCAGCTTGAGGGTCGGGTCGAGCTCCTTGAGCAGTACGGCCAGGGTGGCACTCATGATGCCCGCGCCTACCAATACCACATCAACCGATTCGTTCTGCGCCATTTAACGCGTCTCCACAATCTACAGCTACCTAATTGACAGCATAGGATCACTGGGGTCGCCAGGGATCGCCATGTCCGACTCTTCGCAGTTCTTGCAACTTCCGCGGACACGCCAATCAGTCTTCGGGTTCATCTATTGAACGCCGTTTGCCACGGATGCGGCAATTCGACTTATGGTCAAGGGTGCCCTGCGTGCGTTATGGGAAGGGTTCAGTCACCCATCCGCGATGAGCGATCCTGCCGCCTGTTCAGGGCTGTTCGGGACACATCTGTCGCTTTTGCACATGCCAGACTGTTCATTGCTCGCCACACTCTCGTGAAGTTGTGAAAAACCGTTTTTTCACGCTCTTTTGGAGACGTGAACCTCAAAAGGGGACTGCGCGATGGCAACCCACAGGTTCATGCAGTGCGAAGGGCCGGAAAAGCAGGCACGACAGCCGATGCAAGACCTGAGTGGAAGGCTCTCTGTGGGCGAAGCGGTGAAGGTGCCGGGGTCAGACGGCGAATGCGGGGCCCGATCAGGAGACGTCCTTATAATCGGGGGGAGATTATAACGATGTCGCGGACAGAAAGGTCGGAAATCGTGGTTTTTATTGCAGCGTTTGTCCGGTTATCGGACTGCACCCCTGCATGCGTCGTTGTGCCCGGTTGCAAAAACCCGCCGCAGACCCACCTCGTGACCGATGACTGGGCGTCGCGAGGCTAGGTATACTGTTGGCCTTTGCCGTCTTTTCTGGAGAAACGCGCATGTTGCAACGTCTGTTGTTCGGTGTGCTCGCCGTGGCCAGCCTCAGCCTGGTCGGTTGTGCCCACAGCCCGCAACAACTCAGCCCGCAACCCCAGCTCACCGCTCAGCTCGCCCCGGTCGGCCATGGCCAGCCGGTGGTGGTCCGCGTGGTTGACGGTCGTGCCTCGCAAGCCCTCGGCACCCGCGGTGGCATGTACCCGGAAACCAGCACCATCAGCGTCAGCGGCAACGACGTGGTGCCCAAGCTGCAGGCCCAGGCCGAAGCAGCCGTGCGCCTGCTGGGCTTCACCCCGACCGCCAACGCCGGCAATGCGCCGCAGCTCACCGTCACCCTGGCCGAGCTCAAGTACCAGTCGCCCAAGGACAACCTGTACGTGACCGAGGCCACCATCGGGGCCACCTTCCGTGCCGACGTGTCCAACGCCAGCCGCCGCTACAGTGGCCGCTATGGCGCTTCGCTGGACCAGCGCTTCGGCATGGCGCCCAACCAGGAAACCAACACCAAGCTGGTGAGCGACGTGCTCAGCGACGCCCTCACCCGCCTGTTCAAGGATCCGACCATCGGTCAGGTCCTGGCCGAATAAGCGCGTCCTGGATGAGCCAAAAGCCCGCTGCCTGGTATCAGGGAGCGGGTTTTTTATGCCTGTCGTGAGGTATCTGGCGGCTGTGAGATCGAGCGCCGCCCGCGCGGCGCATCGCGAGCTGCGCTCGCTCCCACGTTTGTTTTTGGCCAGTAACGTCAATGACAGGTGCGCGCGACCGCCTTGTGTGTACGCCGCGATATCGTGGCGGGCGCCAAGGCGGTCGCGCGCAAATCCCAAAGACCTCATTGGCCAGAAACAAGCGTAGGAGCGAGCAGAGCTCGCGATGCGCCGCGCGGGCGGCGCTCGATCTCACAGCCGCCAGATACCCCACGACAGGCATTTCCGCACGGCAATCGCGGCCTAGGCCGCTTCTATATGGAAGTCGAGCACGCTGACACCGGTACCGGCATCCACCTCGGGCAGGTCGTCGTGGGCATGCCCTCCCAGCGCACAATAGACCAACCACTGGCGGTCCTGAACATTGATGGCGAAACCGTCGATCAACGCCTGTTGCTCATCGTTCTGGGCGACGAGGTAAAGGCGGTCCTGGTTTTCGGCGTGCAGCATGACAAGCTCCGTCTGATCGAAAGGCCGACAGGGTGGCCTGTTCTGATGACGAGCGTGTGACACATGAAATTAGATGACAGTTGGTCGCCAAGCCGGAGCATGGGCGTCGGCTTTGGGTAGAATGCCAGCCTTCCGATGTTCCGACCGAGGTTGCTCGATGTCCTTGCACGTGCTTTGGGGGTTCCTGGCCGCCCATCCGACCAAGCTGATCAATCTGCTGGCATTAGTGCTGACCTGCCCAGGCGGTTTGCTGCTGCAAAGCGCACGGCGCCGCGAGGCGATGGCCCGCGAACGACTGGCGGTGGACGAAGGTGTGGTGGACGCAGTCGATCAACGCGTGCCGCGCTACTACTACATCCTCGGTTTCTCGTGCCTGGCCATGGCTCTGCTGCTGTCCTGGTTCAGCACCTGGGTCTGAACTGTGGGGCCGCGTTGCGGCCCCTGGCGGTTCAAGCCACTGGCGCCTGCTGCCTGACCTGGTACTGATTGCGCACCGGGGTCGCGTATTGCAATACCAGGTAAGGCCGTTGTTCGACCGGACAGGCGTCCAGGCGGCGCTGCCACTCTTCTCTGGCCTTGGCCAACTCGTCTGCCGGGAACAGCTTCTCGGCGCTCGGCACCTGCAGGGCTTCGTCCTTTTCGTCCCACATCGCGTAAGCCAGGTAGTGCACCGGGAACAGCCGGTAACCACCGAGGATCTGCCGATCGATTTCCTGTGCCAATTGCTTGGTGTCCTCGTAGTACTCGGTCACCGGCGGGGCGAAGTTGATGTGCACCCGGCCCTTGTAGCCGGTAATGCCTTTGGCGATGCTGTTGTCGTCCTCACCCGGCGCCTTCTTGTAGGTACCGGTGGTGGCGCGGATATACAGCTCACGAGCCTTGGCCAGGTCGCAGGGGTCGTATTCGTAGCTGATCGAAACCGGAATCAGGTTCAGACCCTGGATCACCGCGCCGAATGCTTCGTCCTTACGGCTCATGTGGAACATCTTGAGGATCGCCGAATCGGTACGATCGTCGCCGTCCTTCGCCCGCCCTTCGGCCTGGGCGATCCAGATCGACACGCAGTCGTTGCGGATCGAGTGATTGATGTAGGCCGACAGCAACTGGTAGGCGGCGAGTTTCTCGCGGCGGCCGCTGATCGAACGGTGCACGATGAAGCTCTTGTTCAGGCGCATCATGTCACTGACGAAGGGCTTCTGCAGCAGGTTGTCACCGATGGCGATCCGCGGCGTGGGCAGACCGGCGTGGTACACCGCGTAATTGACGAAAGCCGGGTCCATGACGATGTCCCGGTGGTTGGCCAGGAACAGGTAGGCGGTGCCCGACTTGAGCTGCTCGACGCCCGAGTAGGTCACCCCGTCGGTAGCGCGGTCGATGGTCCGGTCGACGTAGTACTCGACTTTGTCCTGCAGGGTCGCGACGCAGGTGACACCAGCGAACTCTTGGCGCAGGCGGCGGGCGATCAGCGGCTTGAGCAGCCAGCCGAAGGCACCCGCAGCACGCGGGAAGCGGAAGTGGGTGAGGATATCGAGGAATGCCGGGTCACTGAGCAGGCGCGCCAGAACGGCAGGGACCTCAGCGTCGTCGTACGGTCGGATGGCATCGAATTCGCCCATCATGCTCTCTTGTTGGAAACGGCTAGGGTAATAATTCAGGGAGGGCCCAAGAAACGGCTCGGACACGCACAGGCCCTGAAGACAGATCGGCAATTATACGCACAAGTCAGCGCGGAGGCCGCGATGCTGGAAACCGACTTCTACGATTGTCCTTATTGTGGCGAGCGGGTGGAAACCACGATCGACCTTTCCGGCGGCGATCAGCAATACATCGAGGACTGCCAGGTATGCTGTCGACCGGTCCTGTTCATTCTGCAGGTCCACGGTGACGAATGGATGCTCGATGTCAGACGTGAGGACGATGCCTGATGCGCAGAATCTACGAACCGGAAAACCTGCTCGAAGCGCAGATGCTGATGGGTATGCTCGCCAGCGAGGGCGTGGATGTCCACCTGATCGGCCGCGACCTGATCGGCGCTGTCGGCGAGCTGCCGGTGCACGGCCTGCTTGGCCTGGCCGTGCCGGACGAGCAGGCCGACTACGCACGGCAGCTGATCGATGCGTACAATGATGCCCAGCCGCTTGCCGGCGACGAACCGGAGCATGTTCCCGGTACCTTGATCTGCTAGGTTCTCAATTCGCCCATGTGTGGACGCTACGCCCTGTTTCGCTGGCCCCAGGCCCTGGCCAATCTACCAGGCTTTCCCGAAGGCCAGCCTGCGCAATGGAACATCTCGCCCGGTGCCTCGGTGCTGATTCAACGCCAGATCGACGGCCAGCCGCAGTTGGCCAAGGCGCGCTGGGGACTGACCCCGGCCTGGCTCACCGACCTGTCCCGCACCCCGGCCCATGCCCGTGCCGAAACCCTGGCCGAACAGCCCATGTTCCGCGAAGCCTTGCGCCAACGGCGCTGCCTGATGCCTGCCAACGGCTTCTACGAATGGCGCGGCTCGGTACGCAAGCGCCCCTACTGGCTGACCCCAGGTGAAGGTTCGTCACTGTATTTCGCTGCCATGTGGGAAGCCTACCCGGTGCAGGACCAAGTCTGGCTGAGTTGTGCGGTGGTCACCCAGGCAGCGATGAACCAGCGTCGCCCTCTGATCCTCGATGAAGCCGGACAAGCGGCGTGGCTGGATCCCGACACTCCGCTGTCACGGCTACACGAGCTGCTCGCCAGCCCGCCTGCAACGCTGCGCGAGCGGGCCCTGGCGCATTTCGTCAACGACCCCAAGCTGGATGCCCCGGAGTGTCTGACGCCCGCCTGAAGGTTGGGGGCGTCTTGCCGATATAAATCTTCCGTGCGGCTATAGCCGCCCCAGGCGACTGCGCCTAGGATACCGCCATGCAAAAAAGGGAGTGTTTTTCATGCGTAAGTCATTTGTTGTCAGCGTCCTGAGCGCCAGCATCCTGCTGGCCGGCTGCCAGGCGGTGAACACCACCAGCGGCGGCGCCGTCGGGGTCGAACGCAAGCAGTACATGTTCAGCATGCTTTCGACCGATGAGGTCAACCAGATGTACGCCCAGTCGTACACCGAAACCCTCGGCGAGGCGAAAACCAAAGGCGTGCTGGACAAATCGAGCAGCGATGCCAAGCGCGTCCAGGCCATCGCCACCCGCCTGATCGCCCAGGCGCCGCAGTTCCGTCCGGATGCCGCGCAATGGGACTGGGAAGTCAACGTGATCAAGAGCGACGAGCTCAATGCCAATTGCGGCCCTGGCGGCAAGATCATCGTTTACACCGGCCTGATCGACCAGCTCAAGCTGACCGATGCCGAGATCGCCGCGGTGGTCGGCCACGAGATCGCCCACGCCCTGCGCGAGCACAGCCGAGAAGCCATGTCCAAGGCCTATGGCGTGGCCATGGCCCGCCAGGGGGCCGGCGCCCTGCTTGGACTGGGAGATGACACCCTGGGTCTGGCGGATCAGGTGGTCAACTATGCGATGACCCTGCCCAACAGCCGCTCCAACGAGAACGAAGCCGACCTGATCGGCCTGGAGCTCTCCGCCCGCGCCGGCTATGACCCGAATGCCGCGATCACCCTTTGGAACAAGATGAGCGCAGCGTCCGAAGGCGCACCGCCCGAGTTCATGAGCACCCACCCGGCATCGAGCAGCCGGATCGCCTCGCTGCAGGCGGCCATCCCGAAAGTGATGCCGCTGTACCAGGCTGCGAAGAAGTAACCCACCTCATCTGGCCGCAAGCCTGCCTGCGCCCTGCAGGCAGGCCTGCGCCTGTCACAGCCCTTTGACGGCGAAGATGCCGTTGGCGTTGCGCCAGTAGCCCTTGTAGTCCATGCCATAACCGAAGATGTAACGGTCGACGCACGGCAGGCCCATATAGCTGGCCTTGAGATCCGGGCTGGCCTTGCGGTCGTGATCCTTGTCGATCAGCACGGCGGTGTGCACGGCACGCGCACCGGCGTGCTTGCAGAACTCGATGATGGCGCTGAGGGTGTGCCCCTCATCGAGGATGTCGTCGACGATCAGCACGTCGCGGTCGATGAACGACACTTCCGGCTTGGCCTTCCAGAACAGTTCGCCGCCGCTGGTCTGGTTGCGGTAGCGGGTCGCGTGCAGGTACGAAGCTTCCAGCGGGAACTGCAGGTGGGTCAGCAGCTTGCCGGCGAAGATCAGGCCACCGTTCATCACGCAGAACACGACCGGGTTCTTGTCATGCAGGTCTTCGCTGATCTGCGCGCCGACCTTGGCGATGGCGGCTTCGACCTCGGCTTCGTTGTACAGGCAGTCTGCTTCGCGCATGACTTGGCGGATGTGCTCGAGATCAGCGGACATGGCGCTCTCCGGGGGGCAATTTGGAAAAGCGGGCAAAGGTACGCATCCGCTCGTCACAGATCAAGCGTTTATGGACTAACGTGCAGAATGACTGCACGACAGCACAGGCTGAATAGATTAATCTAGCGCGGTTTTTTTGCCCGCCTTTCGGAGCCCCCCCTATGCCCACTCGTGAGATCCGCCACCCGCTGATCCGCCACAAGCTCGGCCTGATGCGCCGCGCCGACATCAGCACCAAGAATTTTCGCGAGCTCGCCCAGGAAGTTGGCGCGCTGCTGACCTACGAAGCGACTCAGGACCTGCCCCTGGAAACCTACGAAATCGACGGCTGGTGCGGCAAAGTGCCGGTCGAGAAGATTGCCGGCAAGAAGATCACAGTCGTACCGATTCTGCGCGCCGGCATCGGTATGCTCGACGGCGTGCTCAGCCTGATCCCTGGCGCCAAGGTCAGCGCCGTGGGCGTTGCCCGCAACGAGGAAACCCTCGAAGCGCATACCTACCTGGAAAAGCTCGCCCCGGAAATCGATCAGCGCCTGGCCCTGATCATCGACCCGATGCTCGCCACCGGCGGCTCGATGGTCGCCACCATCGATCTGCTGAAGAAAGCCGGCTGCCGTGATATCCGCGCCATGGTCCTGGTCGCCGCCCCCGAAGGCATCGAGGCGGTCGAGAAGGCCCACCCGGACGTACGGATCTACACCGCCTCGATCGACCAGCGTCTGAACGAGGATGGCTACATCATCCCGGGCCTGGGCGATGCCGGCGACAAGATCTTCGGCACCAAGCAGAAGGACGCCTGACCATGCAGGACGGCTTCAACGACCCGCTCTGGCGCCAGGTCGTTTCCGGCGCGCAGATGCTCTTCGTGGCATTTGGCGCCCTGGTGCTGATGCCGCTGATCACCGGCCTCGATCCGAACGTGGCGCTGTTCACGGCCGGTATCGGCACCCTGCTGTTCCAACTGGTCACCGGCCGACAGGTCCCTGTGTTCCTGGCCTCGAGCTTCGCCTTCATCACCCCGATCATCCTCGCCAAAGGCCAGTTCGGCCTGGCCGAGACCATGGGCGGGGTCATGGCCGCAGGCTTCGTGTACACCTTCATGGGCCTGATGGTGAAGATCAAGGGCACCGGTTTCATCGACCGCATGCTGCCGCCGGTGGTGATCGGCCCGGTGATCATCTCCATCGGCCTGGCCATGGCCCCGATCGCCGCCAACATGGCCATGGGCAAGGCCGGTGACGGCAGCGTATTGCTGCCGTACAAGACCGCCATGCTGATTTCCATGCCTGCCCTGCTGACCACCCTGATCGTGGCTGTGTTCGGCAAAGGCATCTTCCGCCTGGTGCCGATCATTGCCGGCGTGCTGGTCGGCTTTGCCCTGTCGTTCGCCTTTGGCGTCGTCGACACCGCGAAGATCGCCGCCGCGCCCTGGCTGGAGCTGCCCAACTTCACAGCCCCCGCGTTCAACTGGCAGGCGATCCTGTTCATCGTCCCGGTGGCGCTGGCCCCGGCCATCGAGCACATCGGCGGGGTGATCGCAGTCGGCAGTGTGACCGGTCGTGACTACCTGAAGAAACCTGGCCTGCACCGCACCCTGCTCGGCGATGGCCTGGCCACCACCGCAGCCGGTCTGTTCGGCGGCCCACCCAACACCACCTACGCCGAAGTGACCGGGGCGGTGATGCTGACTAAGAACTACAACCCGAAGATCATGACCTGGGCGGCGATCTTCGCCATCACCCTGGCGTTCATCGGCAAGTTCGGCGCGCTGCTGCAGAGCATTCCAGTGCCGGTGATGGGTGGCATCCTCTGCCTGCTGTTCGGCTCCATCGCCGCGGTAGGCATGAACACCATGATCCGCCACAAGGTCGACCTGGCCGAGGCACGCAACCTGGTGATCGTGTCCGTGACGCTGGTGTTCGGTATCGGCGGCGTGCTGGTCGGCAGCGGCGACGGCCCGGATGACTGGGGCCTCAAAGGCATCGCCCTGTGCGCCGTGGTCGCGATTGCCCTGAACCTCATCCTGCCCGGCAACGACAGCTGGAAGCACAAGAAACTCGACGACCAGGTGTCTTGAGCCCTCGTCTTCATCGCCGACAAGCGGGCTCCTACACGTGTAGGAGCCAACTTGCCGGCGATAAGGCCCGCTCAGACACTCAGACTTTCTCGCACATCCCCGCCAACACACTCGCCCACTGCGGGTGGTCGTTCAGGCACGGCACCAAGACCAATTCCTCGCCTCCCGCCTCGACGAACTGCTCGCTACCGCGCATGCCGATTTCTTCGAGGGTTTCGATGCAGTCGGCGACGAACGCCGGGCACATCACCAACAGCTTCTTCACCCCGGCCTTGGCCAGCTCATCGAGACGCGCCTCGGTATAGGGCTCGATCCACTTGGCCCGCCCCAGGCGCGACTGGAACGACACCGACCACTTGCCCTCGGCGATGCCCATCTTCGTCGCGAACGCCCTGGCGGTGGCCAGGCACTGGCCGCGATAGCACACCGCTCGCATCTCGGCGCTGGCATCCTGGCAGCAGTCGGCCGCCTGGAAATCGTGGGTTCCCGTGGGGTCGAGCTTCTTCAGATGCCGCTCGGGCAAGCCATGGAAGCTCAGCAGCAGGTGATCGTAGTCCTGCTCCAGGTAGGGTGCCGCACTGGCAGCCAACGCCTCGATATATTCGGGATGCTCGTAGAACGGCTGCAATACTCGTAGTTCCAGAGGCAACGAGCGTTCGGCCAGGGTCTGGCGCGCCAACTCCACCACGGTGGTCACGGTGCTGTCGGCAAATTGCGGATACAGCGGCGCCAGGGTGACCTTGCGCACGCCTTGAGCGGCAAGACGGGCCAACACTTCGGGCAGGGCCGGTTGGCCATAGCGCATGGCGATTTCCACCGGGCCATGGGGCCAGTGTTCGACCATTGCCGCCTGCAGGCGGCGGGTCAGCACCACCAGCGGCGAGCCTTCCTCCCACCAGATCGAAGCATAGGCATGCGCCGACTGCTCGGGGCGCTTGATCAGGATCAGCGATACCAGCAGGCGCCGCACCGGCCATGGCAGGTCGATGACGTAGGGATCCATGAGGAACTGATTGAGATAACGGCGCACATCGGCAACCGAAGTGGAAGCTGGGGAACCCAGGTTGACCAGCAACAGAGCGTGATCGGTCATGCAGCGTCCTATGTCAGAGGCGGCTGGACAAATTGTCCAGGGCCGATTGCAGATCGTTGAAGCGGAAGGTGAATCCTGCCGCCAGCAGACGTACCGGGCGCGCCCGCTGGCCGCCTAGCAGCAGGGTCGACAACTCGCCCAGTCCAGCCTTGAGCAGCAGGCTCGGCATTGGCACGAACGCCGGCCGATGCAAGGCGCGACCCAGGCGCTTGGCGAATTCGCGATTGCGCACCGGTTCTGGCGCGCAGGCATTATAAGGACCGCTGGCATCCTTATGCTGCAAGAGAAAATCTATCAAGGCGACCTGGTCATCTATATGGACCCAGGGCATCCATTGTCGGCCATTGCCCAACGGGCCGCCCAGTCCGAGCTTGAACGGCAGACGCAGGCGCGACAAAAAGCCGCCGTCGCTGGCCAGTACCAGGCCGGTTCGCACCAGGACCACACGGATACCCAAGGCCTGAGCGCGCTGGGCGGTTTCTTCCCAGGCGATGCACAGCTGACTGGCGAAATCCTCGCGGACCGGCGGCGATGACTCGGTCAACTCGCGTTCCCCGCCATCCCCATACCAACCTACTGCGGAGCCGGAAATCAGCACCTCGGGGCGCTGCTCGCGACGGCCCAACCACTCGAGCAAGTGCTCGGTCAGGGTTATCCGACTGGCCCAGAGCAGGTTGCGCCGGCCAGCGGTCCAGGGCCGGTCGGCGATGGGCGCTCCGGCCAGGTTGATAACGGCATCCACCTGGTCGTCGACGGCGATGTCTTCCAGCCGAGCGATGCCACGCACACCGCTGCCACACAGTCGCGCAACCTGCTCGGGGCGACGACTCCACACGGTCAGCCGGTGACCTTGGGCGACCCAGAATTGGCACAGGTGCTGGCCGATCAAGCCGGTACCACCCGTCAGCAATATATGCATTGGTGTGTCCTCGCAAGCTGCGGCCATGGTCTATTTTTAAGATCAAGGCACTTTTCTAGACCGAACGCTCTCGGATAAGGATAGGACATAGGCCAACCTGTCCTATGAAGCGGAATAACCTTATACAGACATTGATCATTGTACAGGTTTAACTGACAGCGTAGTCTGCGTAAAGCAAGGTTCGAAGAGGCCATCATGACAGTACCTATTGCCATCATCGGTGCCGGTATCGCCGGCCTGTCCGCCGCTCAGGCCTTGCAGAAGGCCGGGCAATCCGTTCACTTGTTCGACAAAGGCCACGGCAGTGGCGGTCGCATGGCCAGCAAACGCAGCGATGCCGGAGCCCTCGACCTCGGCGCCCAGTACTTCACTGCCCGCGACCGGCGCTTCGTCGAGCAGGTGCAGCAGTGGGTCGCCGCCGGCTGGGCCGAGCAATGGAAGCCGCAGCTGTACAACTACCGGGACGGCGAGCTGACACCCTCCCCCGACGAACAGACCCGTTGGGTCGGCGTGCCGCGCATGAGCGCGATCACCCGTGGCTTGCTCAAGGACGTCACGGTCAACTTCGGCTGCCGCATTGCCGAAGTCTTCCGCGGCAAGCAGTACTGGCATCTGCAGGACACCGAGGGCTGCAGCCACGGTCCCTACAGTCGGGTGGTGATCGCCGTGCCAGCCCCACAGGCGACACCGCTGCTGGCCGCTACGCCGAAACTCGCGGCGGTGGCCGCCGGTGTGCAGATGGAGCCGACCTGGGCAATTGCCCTGGGTTTCGAAACTGCCTTGGATACCCCCATGCAGGGTTGCTTCGTGCAGGACAACCCGCTCGACTGGCTGGCGCGCAACCGCAGCAAACCCGGCCGTGACGAACATCTCGATACCTGGGTGCTGCATGCGACATCAAGCTGGAGCAAGCAACATATCGACCTGTCCAAGGATGAGGTGATCGAGCAGCTCTGGGGCGAATTCGCCGAGCTGGTAGGCTGCGTCGTGCCCGCGCCAACCTTTGCTTTGGCGCATCGTTGGCTGTATGCGCGCCCGGCAGGCAATCATGAATGGGGCGCTCTCGCCGATGCCGACCAAGGTCTGTACGCCTGCGGCGACTGGTGCTTGTCCGGTCGCGTCGAAGGCGCCTGGCTCAGCGGCCAGGAAGCGGCCCGCCGGCTTCTGGAGCATCTGGAATAACCATTTAGCGGTTTAACACCAAAATAGGGTTTGCTTGCTACGTCGGCTATGCTGAAATGTACTTGTACAAAAATTTATTAGTGTACAAGTTCATGGAGGCCGTCATGCCAGATCCGACCGCTCAGCGCCGACCTCGCCTCGGCATCAGTGCCTGCCTGACCGGGCACAGTGTGCGCTACAACGGCGGCCACAAGTCATCCGACCTGTGCCGCTCGCAGTTGGAGGCCCACTTCGAGTGGGTGCCGGTATGTCCTGAAGTGGCGATCGGTCTGAGCGTCCCCCGCGACCCTATTCGCCTGGTGGGCGACCCTGCCCGCCCCGGCGTAGTCGGCACGCGCACGCCCGGCCCCGACCTCGCCGACAGCCTGCGCAGCTATGGCGAAGAGATGGCCGAGCGGCTCGACGATATCTGCGGCTACATCTTCATGCAGAAATCCCCGTCCTGCGGGCTGGAGCGGGTCAAGGTCTATCAGGACGACGGCCATCCTGCCCATCAGGGCGGTCGCGGCGCTTATGCCGCCGCCTTCTGCGCCCAGCGCCCGGACCTGCCGGTCGAGGAAGAAGGCCGCCTGCACGATCCGGTGTTGCGCGAGAACTTCATCAGTCGCGTGTATGCCTATGCCGATTGGCAGCGCCAGTTGGCCGAAGGCCTGAGCCGCGGCGCCTTGATCCGCTTTCACTCACGCTACAAATACCTGCTAATGGCCAATAATCCCCAGGCCTATCGCGAGCTTGGCCGCATGCTCGGCAGCATGAGCCGGGACGATGACCCGGCAGTGGCCGGGCCCCGTTACTTCAGCCAGTTGATGCAGGCCCTGCGCCGCTGCGCCAGCCGCGGCACCCATGGCAACGTGCTGCAGCACCTTAGCGGCTACCTGCGCGACGCCCTCAGCGCCCAGGACAAGCACGAATTGCAAGATGTGATCGGCCAGTACCAGCAGGGCGTGGTGCCGCTGGTGGTGCCGCTGACCTTGCTCAAGCACCACCTGCGCAAGCACCCCGACCCGTACCTGCTACAGCAAGCGTACCTGCAGCCTCATCCTGAGAGCCTGGGCTTGCGCAATGCTGTCTGAGACTTTGCTGCCGATCGGGGAACTGGCGCGACGCACCGGGGTGAATCCAGTGACCCTGCGGGCCTGGGAACGGCGCTACGGTCTGTTGAAACCGACCCGAACCGCCAAAGGCCATCGCCTGTATTCCCAGGCGCAGCTCGAACGCGTGGAGGCCGTACTCGCCTGGCTCGCACGCGGCGCCTCGGTGGGGCAGGTGCGGGAACTGCTCGACCGACCGGTCGAAGAAGCTGCCCTAGGCGACTGGGGAGTACGTCAGCAGCATCTGATCGAGGCCATCGCCAACCTGTCGCAACGGGCACTCGACCAGCAATTCAATCAGATGACGGCCCTGTACCCCGCCATCACCCTCTGCGAACAACTGCTGCTGCCCCTGCAGCAGGCGCTGGACCTGCGCTGGAACACGTTCTTCAACGCCCAGCTCGAACAAGTGTTCTTCCAGACCTGGCTGCGCAGCAAGCTGGGGGCTCGCGTGTACCACGACAACCAAACCCTGCAGGGCCCCACGGTACTCCTGGCCGAAGACAGCGACCGGCCCCAGGACCTCAGCCTGTGGCTTTACGCCTGGCTGTTCAGCAACAACGGTATCGCGGTGGACGTGTTGGAGCGCCCCGTCGGCAGCGCCCAGCTCGAACGTGCGGTCGCCGCCTTGCAGCCACGCGCGGTTGTGCTGCACCTGGGTCCACGCCTCGATGCCAGGGCCCTGCAACGCACCTTGGCCGCCCTGACGGTCCCTACCCTGGTTGGGGGGGCCTGCCTGCCGCTGCACGAAGCGCAACTACGCCACCTCGGAGGGCCTCGATTGCACTTGTTCGACACACCGCAGTCCGCCTTGCGGACGCTGCAAACCCTGCATTCCTAGAGAGGCGCCATGCAACTGATCTGGCTACGCAGCGACCTGCGCATCACCGACAACACCGCCCTCAGCGCCGCTTGCGAACGCGGCCCCACTATTGCCTTGTGGCTGATCAGCCCCGGCCAGTGGCACGCTCACGACGATGCCCCCTGCAAGGTCGACTTCTGGTTGCGCAATCTGCGCGAGATGCGCCAAGCCTTGGATGCACTGAACATTCCGCTGCTGATCCGCAAGATCGACACCTGGGACGAGGCCGCCGCCACGTTGTTGGCCGTCTGTCGGCAGCACCGTATCGAGGCGGTGCACTGGAATGACGAATACGGCGTGAACGAACGCCGTCGCGACGACGCCGTGCGCACGCAACTGGCCGGTGCCGGCATCCAGCCCCACAGCTACCTCGACCAGCTCCTGCTGGCACCCGGTACGATCCTCACGCGCAGTGGCGGTTACTTCCAGGTATTCGGCCAGTTCAAACGAGCCTGCCTCGAACACCTGCACCGCAGTCTGCCGGCGCTGGCTGGCAAAGTCCGGCGCCAGGCACCGCTGGACATCGGCAGCGACCCGATCCCATGGCAGGTCGACGGTTTCGATAAACCCGCCGACAGCGTGCGTGAGCTATGGCCGGCAGGCGAACAGGAGGCGCAAACACGGCTGACGCGCTTTCTCGACGAAGTCGTCGAGGATTATCAACGACTGCGCGATCTGCCCGCCAAACCGGGCACCAGCCAACTCTCGGCCTACCTGGCCGCCGGTGTGATCTCGCCCCGCCAGTGCCTGCACGCGGCGCTGAGCAGCAACCGCGGCGAGTTCGACAGCGGCAGCGAGGGCGTACAGACCTGGGTCAACGAACTGCTGTGGCGCGAATTCTACAAGCACATTCTGGTGGGCTACCCCCAGGTCGCGCAGCACCGTGCCTTCCGCCCCCACACCGAGGCGTTGCCCTGGCGCGATGCCCCGGAGGACCTCGAGGCTTGGCAGGAAGGCCGCACCGGCTTCCCGATCATCGATGCCGCGATGCAGCAGCTATTGCACACCGGGATGGATGCACAATCGCCTGCGCATGCTGGTGGCCATGTTCCTGAGCAAGAACTTGCTGATCGACTGGCGCCTGGGCGAGCGGCATTTCATGCGCCACCTGATCGACGGCGACCTGGCAGCGAACAACGGCGGCTGGCAATGGAGCGCCTCCACCGGGACTGACTCGGTGCCGTATTTTCGCATCTTCAACCCGCAATCGCAGTCCGAGCGCTTCGATCCGGAGGGGAACTTCATTCGCCACTGGCTACCCCAACTGAATAGCTTGGACAACAAAAAGATTCATGCACCACTAATGCTTGCCGATAATTTGGCTAATACTTACCACGAACCTATCGTCGATCTTGCAAGTAGTCGCCGACGTGCACTGGCAGCGTTCAAAGGCCTGTCACACCGGCAGTGAAGAGGGGAACATGGTGAAGCATTCGCGAAGGTTCTGGGTCACAGGAGCCAGCAACGGACTGGGCCTGGCCGTGGTGGAGCGGTTGCTCGAACAAGGGCATCGCGTCGCCGCCAGCAGCAAGGACAGCGACACATTGGACAATCTGGCCGTCGGTCACGGCCAATCACTGCTGCGTCTTCCCGGACACCTGCCGCTGCCTGAGCTGGCCGAGGCCGCTCATCAGCAGATTGCCGACAACTGGGGCGCCCTGGACGTTTTGATCGTCAATGCCGGTACGTGCGACTACCTGTCCCACGGCCTGCCGGCCAACGAACTGTTCGAGGCCATCGCCAGCACCAACCTGACAGCGACCGAGCAGTGTCTGGGCGCTGCCATGGCCCTATTGGAGAAAGGCGATCAGCCACAGGTCATGGCAGTGTTCAGCCGCTACTCGGCGGTGCAGCTGCACACACCCTCCCAAGGGCCGAACGCCGGCAACTGCGCGCCGCAATGGGTGCGTCTGCAGCGCCCAGGACTGAAAGAACGAGGCATCGACCTGACGGTGGTAGCGCCGCAATCGCTGAAAGCACCGGTGGCCCCGGTACCTGCGATTCCCGAGCCGTGGACGGCGCAGACGGCAGCCGAAGAATTATTGCGGCGCTTGCCGCAGCGTGAAGCGGAGCTGGTACTGGAAGTACTGGAAATGCAGGACATGTGGCCGCTTCCCGACTGAGCGGCCACGATGCCTGACGGTCAGAGCGCTAGGCGGTAATGCAGGGTGTAGGCCTCGACCCCATCGTTGGGTTGCTTGATCCCAGCGTTGGAATAGTGGATGGCGCGCACACCCAGCTCATGTCCACCGGCGAAACGCAGGCCGAAGCCGATGCGATCCTCGAACTGGAAGGACGAGCCCAATTCGTTGCTTTCCAGCTCAGTGCTGGAGAACGCCGCCACGCCGATACCTGCCTCGATGTAAGGCTTCACGGAGTCGCCAGCGAATTCGTAGACGAACACCGGTGCAAACGACAGGCTGTGGTTGCTGGCCGTCTCGTCACCGTCCCAGTAGGTATAGCCGGCATCCCAGTAGCCGGTGATACGGCCGACGCTGGTCTGCCACCAGCTCGCGTCCCAGTTCGACTGCAACCCGAGTCGATAGACCATGGTGGAGTCGCCGGTCTGGCCCACCGCGAACGTCACGTCAGCCGCCTGCGCCGACACCATCTGCCCCATTGCCAGGGCGGCAACCGCCGCCAAGCCGATCAGTTTCTTCATGAGAAACGCCCTTCTTCCTGATGCTGTTGTTAGTGTTCGGCCCGTTCATCGGGCATTAGCATAGAAATCGGCGCTGGAACGATAGTTCAGTAAAAAACCGCAGTTTTTCACATTTTTTTTACAAAGCCAGCGGCAGCACTGCAGCATCCGCTTGCCAGAGGGTGGGCAGCACGCTGCGCAGGGCCTGGGGATCGGCACTGCTCCAGAAGCGCACAGGCCGTGCAGGCGCCGCGGCGAGCAAACTGCGAGCGGCGAGCAGGCGCTCCAGCTGGCGGGCCACGGCGGCGCCCGTGTCGATGATGGCAACGTCGGCAGGCACCATGTCGGCCAACATCGGGCGCAAGAAGGGGTAATGGGTGCAGCCGAGGATCAACGTATCGCACCCGGCATCCAACAAGGGCTGTACATAGCTGCAAAGCAGCTGGCGCAGATGCGCACTGGTCAGATCACCGGCCTCGATGCGCTCGACCAGACCTGGGCAAGGTTGGGTGACCACACGCACATCGCAGGCAAAGCGATCGAGCAAGGCGGCGAACTTGGCGCTCTGCAAGGTGCCGGTGGTGGCCAGCACGCCCACCACGCCAGAGCGCGTAGCCGCCGCCGCCGGCTTGACCGCTGGCTCCATGCCCACCAGTGGCCAGTCGGGGTAGCGTTCGCGAAGGTCAGCGACCGCCGCCACGGTAGCGGTGTTGCATGCCAGGACCATGGCCTTGGCCCCCTGGTCGCGGAAGAACCCGGCGATATGCCGGCATCGCTGGCGAATGTAATCCGGAGATTTTTCGCCGTAGGGCACATGGCCGCAGTCAGCCACGTAAAGCAAGGACTCGTTGGGCAGCAGGCGCTGGATCTCGGCGAGCACGGACAGTCCGCCTACCCCCGAGTCCATCACCCCCACCGGCGCCGATCGCTCAGCCATGCTGACTGCCACAGACCGCGCACCCCGGGTCGCGCTTTACCCGCAGCTCGCGCATGCGGCTGGTGAGGGCATCGATCAGCAATAGCCTGCCCACCAGCGGCTCACCAAATCCGGCCAGCAGCTTCAGTGCCTCCAGCGCCTGCAGGCTACCGACCAGACCGACCAACGGACCGATCACGCCGGCCTCGCTGCACGTCAGCTCAGCCTCGCTGCCATGACCGTACAGGCAGTGGTAGCAAGGGCTGTTGTCGCGCCTAGGGTCGAACACCGAAAGCTGGCCTTCGAGGCGAATCGCCGCGCCGCTGACCAGCGGCTTGCCCGCTTTGACGCAAGCGGCATTGACCGCCTCGCGGGTGCCAAAGTTGTCGGAGCAGTCCAGCACCAGATCGACCGCCGCCACCGCGTCGGCCAGGGAGTCCTCATCCAGCGCCTGGCGATGCGGCACCAGGGTCACTTCAGGGTTGATCGCCTGCAAGCGCTGGATCGCCGAATCGACCTTGGCCATGCCGACACTGGCGCTGTCGTGAATCACTTGCCGCTGCAGGTTGGTCAGATCGACCGTGTCGAAGTCGGCCAGATGCAGCTCGCCCACGCCAGCGGCCGCCAGGTACAGCGCCACCGGCGAGCCCAGCCCGCCCAGACCAACGATCAACGCCTTGCCCTGCTTGAGCCGCAACTGGCCTTCGATATCCACCTGGGCCAGCAGGATCTGCCGGCTGTAGCGCAACAGTTCCTGGTCGGTCAGCATGGCAGGCGCCCCAAGGTAATGCGTTCATGGCCACCCAAATCACGCCGGCTGACGACCTCGACGAAGCCGTGCGCAGTCAGCAACTGACGCACTGCCTCGGCTTGGTCGTAGCCATGTTCGAGCAGCAGGCGGCCTCCGGGCAACAGGTGGCCAGGTGCCTGAGCGACGATCAGGCGCAGGTCGTCCAGGCCGTCGGAGCCGGCAACCAGGGCACTGCTGGGCTCGAAGCGGACATCGCCGGCCACCAGGTGCGGGTCTTCGGCGGCGATGTAAGGCGGGTTGCTGACGATCAGGTCGAAGCGTTGCCCGACCAAGGCGTCGAACCAATGGCTGGCACCCACCTGCACGTTGCCCAGGCCCAGACGCTGACGGTTGCGCTCGGCCAAGGCCACGGCCGCATCGACCCGATCCACCGCGGTGACCTGCCAGGCCGGACGATCATGGGCCAGGGCCAAGGCGATGGCACCGGTACCGGTACCCAGGTCGAGCACCTTGGCCGCAGTAGCTGGTTGCAACTCCAGCGCAGCCTCCACCAGCAACTCGGTGTCCGGACGCGGAATCAAGGTGTGCGGGGCCACTTCCAGGTCGAGCTTCCAGAAGCCCTGCTGGCCGAGGATGTAGGCGACCGGCTCACCGGCGCGGCGCCGCTGCAGGTAGCCGGCGAAGGTCTCCGCCGCCTCGCGGCTGACGATGCGTTCGGGCCAGGTATGCAGGAAGGCACGCGACTTGCCGATGGCTGCAGCCAACAGCAACTCGGCGTCCAGGCGCTCGGTCGGCGAATCGGGTAGCTGCGCATTGCGCAGCAAGCTGGCGATGATGGTCATCAGTCCCCCAGAGCCGCCAGTTGATCGGCCTGGTATTCAGCCAGCAACGGCTCGATCACGGCATCGACACCACCGGCGAGGATGTCGTCGAGGGAGTACAGGGTCAGGTTGATGCGGTGGTCGGTCACCCGTCCCTGTGGATAGTTGTACGTGCGGATGCGCTCGGAGCGGTCACCCGAACCGACCAGCAGCTTGCGTTCGCTGGCGATGGCGTTCTGCGCGGCGCTGGTCTGCATGTCGTTGAGCTTGGCCGACAACCATGACATGGCGCGGGCGCGGTTCTTGTGCTGGGAACGTTCTTCCTGGCACTCGACGACGATGCCGGTGGGCAGGTGGGTGATGCGGATCGCCGAGTCGGTCTTGTTGACGTGCTGGCCGCCGGCGCCGGAGGCGCGGTAGGTGTCCACGCGCAGGTCGGCCGGGTTGATCTCGATGGCCACCTGCTCGTCCGGCTCGGGCAACACTGCCACGGTGCATGCTGAGGTGTGGATACGGCCTTGGGACTCGGTCTCTGGCACCCGCTGTACGCGGTGCGCGCCGGATTCGAACTTGAGCTTGCCATACACGCTGTCGCCCTCGACGCGGGCGATGATTTCCTTGTAGCCGCCGTGCTCGCCCTCGTTCTCCGAGAGAATTTCCAGACGCCAGCCGCGTTTTTCGGCATAACGCGAATACATGCGGAACAGGTCGCCGGAGAAGATCGCCGCTTCGTCGCCGCCAGTGCCAGCACGGATTTCGAGGAACACGTTGCGCCCATCGTTGGGGTCCTTGGGCAGCAACATGCGTTGCAACTGCGATTCCAGAGCGAGCAACTGCTCCTTGGCTTCGCGCACCTCATCGATGGCCATCTCGCGCAGGTCGGGGTCGGCGTCCTTGAGCAGCGCCTGGGCACCTTCGAGGTCGTCCTGGACCTTGCGCCACTCTTTATAGGTGCCGATCACCGGCTCGACTTCGGCATATTCCCGGGAATAGGCGCGGAAGCGGGTCTGGTCGGAAATGACTTCGGCGTCACCGAGCAGAGCGGTGAGTTCCTCGAAGCGGTCCTGGAGCGTGTCCAGTTTGTTCAGCAGCGACGCTTTCATTGCGGGGTTTTGTCCGTCGAGCCCTCATTGAGGGCAAAGAGTTCCTGGGCCATGGCCAGCGCATCGACGCGCCCCTCGGCCGAGAGCTTTTTCAACTGCACGCTCGGCGCATGCAGGAGTTTGTTGGTGAGCCCCCGGGCCAGTTGCGCCAGCACATCCTCGGGGTTGCCGCCGTTGGCCAGCAGACGCTGGGCCTTTTGTAGCTCTTCATCGCGCAGGCGTTCGCTCTGCTGGCGGTAGGCACGCAGCACATCGACCGCCGCCAGTTCGCGCAGGCGCGCCATGAAATCCTCGGCGCCCACCGAGACCAGCTCTTCGGCAGCCTGGGCCGCGCCCTGGCGGCTCTTGAGGTTTTCCGCAACGACCTCGTGGAGGTCGTCGACGGTGTACAGGTAGACGTCGTCGAGATCGCCCACCTCCGGCTCGATATCCCGCGGCACGGCGATGTCGACCATGAAGATCGGTTTGTGCCGGCGCTGCTTGAGCGCACTTTCCACCGCGCCCTTGCCGAGAATCGGCAGCTGGCTGGCGGTGGAGCTGATGACGATGTCGCTGTTGGCCAGTTCCTGGGGAATGTCGGCCAACAGTACCGCATGCGCGCCGAACTGCTCGGCCAGGATGCTGGCACGTTCCAGGGTCCGGTTGGCCACGACGATGCGACGCACCCCCTGCTCGTGCAGGTGGCGGGCGACCAGAGTGATGGTTTCGCCGGCGCCGATCAACAGCGCCTGGCTGCGACCGAGGTCGCTGAAGATCTGTCGGGCCAGGCTGACGGCGGCAAACGCCACCGAAACCGGGTTCTCGCCGATGGCGGTGTCGGTGCGCACCTGCTTGGCGGCACTGAAGGTGGCCTGGAACAGCCTGCCCAGCAACGGCCCGATGGTGCCGGCTTCGCGGGCCACGGCATAAGCGGACTTCATTTGACCGAGAATCTGCGGCTCGCCCAGCACCAGCGAGTCCAGGCCCGAGGCGACACGCATCATGTGCTTGACGGCATCGTGCTCCTCATGGATGTACGCACTGGCGCGCAGCTCATCGAGGCTCAGCTGGTGATAGTCGGCCAGCCACTGCAGCACGGCGTCGGCAGCCAGGTGATCCTGCTCTATATAGAGTTCGCTGCGGTTGCAGGTCGACAGGATCGCCGCCTCGCGGCTGGCGGTGAGTCGACAGAGCTGCTGCAGGGCGTCGACCAGCTGCTCCGGGGTAAACGCCACGCGCTCGCGTACGTCTACCGAGGCAGTCTTATGGTTGATACCAAGTGCAAGAAAGGCCATGCAAGGTCGCTGGTTGGGACGTGAAGCCGATAATTGTCCTACTTCGCAGGTTTTAGAACAACCACCGTTCGCTATTGTCGTGATAGTGGTGGGTGCCTGGCATGAGAGGTGGGGTGGGGGCAAAATCGAGCGCCACCCCAGCTCTCAAACCAAACCCCAAGGAACCCGCCCCTCCTCAAAAGGTCGCAATTAACCAGACGCGCCACAGGTGGGTTTGCCCCCGCGCTTGTGTCATCATGCTCCGACCGCCGGTTAGTCCTCCTAAGCCTCCTTTATGAACAGACCCTACGCATTGCTGCTTGCCTTCGCCCTGCTCCAGGGCTGCCAGAGCCTGGCCCCGCACGAGGCCGAGCCTCCCGTCGCCGAGGCAGGCAAGGGCGCAGCCGACAAGCCTGTGGTGTACGGCTCGTTCAAGCAGGACACCCTCTACAGCCTGCTGGTCGCAGAGCTGGCCGGCCAGCGCAACCGCTTCGACATCGCCCTGGCCAACTACACCGACCAAGCGCAGAAGACCCAGGATCCTGGCGTTTCCGAGCGAGCCTATCGCATCGCCGAATACCTCGGCGCCGACGAGCCGGCCCTGGAAAACGCCCTCGTCTGGGCGCGCAACGACCCGCAGAACCTCGACGCCCAACGCGCCGCCGCCATCCAACTGGCCCGCGCCGGTCGCTACGACGACGCCATGACCTACATGGAGAAGGTGCTTCAAGGCCAGGGCGACACCCACTTCGACTTCCTCGCCCTGTCTGCCGCCGAAACCGACCAGAGCACCCGCGACGGCCTGATGCAGAGCTTCGAGCGACTTCTGGTCAAGTACCCGGACAACAGCCAGCTGGTATTCGGCAAGGCCCTGTTGTTGAACCAGGACGGCAAGGCCGAAGAGGCCCTCGACCTGCTCGAGTCGCATCCACCGCAAAACGGCGAGATAGCGCCGATCCTGCTCCGTGCGCGCCTGCTTCAGGCCCTCGACCGCGGCCCCGAAGCCCTGCCGCTGCTGCGCGAGGCGATTCGTGACAATCCCGATGACAAGCGCCTGCGCCTGACCTACGCCCGCACCCTGGTCGAACAGGACCGCATCGCCGACGCCAAAAGCGAATTCCTCAGCCTGGTCCAGCAGTACCCCGAAGACGACGAGCTGCGTTACTCGCTGGCGCTGGTCTGCCTGGAGAACAAGGACTGGGACGAAGCCGAGAACTACCTGCGCGAGCTGATCGAGCGCGACAGCAACGTCGATGCCGCACGCCTGAACCTCGGCCGAATCCAGGAAGAGCGCAACGACCCCGAAGGCGCCCTGCGCGAATACGCACGGGTCGGTCCTGGCCCGGATTACCTGCCGGCGCAGCTGCGCCAGGCCGACATCCTGATCGCCAATGGTCGTGGCACAGAAGCCTCGCGCCTGCTTGCCGAAGCCCGCGAGGCGCAGCCGGACTACGCCATCCAGCTGTACCTGATCGAATCGGAAAGCTACAGCAACAACAACAAGGACGCCCAGGCCGACCAGGTGCTGCAGCAAGGCATCAAGCGCTTCCCGGACGACCTCAATCTGCTCTACACCCGCGCCATGCTGGCCGAGAAGCGCGATGACCTGCCGCAGATGGAACATGACCTGCGCGCCATCATCGCCCGCGAACCGGACAACGCCATGGCCCTCAACGCCCTGGGCTACACCCTGGCCGACCGCACCACCCGCTACGCCGAAGCCAAGGCGCTGATCGAGAAAGCCCACCAGTTGACGCCCGACGACCCGGCCGTGCTCGACAGCCTGGGATGGGTCAACTACCGCCTGGGCAACCTCGACGAAGCCGAACGCTACCTGCGCCAGGCGTTCGAGCGCTTCCCCGACCACGAAGTGGCTGCCCACCTGGGTGAAGTGCTCTGGGCCAACGGCAAGCGCCGTGAAGCCCGCCAGGTGTGGAGCAAGGCCCTGCAAGCCCAACCCGACAGCACGGTCCTGCGCCAGACCGTGCTGCGCCTGACCGGATCAGAGACCCTCTAAACCATGTTCTTGCGCCATTGCATCACCTTCACCCTGATTGCCCTGCTCGCCGGCTGCGCCGGCTTCGGTAGCCGCGAAGCCCTCCAAGGCCACGGCGACCCCAAGCAGTGGCAAGCGCACAAGGCCCAGCTGAGCAGCCTCGACGGCTGGCAGATCAACGGCAAGGTCGGTATCCGCGCCCCCCGCGACTCCGGTAGCGGTACGTTGTTCTGGCTGCAACGCCAGGACTACTACGACATCCGCCTGGCCGGTCCACTGGGCCGTGGCGCCGCGCGCCTGACCGGCCGTCCCGGCGGCGTGGTGCTGGAGGTGGCCAACCAGGGCCGCTTCGAAGCCGACAGCCCTGAAGCGCTGCTCGAAGAGCAACTGGGCTGGCAATTGCCTGTGTCTCACCTGGTGTGGTGGGTCCGCGGCCTGCCCGCCCCCGATACCAAGAGCCAGCTGACGCTGGACGGCGATAGCCGCCTGGCCAGCCTGAACCAGGACGGCTGGCAGGTGCAGTACCTGAGCTATACCGAGCAAAACGGCTACTGGCTGCCCGAACGCATGAAACTGCACGGTGAGAACCTCGACGTGACCCTGGTGGTCAAGGACTGGCAGCCGCGCCAGCTGGGGCACTGACTCCATGCAGACGCTGACCCTGCCCGCCCCGGCCAAGCTCAACCTGTGGTTGCACATCATCGGCCGTCGCGCCGATGGCTACCATGAGCTGGAAACCGTGTTCCAGTTTCTCGACCATGGCGACGAGCTGCGTTTCGCCCTGCGCGAGGACGGTGTGATTCGCCTGCACACCGAGATCGAAGCGGTCCCCCACGACAGCAACCTGATCGTGCGCGCTGCGCGCAAGCTGCAGGAACAGTCCGGCACACAGCTGGGTGCCGACATCTGGCTGACCAAGGTGCTGCCCATGGGCGGCGGTATCGGCGGTGGCAGCTCGGACGCCGCCACCACTCTGCTGGGCCTGGCCCATCTGTGGCAATTGGACTGGGACGAAGACCGCCTGGCAGCCCTGGGCCTGACCCTGGGTGCCGACGTGCCGGTGTTCGTGCGCGGCCATGCGGCATTCGCCCAGGGTGTCGGCGAGCAACTGACCCCGGTCGACCCGGCCGAGCCCTGGTATGTCGTGCTGGTGCCGCAAGTGTCTGTCAGCACTGTAGAAATTTTTTCACATCCGCAGTTGACACGTGATTCCCTCCCCCTTAAGATGCGCCCCGTTCCCGAGGGAAACAGTCGAAATGACTGCCAACCGGTGGTAGAGCAGAGTTACCCGGAAGTTCGCAATGCGTTGAATTCACTGGGAAAATTCACAGATGCTCGATTGACCGGCACTGGAAGTTGCGTGTTTGGGGCCTTCCCAAGCAAAGCCGAAGCTGATAAAGTTCTGGCCCTTCTTTCAGCGACCCAAGCAGGGTTTGTGGCGAAAGGAAGCAATGTTTCGATGTTGCATCGCAAGCTGCAAAGTCTGATCAAGAAGTCGAGCTCATAAGAGTTCGCAGCAACAGATACAGGGGCGTCGCCAAGCGGTAAGGCAGCAGGTTTTGATCCTGCCATGCGTTGGTTCGAATCCAGCCGCCCCTGCCATTTTCCTTATACTCATCCAGGTATACCCTCAGCCTTCAGGTACTGCGCGTGTCCAAGATGATGGTCTTTACGGGGAACGCTAACCCCGATCTGGCTCGGCGTGTCGTACGTCAGCTGCATATCCCACTCGGTGACGTCTCTGTCGGTAAATTCTCCGACGGTGAGATCAGCACTGAGATCAATGAAAACGTTCGCGGTAAAGACGTCTTCATTATTCAGCCGACCTGCGCCCCGACCAACGATAACCTGATGGAACTGGTAGTGATGGCCGACGCCTTCCGCCGCTCCTCAGCATCCCGAATCACCGCCGTGATTCCTTACTTCGGATACGCCCGCCAGGACCGCCGTCCGCGTTCGGCACGTGTAGCCATCAGCGCCAAAGTCGTCGCTGACATGCTCACTGTCGTAGGTATCGACCGTGTACTCACCGTCGACCTGCACGCTGACCAGATCCAAGGCTTCTTCGATATCCCCGTCGATAACATCTACGGTTCGCCCGTACTCGTCGACGACATCGAAGACCAGCGTTTCGAGAACCTGATGATCGTCTCCCCGGACATCGGTGGTGTCGTGCGCGCACGTGCCGTCGCCAAGTCCCTGGGTGTCGATCTGGGTATCATCGACAAACGCCGTGAAAAGGCCAATCACTCCGAAGTGATGCACATCATCGGCGACGTCGAAGGACGCACCTGCATCCTGGTAGACGATATGGTCGACACCGCCGGCACCCTGTGCCACGCGGCCAAAGCCCTGAAAGAGCACGGCGCTGCGAAGGTTTACGCCTACTGCACGCACCCTGTCCTGTCGGGCCGCGCGATCGAGAACATCGAGAAGTCGGTACTGGACGAGCTGGTGGTGACCAACACCGTTCCACTGTCCGCCGCTGCTCAAGCCTGTGACCGTATCCGCCAGCTGGATATCGCACCGGTTGTGGCTGAAGCGGTCCGCCGCATCAGCAACGAAGAATCGATCAGCGCGATGTTCCGCTAAGCGGAACACGCGTTGACGAAAAGCGCCCCGCCCCAGCATGTGTTGGGGCGGGGCTTTTTTGCCATCCCCGTTGGCGCTGGTCGCAAACGCCCTCGGGGGGCTATTTTGGAGAAACAAAATGACTGATTTCACCCTGAACGCCCAAGCGCGTACTGACCTGGGGAAAGGTGCGAGCCGCCGCCTGCGTCACTCCGCTCACATCCCAGCCGTTGTCTACGGTGGTAACAAGGACGCTCAGTCCCTGACCATCCTGGCCAAGGAAATCACCAAGCTGTTCGAAGACGAAGCTGCCTTCAGCCACGTTCTGCAGCTGAACGTCGACGGCACCAAGCAAGACGTAGTGGTCAAGGCTCTGCAGCGCCACCCAGCCAAAGGCTTCATCATGCACGCCGACTTCGTTCGCGTCGTCGCTGGCCAGAAGCTGACCGCCAAGGTACCGGTTCACTTCATCAACGAAGAAGCCCCGGTCAAGAAAGGCGGCGAGATCTCCCACGTCGAGTCCGAGATCGAAGTTTCCTGCGAAGCCAAAGACCTGCCAGAGTTCATCGAAGTCGACCTGGCCAAGGCTGAAATCGGCACCATCATCCACCTGTCGGACCTGAAAGCTCCGAAAGGCGTAGAGTTCGTCGCTCTGGCCCACGGTGATGACAAAGCTGTTGCCAACGTTCACGCTCCGCGCGTTGCTGCCGAAGCTGCTGACGAAGGCGCTGCCGAGTAATCCACTCGCGCGCCGGTGTTGATCGGGTTACAGTGCGCCCCGCGCCCTGTAACCCACCAACTCCAAGGAAGAGCCCCTGACGTGACCGCCATCCAGTTGATCGTCGGCCTGGGTAACCCCGGCCCCGAATACGAACAGACCCGGCATAACGCAGGGGCTCTTTTCGTAGAACGCATCGCCAGCGCCCAGCGCGTTTCGCTGACCGCTGACAAAAAGTATTTTGGCCTGACGGCGAAATTCAGCCATCAGGGCAACGATGTTCGCCTGCTCATCCCCACCACCTACATGAACCGCAGCGGCCAGTCCGTGGCGGCATTGGCCAATTTCTTCCGCATCAAGCCGGAAGCGATCCTGGTGGCGCACGACGAACTCGACCTGCCTCCGGGCGTTGCCAAGCTCAAGCGCGGCGGCGGCCATGGGGGGCACAACGGCCTGCGCGACATCATCGCGCAGCTCGGCAACCAGAACGACTTTTACCGCCTGCGGCTTGGCATCGGCCACCCGGGCGACGCCAAACTGGTCTCCAACTTCGTCCTGGGCCGCGCGCCACGCGCCGAGCAGGAGAAGCTCGACGCCAGCATCGATTTTGCCCTCGGCGTGCTGCCGGACGTGCTGGCCGGCGACTTCGCCAAGGCCATGCGTGAGCTGCACAGCCAGAAGGCCTGATTTCCTAGAGAGGGGAATACCCATGGGTTTCAATTGCGGCATCGTCGGCCTGCCCAACGTCGGCAAGTCCACCCTGTTCAACGCCCTGACCAAGTCTGGCATCGCGGCGGAGAACTTCCCCTTCTGCACCATCGAGCCTAACAGCGGCATCGTGCCGATGCCCGATGCCCGTTTGGCAGCATTGGCGGAAATCGTCAAACCCAACCGCATTCTGCCGACCACCATGGAGTTCGTCGACATCGCAGGTCTGGTGGCCGGTGCGTCCAAAGGTGAAGGCCTGGGCAACAAGTTCCTCGCCAACATCCGCGAGACCGATGCCATTGCCCACGTGGTTCGCTGCTTCGAAGACGAGAACGTGATCCACGTTTCCAACAGCGTCGACCCCAAGCGCGACATCGAGATCATCGACCTCGAGCTGATCTTCGCCGACCTCGACAGCTGCGAGAAACAACTGCAGAAGGTCGCTCGCAACGCCAAGGGCGGCGACAAGGAAGCCCTGGCACAAAAGGCCATCCTCGAACAGCTGATCCCGCACTTCACCGAAGGCAAGCCCGCGCGCAGCCTGATGAAGAACATGAGCGCCGAAGACAAGGCGGTCATCCGCGGCTTCCACCTGCTGACCAGCAAGCCGGTGATGTACATTGCCAACGTCGCCGAAGACGGCTTCGACAACAACCCGCACCTGGACGTAGTCAAGGCCATTGCCGAGGAAGAAGGCGCGGTGGTGGTACCAGTGTGCAACAAGATCGAAGCCGAAATCGCCGAGCTGGACGACGGCGAGGAGAAGGACATGTTCCTCGAGGCTCTCGGCCTGGAAGAGCCCGGCCTGAACCGCGTGATCCGCGCCGGTTACGAGCTGCTCAACCTGCAGACCTACTTCACCGCCGGCGTGCAGGAAGTCCGCGCCTGGACCGTCCGCGTAGGCGCGACCGCGCCGCAGGCGGCGGGTGTCATCCACACCGACTTCGAAAAAGGCTTCATCCGCGCCGAAGTGGTGGCCTATGACGACTTCATCCAGTTCAAGGGTGAAAGCGGAGCCAAGGAAGCCGGCAAATGGCGCCTGGAAGGCAAGGACTACATCGTCAAGGATGGCGACGTGATGCACTTCCGTTTCAACGTCTGAGCCCAAACCTATCAGTCCAAACCCCTTGAGGCCACCGCTTCAAGGGGTTTTGTTTTTCTGGCAAGCCAGCTCGCTTTATTGTTGATAATCATTATCAAGCTGGTATAGGGTGTTGCCCTCCCTTGGGCCGCTACGCACCGCACCCCATGTTCGCACTCGACGCCGTCAGCTTCAGCCTGCCTGAACGCACCCTGCTCCAGCCACTCGACCTGACCATCGAGCACGGCCATATGGTCGGCCTGATCGGCCACAACGGCTCGGGCAAGTCCACCCTGCTCAAGTTGCTGGCGCGCCAGCAGGCACCCACCGCCGGGCACATCTCGCTCGATGGCCAGCCGCTGCAGAGTTGGGGGCAACGCGACTTCGCCCGCCAGGTGGCCTACCTGCCCCAGCACCTGCCGCCGGCAGATGGACTCACCGCCCGCGAACTGGTGCGCTACGGCCGCTACCCCTGGCATGGCGCCCTGGGCCGCTTCAGCGACGAGGATCATGCCCAGGTGGAGCGGGCCATGGAGCTGACCGACACACGGATGTTCGCCGAACGCCTGGTCGATAGCCTCTCCGGCGGCGAACGCCAGCGGGTCTGGCTGGCCATGCTGTTGGCCCAGAACAGCCGCTACCTGCTGCTCGACGAACCGATCTCGGCGCTGGACGTGGCCCACCAGGTGGAAGTGCTGGCCCTGGTGCGTGAACTCAGCCAAGCGCTTGACCTGGGCGTCCTGTTGGTGCTGCACAGCATCGACATGACCGCGCGCTACTGCGACCGCTTCATCGCCTTGCACGGCGGCCGCCTGCTGGCCAGCGGCACACCGGCAGAACTGATGAACGCCGAGATGCTCCAGGCCATCTACGGCATTCCCATGGGGGTGATGGCGCATCCCGAAGGCAAGGCGCCGATCAGCTACCTGCGTTGACTCAGCGCGCCGGATCGAGCAGGGCGCTGCGCACCGCCCCCAGGCACAGGTAGACGCCCCATTGGGTGTGCGCATGCACCCCATCCACATCGGCGGCCATCTCGTCGTCGACATCGATCACCGGCACTTTCACCCCCTGCCGGGCGAAAGCGCGGCTGGCGGTCTGGGCATTCTTGAACTCCACCACCGTGTCCCGCCGTGCGCCACACAGCACGGTCGGCGTGCGCGGCTTCCAGTCGAGCAGGTCGTTGCGCGCCAGGGCCAGGCGCAACGGGTTGTCGGCATTGGCCATGAAGTCGTGGGTAAAGGCCGGCTGGCGCAGCTTGTCCATGGGCAGGCGATTCTGCCCGACCAGTTCGAAGATGCCCTCGGAGCCGGGCATAAGGCTCTCCACAGCGCTGGCATAGGGCTGCTGGAACAGCTCCTGGGGACGCTGGTAAAGGTTGCCGTAGACTTTCTCCATGCTCACCGTGGCATAAGCGAACAGGTACGGCGCCAGCGCATTGCTGCCACTGGCCGAGCCACTTGGCCAGGCATCGAGAAAGGTCTGCTGCAACGCATAGGGGCCGGACATCGGCGCGCTGGCCACCAGGTCGAACTCCCGGGCATCGTCCCGCTCGATGGCGCGCTGCGCCGCCATGGCCGCGTGACCACCCTGGGAGTACCCAGCCAGCATCACTTTGCCGGAAAACCTGGCCCCCAGACTCGCCCCGGCACGCCGGGCGGCGCGCAAGGCATCGATGACCGCGCTGGCTTCGGAGTCGCTGTGCAAATAAGGGTGGAAGGGATAATCCGACTTGCCCAGGCCCAGATAATCGGTGGCCGAGACGATATAACCCTGACTGGCGAAGAAACTCATCAACGGGCTGTTGCCATTGGCCAACAACAACTCGGCCTGGGCTGAATCACGGCGGGTCTCGGTGCCACGTGCCCAGCCCAGCAAGGGGGCCGGCCCCTGGCAATCGGCACCCTCGGGCAGCAACAGCATCTGTGAAGCCTTGGCCGGCTCCTGGTGCACGCCGACCGTGGCGTACACCACCTCGACCAGACGCACGTCGCAGCGCGGGGTGCCGACGTAAGCCTTGCGCTCACCCAACTGTTTCTCGATCTCGGCGCGGGAGAAATGCTTGAGGGTCGTCACGCTCAGCGGCGTGCCCCGGACAGGGCTCGCCTGCTGGGTCGCCAGTGCCGGCGCAGTCAGGCCGATACCGGCGAAGCCCAGCCCGATCAATACTGCCAGTTTCGTGCAATGCATCTTGGTTCCTTGTTACGGCCCCATTGCCCGGTGCCGGCTCAACAGCCCAGACAGCAGGCAATACAGGCGGTTGACGAAGTTACAGAGGGCTCTTGTGTGACGAAACGCATCTGGCGCGATTTAGTTCTCAATTTTCGCGGGGCTCGTTCGTCCTATTAAGGATGACCCCCGTATAGGCACCCCTAGGTGCCCCGTAATTAAGGATTGCCACGATGTCCATGCATCCACGCAGCTCATTCATTGAACTTCTGCGCCTTATCAAGCCCATGCGCGGCGTCCTGATGATATCCATCGTGCTCGGAATCCTCGGCGGCCTGAGTATCACCGGACTGCTGGCCACCATCAACGCCAGCCTGCACAGCGACAGCGCCGGCAACCTGGGCCTGCTGCTGGCCTTCGGCGGACTGTGCGTCATGGCCCTGGTGGGCTCGATTCTCTCCGACATCGGCACCAACTACGTGGGCCAGCACGTGATCGCCCGCCTGCGTATCGAACTGGGCCGGCGCATCCTGTCGGCACCCATCGACCAACTGGAGAGCTACCGCAGCCACAAGCTGACCCCGGTGCTGACCCACGACGTCGACACCATCAGCGACTTCGCCTTCGTCCTCGCCCCGCTGGCCGTCTCGCTCAGCGTTACCCTGGGTTGCCTGGCCTACCTTGCCAACCTGTCGCTGCCGATGTTCCTCACCACCGTGGTCGCCGTGCTCATCGGCAGCGCCGTGCAGTACCTGGCCCGGGTCCGTGGCATCAAGGGCTTCTTCGAAGCGCGTGAACACGAGGACGAACTGCAGAAACAGTACCGCGCCATCTCCGAGGGCGCCAAGGAACTGCGCATCAACCGTAGCCGTCGGCTGCGCCTGTTCGAAGACAAGCTCAAGGGCACCACCCAGCGCATCTGCGACATCCAGGTCCGCTCGATCAAACTGTTCGTGATCGCCAAGGGCTTCGGCTCGACCTTGTTCTTCATCGTCATCGGCGTCGCCCTGGCCTTCCAGGCGCTGTGGCCCAGCACCGACAAAGCCACGCTCAGCGGCTTCATCCTGGTGCTGTTGTACATGAAAGGCCCGCTGGAGCACCTGATCGGCACTCTGCCCATCGTCAGCCGTGCCCAAGTGGCCTTCAAACGCATCGCCGACCTGTCGGCGCGCTTCTCCTCGCCAGAACCGCACCTGATGCTGGCCGACACCCGCCCGGCGCCCACCAGCATCGACAGCCTGGAACTGCGCGACGTGCGCTATACCTACCCGCGACAGCCCGATACCGCGCCATTCGAGCTCGGCCCGATCAACCTGAAGGTCAAGCGCGGCGAGATCCTGTTCATCGTTGGCGAGAACGGCTGTGGCAAGACCACCCTGATCAAGCTGCTGCTGGGCCTGTACGTGCCGCAGCAAGGCGCCATCCTGCAGGACGGCCAGCCGGTCACCCCCGAGCACTACGACGACTACCGCCAGTTGTTCACCACCATCTTCTCCGACTACTTCCTGTTCGACGATCTGATCCAGGCCGACGAAGAAGTACCGGTGGACGCTGAGCAATACCTGCAACGCCTGGAAATTTGCCACAAGGTGAACATCAAGGAAGGCAAGTTCTCCACCACCGATCTGTCCACCGGCCAACGCAAGCGCCTGGCGCTGCTGCAGGCCTGGACCGAGAAACGTCCGGTACTGGTGTTCGACGAGTGGGCCGCCGACCAGGACCCGACGTTCCGCCGCATTTTCTACAGCGAACTGCTACCGAGCCTGAAGGCCATGGGCAAGACCATCATCGTGATTTCCCACGACGACCGTTACTTCGATTGCGCCGACCATCTGCTCAAACTCGAATCAGGCAAGGTGCTCGATGAAATGACCGCGGCCTGATCATGCCAACACCCTCCACACCAGCGCCAGGCATCAGCCGCCGCCGCTGCCTGCTCGGTCTGGCCGGGTTGGCCCTGGCGCCCTGCCTGCCGGCCCTGGCCCAGGCGCCACGCCTGGTGACGCTGGACTGGAGCATCGCCCAGACCCTGCTGGCGCTGGACGCGCCGCTGCTGGCCACTGCGGAGATCGAACGCTACCGCCACCTCGTGCGCGTTCCCGCCATCCCTGCCGGCGTCCTGGAGCTGGGCTTGCGCCAGGAACCGAACCTGGAACTGCTGGCCCAGCTCGCCCCCGACCGGATCCTCATCAACAGTCACCAGGGCACCCTGCGCGATCGCTTGCAGGCGATTGCGCCGGTAGAGGCCTATTCGTTCGTCAGTGAGCAGGGCCAACCGCTGCGTCAGGCCGCCGACACCACCCGGCAGATCGCCCGTGCGGTAGCGCGCGAGGCCCAGGCCGAAGCCTGCATCGAGAGCCTTCAGCAACAGTTGCAGCAGGCCCGCGACGTTCTGCATGGGCTCGGCGACCGCCCGCTGTACCTGATCAGCCTGGTGGACAACCGCCGGGCCATGGTGTTTGGCCGCCACAGCCTGTTCCACGACGTGCTCGAGCAGGTGGGGGTACGCAACGCCTGGGAAGGCGCCACCAACCAGTGGGGCTACGCCACCATCGGCCTGGAGCAGTTGGCCGCCACTCCCGATGCCGCCCTGCTCTACTTCAACAGCGCTGCCGGGTTGCAGGACAGCCTGCCCGACAACCCGATCTGGAACCGCCTTGGTTTTGTCCGTGAGCAACGCCTGGCAAAGCTCCCGGAGGTGCTGTTCTTCGGTGGCTTGCCCGCCGCCGCCGAATTCACCCGCCTGTTGCTCGAACACCTGCCGGAGACGCAGCATGCATGACACGCCCCTCGCGCAACCGCGCCAGCTGTTCTGGCCGCTGGTGCTGGTCGCACTGGTCGCCACCGGCCTGACCCTGGCCAGCTTCGGCAAACAGCTACCGGGGGCACTGTGGTTGCAAGCGATCCTCAACCCCGACAGCCAGGACATGCGTCAATTGATCCTGCATTACAGCGTACTGCCACGCATCGTCACTGCCTGGCTCTGCGGCTATGCCCTGGCGCTGGCCGGTACGGTACTGCAACAGGCACTGCGCAACCCGTTGGCTGAACCAGGCACCTTGGGCATCACCTCCGGCGCGCACCTGGCCCTGGTGCTGTGCACGCTGTTCGCCCCCGGTTTGCTGGAATGGGGGCGGGAATGGCCGGCCCTGGTCGGCGGCCTGGTGGCGGCAGCGCTGGTCATCGGCCTGGCCGCCCGTCAGGCGTTCTCACCCGTAGCGCTGATCCTCGCCGGGCTGGTGATCAGCTTGTGCTTCGGCGCTTTCAGCGCCGCCATGGCCTTGTTCAACCACGACTACCTGATGGGTCTGTTCATCTGGGGCAGTGGTTCGCTGGGCCAGTTGGACTGGACCAGCGTGCGTTTCATGCTGCCCTACGTGCTGTTCGCCACCTTCGCGCTGGCCCTGCTGGCACGTCCCCTGGCCTTGCTCGGCCTGGACGACAACGGCGCCCGCAGCCTGGGCCTGAACGCCGGACGCGTGCGGGTGCTGGCGGTAATGCTGGCGGTGCTGCTGAGCGCGGTCACCGTCGCTGCCGTGGGCGTCATCGCCTTCGTTGGCCTGGCCGCGCCCACCCTCGCCCGCCTGCTGGGCGCACGGCGCCTGCGCTCGCGACTGTTCTGGGCTCCGCTGATCGGCGCGCTGCTGCTCTGGCTCACCGATCAACTGGTGTTGCGCTACCCCATGGGCTACCGGGAAATCCCCACCGGCATCGCCACCGCCCTGCTCGGGGCACCGCTGTTGATCTGGCTGCTGCCGCAACTGCGAGCCGCCCGCCAGCTCAGCGTGGCGCGGCCAGCACTGCAGCGCCCACTGCAACGCCCTCGGTTGTGGCTGAGCATCGGTGCCCTGGCACTGATCGCGCTGCTCGGCGTGGCCTTGCTGGTAGGCCAAGGCCCCGATGGCTGGCACTGGACCGCCAGTGACCAGTGGCAGACCTTGTTGCCCCTGCGCGCCCCCCGGGTGTTCGCAGCATTGGCAGCCGGGGTGATGCTGGCGCTGGCGGGGCTGTTCATCCAGCGCCTCACCGGCAACCCCATGGCCAGCCCGGAGGTACTGGGTATCAGCGAGGGCGCCGCCGTCGCGGTGATCGCCCTGAGCTTTATGCTGGCCAGCCCCGACCGCGGCCTGCAACTGCTGGCCGGCACGGGTGGGGCGCTATTGATGATGGCTGTGCTGTTCATCCTCAACGCCCGCTCGCAGTTCATTCCGGAGCGCGTGCTGCTCAGTGGCATCGCCATCACTACCGCCTTCAGCGTGTTGGTCACGGTGCTGCTGTCCAGCGGCGATCCACGGGTTGGCGGGCTGCTCGCCTGGATGTCCGGCTCCACTTACCAGGTCAGCGCCCACGAGGCCGGCCTGGCGGTGCTTTGCGCCGTGCTGCTGGCCTGCCTTACACCGCTGCTGTTGCGCTGGCTCGAGCTGTTGCCCCTGGGCACGCCCACCGCCTTGGCACTGGGGGTCGACATCGGCTGGGCACGCGCCTGCGTGCTGGTGATGGTGGCCTTGCTCAGCGCCGCCGCCACGTTGATCATCGGCCCCTTGAGCTTCGTCGGCCTGATGGCCCCGCACATCGCCCGCCTGCTGGGGTTGCGTGGTGCCCCCCAACAGGCACTGGGGGCGATGCTGGTCGGTGGGCTGATCATGGTGCTCGCCGACTGGTTGGGGCGTAACCTGATCTATCCGTTCCAGATTCCGGCCGGGCTATTCGCCACCTGCATCGGCTGCCCGTACTTCATCTGGCTGATGCGCAAGGCATGAACCGCCCGCCCCTGCCCCCCAGTGCCGCCGAGCGCCTGCAGACGCTAGCCATGGACAGCCGTGTGCCGGCCCTCCAGCGCTTGAGCCTCGACCCCGCGCGCAGCCGCCTGCGCGCCAGCCAACTGCTGGAAAGCGCGACCCTGACCGAGCTGTTGGCCTGCTACAGCCAGCGCTTTCCAGGCTGTGACCGCCGTGCGGTGATCTCGCTGTGGAGCAAGGGTTACTTCGAAGCGTTGTTCCCGCCGTTGCTGGCAGCCACCCTGAGCCTGGAACTGCGCTTGCCGATCGCCTTGGAAGACCTGGGCATCGACGTCAACGAACGCGGCACACCGATCCTGATCGTACTGCCCGACCCAGGGCAGGTCATGGACCACCCCGACCAAGCTGCCCAGCAACTGTGCCAACTGTTTCACGACAACCTCACGCCGTTCGTCGAACATGTGGCGCGCTTCGGCAAGGTATCGGCGCGGGCCTTGTGGGGCAACGTCGCAGCCTACCTGGCCTGGGCCATGAACCTGCTGGTGCAGCAGCAATGGCTGGCGCCCAGACGAGCGCTGGAAGTCCGGGCACTGTTCAGCGCCCGCGAACTGCCCGATGGCCGGGCCAATCCTCTGCACAGCGCCTACCAGTTCGAAACTGCCGATGGCCAGCCCCGACGCAAGGTGTGCTGCCTGCGTTACCAACTGCCCGATCTGCCTTACTGCGCCGACTGCCCACTGACTTGCCGACCACCCCGTACAGCCCGTGCCGGCTGAGAGGGTTTAGGGCTTAGCCATGCGCAGCGATAAAAGTTTCCGGTTTATTGCGTGATTTGCGTCTCATTACTAATAACAAACACATCTCACTCTCACACCCTAGGCAAAGACACATGATTCGCAGTCCTTCTCCCTCGCAACCGACTCTGCTCTCAATGTTGCTGCGCCGGCGCTGGCAGCCTCTGGCCGCTGGCGCCTTCACCCTGGCAATGCTGTGCACACAGGCCCAGGCAGCCCCCGTGGCGGTGAACATCCCGTCGCAACCACTGGGCAACGCGCTGGTGGCCCTGGGTCAGCAGAGTGGGCTGCAGATCCTCTACCAGAGCGACCTGGTCAACGGGCTGCGCGCTCCGGCCGTGCAGGGTGAAATGGAACCGACCGTGGCCTTGCAGCGGCTGCTCGACGGCACCGGCGTGCGCTACTCGGTCAGCGATGGCGTGGTCAATCTGTACCGCACCGACGACAACGCCCTGACCCTGCCCAACACCAACATCAACAGCGTCGGCGTACAGAGCGTCACCGCACCCATGGAAGGCGTGGTCGCCACGCGCTCGGCGGTAGGCACCAAGACCAACACCGCCATCAGCGAAGTGCCGCAGTCGATTTCGGTCATCACCCGCGACGAGATGGACAAGCGCGGCGTGCAGGACTTCAACTCCGCGGTGGCCTACACCCCCGGTATCCGCGCCGTCGATTACGCCGGTGGCCAGGGAGCGCCGGACATCTACCTGCGCGGCTTTCGCTCGTTCAACCTGTTCGGTATCTACAAGGACGGCCTGCGCAGCGGCTTCAACCAATACGACACCGACTTCGAAACCTACGGTCTGGAACGTCTCGACGTGATCAAAGGCCCGGCCTCGGTGCTGTATGGTCAGATGGCCCCTGGCGGCATGGTCAACCTGACCAGCAAGCGCCCCACCGACGAACCCATCCATGAAATCCAGATCCAGGGCGGCAGCTTCGACCGCAAGCAAGGCGCCATCGACCTCGGTGGCCGGCTCGACGACGAAGGCAAGTTCACCTATCGCCTGGTGGCACTCAAGCGCGACAGCGGCACCCAGGTCGACCATTCGCCGGACGACCGCACCTACGTCGCTCCAGCGCTGACCTGGAAGCCTGACGATGACACCAGTTTCACCGTCCTGGCCAGTTACCTGAAAACCCGCAAGGGCGGCGCCGAACAGAGCTTTCCGGTGAACGGCACATTGACCAATACACCGTACGGCCACATTCCGTCGAGCACCTACCTGGGCGACCCGCACGTGAGCAAGTACGAGGTCGAGAACACCTCCCTCGGCTACATCTTCGAGCGCCAACTGAACGACGACTGGAAGTTCACCCAGAACGCCCGCTACATGAAGGTCGACGTCGACTACATCAGCAACGGTGCCCGCAACAGCGGCCAACTCGGCAGCGACGGACGTACCTATACCTTCGGCTACCAGAAGCGGCCGAAGAAAACCGATACCTTCCTGCTCGACAACAACCTGGGCGGCCACTTCGAGACCGGCGCCATCGGTCACGATGTACTGGTCGGCCTGGACTACGGCCATTACTCGGGCCGCGAATCACGCCGTGGCGTCACCTCCAACCAGACTGTCGACATCTTCGACCCGGTCTACAATGCCAGCCCGACCTGGAGCAGCACGCTGCAGACCGATGGCAAGAGCGTCGTCTCGCAGAAGGGCGTGTATTTCCAGGACATCCTCAGCCTCGACAACTGGCGCCTGACCCTGGGCGGGCGCAAGGACTGGGTTGAAGGCCGCGAATACAGCTACCTGTACGATGTCCGCAGCGTACAGAAAGACCACAAGTTCACCGGCCGCGTGGGCCTGGCCTACCTGTTCGACAACGGCATCACCCCCTACGCCAGCTACAGCACCTCGTTCCAGCCGACATCGGGCGTGGCCCAGGACGGCAGCTACTTCAAGCCCACCGAGGGCGAACAGTACGAAGTGGGTATCAAGTACGAGCCGCCAGGCTACAACAGCTTCATCACCTTGTCGGTGTATGACCTGACCCAGAAGAACGTCACCACCACCGACCCGACCAACCCCAGCTTCCAGGTACAGACCGGCGAGCAGCGTTCCCGTGGTGTCGAGCTCGAAGGCAAGGCCGAGTTGACCCGCGGCCTCGACCTGATCGCCTCGTATGCCTACACCGATGCCGAAGTGACCAAGGCCAACCCGGTGGGCACCGGTGCCAACGCGTACAGCCTCAAAGGCAACGTACCGATTTCGGTGCCCAAGGACACCGCCTCGCTGTGGCTCGACTACACCGTGCAAGGCGGCCCGCTGGAAGGTTTGGGCATGGGAGTCGGGCAGCGTTATGTCGGCTCCTCCTACAACGCCAAGAACACCGTCAAGGTCCCTCACTACACCCTCACCGACGCCAGCGTGCGCTACGACCTGGGCCATTTGACCGACGACCTGAAAGGGGTTTCCGTGGACCTGAGTGCGAGCAACCTCTTCGACAAGCGCTACTTCACCCCCGGTTTCTATGAAGAAACCGTGTTCTACGGCAACCGCCGCACGGTCATCGGCAGCCTGACCTACAAGTGGTGAACCAACGCTGAAAAAAAGCTCCGTGACGGCAGACGCCGCACGGAGCTTTTTTTGGGGTTCTTCGTGGGAGAGGCTCGGCATGGCTTGAGGGCTATGGGTTGGGGGGGGGGGGGGGGGGGGGCGGGGGGGGGGGGGGGGGGCGGGCGCGCCCCCCCCCCCCCCCCCCCCCCCCCCAACCCCGCACCACCTAAGCGAACACCCCTGAGCCAAACACCTCCAACAAAACCTCGGCGATCAGCGCCTGGGCCTGCTCAGCCTCATCCACCAACGCACCCATGCGCACGAAGTCGTGGGTCATGCCCTCGTACACTTCGCAGCGCACCCGGACCCCGCTCGAACGCGCCTTGTCGGCATAAGCCAGGGCCTGGTCGTAGAGCGGATCGTGATCGCCCACCAGCATCAGCATCGGAGCGGCAGTGCCGGGCACGGTACCGAGCAACGGTGAGAAGCGCGGGTCCAGCCGGTCCTCGGGCTGGCGCTGATAATGCTGATAGAACCATTCCAGGGTACGCGCCTCGAGCAAATAACCCTCGGCGAACCGCTGCATCGAGTCGCCTTGGTCGGTGGCGTCGGTCACCGGGTAGATCAGCACTTGCAAGCGCGGTTGCACGTCAGCCAGGTCCGGGTTGGCCGCCAACTGGTTGGCCAGCACCGTGGCCAGGCTGCCGCCGACACTGTCGCCACCGAGGGCCACACGCGACGGGTCCAGAGCCAGCTCAGCGGCGTTGCCCAGCAACCACTGCAACGCCTGCAGGGCATCCTCGCAGGCCCCTGGGAAGCGCTGTTCCGGGGCCAGCCGGTAGGCCACCGCCAGCACCGCACAACGCGCCTGCTGGGCCAGGGCGCGGCACAGCGAATCGTGGGAGTCGAGACTGCCAACCACATAGCCGCCGCCGTGGAAATACAACAGGACCGGCAGTGCAGCATCATCCACCACGTCGCGATACAGCCGCGCTGCCAGCGGCCCGCCGGGGCCGGGAATGGTCAAGGCCTGCACCCTGTGCACAGGCTCCGGTCCCAGGTCGAGACGCTGCGAGGTCAGTTCGAACTCGCTGCGCGCCTGCTCCGGGCTGAGGTCAGCCATGGCCTGTACTTTGCCCTGGGACCGGCCCGCTTGGGCCAGCTCCAGGAATGCTGCGATTTCCGGGTTCAACGCCATACCACGTTCTCTCATCGAAGGTTTCACCGGGCGCGCTCCAGCGACTCGCTCAACAGCCCCTGCAGGGCATCGAGCAAGACCGAACTGTGCATCACCTCGAAATGCCCGCCCTCCAGGGTCGCCTGGGTGAACGGCTGTTGTCCTAACTGGGCAGCCAGACGCCGAGCGTCGGCTTCGCGCTGGCCGATCCACCAGCACAGCGGCTGGGCCTGCACTGTCGGACAAGCCGGCAATTGCCGTGACAGTTGTTTGAGGCGACGGGCCACGCAGAACACCTGGGTCAATTCCTCGCTGCCCAGACGGGCAGCGAAGCTCTGCGGGTCTGCGCCCTCGGCAAGAAACGCCTGTACATAGCTCGAAACCGCTTCGCGGTCTTCCTCGCTCGCTGCCACCGGGGGCAGGCTGCGCCCCTCGGCCATCAGCCCAAGGAACGCCTGCAGATCAAGCCGCCAGTCATCCTCTAGCGCTGGCCCGTGTGGATTGGGTACGTATCCGTCGACCAGGGCAAGCACGCTGACCTGCTGACCCATGCGCTCCAGTTCGGCCGCCATCAGCGTTGCCAGCGTCGCCCCCAGCGACCAGCCCAACAGCTGGTATGGCCCCTGTGGTTGGCGGGCGCGCACGGCGTGCACGTAGTCACTGGCCATCTGTTGCAGCGATGCGTCCTGCCACTGCGGATCGAGCAGCATCCGCGACTGGATGCCATAGACCCGGCATTGGCCATCCAGACGCCGCGCCAACGGCTCGTAGTCGAACACCGTGCCGAACCCGGCATGCACGCAGAACAGCAGCGGAGCATCCGGTCCGGCAGTGTTCATGCTCAGCAGCAGTTCGGGACTGCTCACCGCGGCATCCCGCGGTAGCAGTTGGGCGATGCTCGGTTTCTGCATCAGTTCGCGCAGCTTCAGGCTGAATCCCTGAGCCTTGAGCGCCCGGCAGCGGGCCACCAGTTGCAGGCTGAGGATCGAATCACCACCGAGCTCGAAGAAGTTGTCGTCCAAGCCGACCCGCTCGACCTGCAGGACCTGTTGCCAGATCTCGGCCAAGGCCTGCTCCAGAGCCGTCTGCGGCGCCCGGAACGGACGTTGGCCGACCGCGCTGGGCGCCGGCAAGGCCTGACGGTCGAGCTTGCCGTTGGGCATCAGCGGTAGCTGCGTCAATGCACACCACTGGCTCGGCACCATGTAGTCGGGCAAGCTCGCCTGCAACTGCTGGCGTAGCGCATCCAACGCCGCCTGCTGCGGAGCCTGATCTGGCGTCAGTACCACATAGGCGATCAGTTGCTGGCCGCTGACGGCTTCAGCCGCCACCACCACCGCCTCGCGTACCCCAGGTTGCAGGCGCAGGCAGGCTTCGATTTCACCCAGCTCGATGCGGAACCCACGGATCTTCACCTGGTGGTCGATTCGCCCAAGGTAGTCGATGACCCCATCGGCGCGCTCGCGCACCAGGTCGCCCGTGCGGTACAGCCGTCCGCCGACGCTGAACGGGTCGGCGACGAAGCGCTCGGCGGTCAGGCCGGGCCGCTGATGGTAGCCGCGCGCCAGCGTGCCGCCGATGTACAGCTCGCCTGCGACGCCCACCGGCACTGGATTCAAGCGGGCGTCCAGAACGTGCAGCTCCCGCTCGCCCACGGCAGTGCCGATCGGCGCATAGCTGGCCTCACAAGAAGTGTCGGACGACGCCTTCCACAGCAGAGGTGTAATCACCGTTTCGGTGGGGCCGTAACCGTTGATGATGTATTGCGGGCGCAAGGCCGCCTTGGCCCGCTCGAAACTGGCCTGGGGCACCGCCTCACCGCCGAAGCAGTAGATCCGCATCGGCGGTGGGTTGCCGTCGCGCTCAGCCTCCTCGGTCAATTGCTGGAGGTACACCGGCGGGAATGCCGCCACCGTCACCTGGTACTCGTGCAGGGCCTGATAGGTGCGCTCGGCGGTCCACAACTCATCATCGCGGATCACCAGGCTGGCGCCGTGGCTCAACGCGGTCAGCCAGCGCTCCTGGGCACCGTCGAAGGCGAATGACATGAACAGCAGCTCGCGGTCGGCAGGGCTCATCTCGTAGCGCTGGCCAATGGCTGCGCAGTGTGCGGCCAGGGCTCCATGGGCAACGGCAACGCCTTTGGGCTGGCCGGTGGAACCGGAGGTGTAGATCAGGTAGGCGAGGTCATCGACCTGCACCTGCGCCGAAAGACTGTCGGTGGGCACCGCGCAAAGGTCGAGTTGGTCCAGCAACAACACCTGTCCCGAGGCTGGTGCCGGCACCTTGGTGGCCAATGCGCTATGGCTCAGCAGCACGCCGATGGCGGCATCTTCCACCAGATACTGCAGGCGTTCACGCGGGTAGCTGGTGTCCAACGGCACATAGACATGGCCGGCTTTGAGCACTGCCAGCATGGCCACGATCATCTGTTCCGAGCGAGGCAGGGCCAGGCCGATATGACTGTGGCCAGGCAGGCCCAGGCTGTGCAGATGGGCCGCCAAGCGACTGGCCTGGGCATCCAGTTCGGCGAAGGTCAACTGCCGGTCCTGGCACAGCAATGCCACGCTGTCCGGCTGGCGCATCGCCTGCTCGGCGATGCACTGGTGCAGCGGCAGGTGCTCGGCAGCGACCTGCCGCGTCCGGGGTGCCGGCATCGGCACCAGCGCCAACTGCCCCAAGGGTCGATGGGCATCCTCGCTGACGGCCTGCAGCAGATGTTCCATGTGGCCACGCAGGCGCTCGGCGTGGTCGCTTTCGAACTTGTCGCGCAGGTACAGGTACTCGATTTCCAAGGTGCTGCCGACGCTCACCGCCAGGTCCATGGCGAAGTGGGTGACATCGACCTTGCTCGGTTTCTCGAAGCGCAGACCGTGCTCGGTGCGGGACTGGAACGCCCGGTCCACCGGGTAGTTCTCGAACACGATGATGCTGTCGAACAACGCCTGGCCGCCCTGTCCCGCCCAACGCTGCAACTGCGACAGCGGCGTGTGCTCGTGCTCGCGTAGGGCCAGGTTGTAGGCCTGCAGCTCACGCAGCCATTCGCCTAGCGGTTGCTCGCTGCGCGGGGTCTGGATCACCGGCAAGGTGTTGATGAACAGGCCGAGCATTTCCTCGGAGCCAGGCAGTGCCGCCGGGCGTCCGGACACCGTGGCGCCGAAGGCCAGGGTGGTTTGCCCGGTGTAGGCCTGCAGCAACAGGATCCACGCGGCCTGCACCACAGTGTTGAGCGTGACCCGCTGGGCCTGGGCGAACGCCTGCAAGCGTTGGGTGGCGCTGGCATCCAGGCGGGTATAGGTCACCCCGTGACCGCTGGCCGATGCACTGCAAGGCAGGCTCTCGGCCAGCAAGGTCGGCGCCTCCAGGGCCTGCAGGCGTTCGCGCCAGAATACCTCGCTGCGAGCCTGGTCCTGGCGCGCCAGCCAGCCCAGGTAGTCGCGGTAGCGACCGGCCACGGCCGGCAGCGGCTCGCCCAGGTAGGCCTGCATCATTTCGCTGATCAAGCGCGCGCTGCTCCAGCCGTCCAGGAGGATGTGGTGGCTGGTCCAGATCAGGTGGTGGGTATCCTCGGCCACTCTGACCAGCAAGATCCTCAGCAACGGCGCCTGCTCCAGGTCGAAACCCCGGGCCCGCTCCTCGAGCCCCAGCGCCTGCAGCCGGGCCTGTTGCACATCGGCGTCGAGGTCACGCCAGTCCAATTCGCTGACGGGCACGGCCACCTGCTGTCGCACCACTTGCAGCGGCTCACGCAGGTCGTCGCGCCAGAGGAATCCGGTACGCAGGATGGCATGACGGTCGATCACCTGAGCCCAGGCATCGCGCAAGCGCGGCACCTGCAGGCCGTGCACCCGGACGTTGACTTGATTGACATACAAACCGGAGGACGGCGCATTGACCGAATGGAAAAGCAACCCCTGCTGCATCGGTGCGAGTGGGTAAATGTCTTCTACCGCGCGCGGCGTCAGGCCCAATTGGTCGAGCTGGGCCTGGTCCAGGCGTGCCAGGGCGACATCGCTGGGCGTCAAGCCACCGGCAGCGTCCGAGCAGCAATGCTCGATGATCGCCTGCAACTCGGCCAGGTAGTCGTCGGCCACACCCTGCAGGGTCGCCGCATCGAACAGCTCGGCGCTGTAGATCCAGTTGAGGGTCAACTGGCCTTCATGCACCTGGCCGTTGATGGTCAACCAATTGCTGATCGGCGCTTCGGCGCTCTGGTTGGCACCGGTGCCTTCGTTGGCCGGTGTCAGCAGGCCATCGTCGCTGAAGCTGCCGTCGAACTGGCCCAGGTAGTTGAAGGTCACCCGCGGCGTCGGCAGCTCGGCCAAACGCTCGGCCTGTTCGGCACTGCCCAGGTAGCGCAGTACCCCGTAGCCCAGGCCTTTTTCCGGCACGGCGCGCAACTGCTCCTTGATGGCCTTGATCGAGTCGCCCAGGCCCTCGGCCGGTGTCAGTTGCAGCGGATACAGGCTGGTGAACCAACCCACGCTGCGACTCAGGTCGAGGGCGTCGTCCAGCGGCTCGCGGCCATGACCTTCCAGCTGGATCAGGCACGCGCGGCTGGCGCTCCAGCGGCACAAGGTACGGGCCAGGGCGGTCAGCAGCAGGTCGTTGATCTGGGTGCGGTAGGCGGCCGGGGCCTGCTTGAGCAATTGCGCGGTGCGCTCGCCGTCCAGGCGCACGGCGATGCTGCGGGCGCTGGCGTTGCTCGGCTCCCGGGCCGGAACCTGGCATGGCAACGATCCCGCCGCCTCGGTACCTTGCGCCAGCCAGAACGGCAGCTGCGCCTGCAGCGTCGACGACCCGGCGTGCCGTTCCAGGCACTGCAGCCACTGCGGCAAAGACGCTGTGGATGCCGGCAGTAAGTGGCCCGGGCCACCTTCATAGAGCGCTTGCAGGTCTTCGAGCAGTACACGCCACGACACACCGTCCACCACCAGGTGATGGATCACCAGCAGCAAACGCTGAGTGCCGTCGGCCATGTCCACCAGCAACGCGCGTAGCAGCGGCCCTTGCGCCAGATCGAGGCTGCGCTGGGCCTGTTCGCAGTGGGCGCGCAGAGCTTCGCTGTCGGCGGCCTGGCGCTGCCAGAGCAAACTGCTGCCGGCAGGCACGGCGGCGAACTCGCCTTGCCACTGGCCCTGCTGCTGGCTGAAACGCAGACGCAGCGCATCGTGATGGCGCAGCAACGCTTCCAGGGCCTGAGCCAGGCGCTCGGCGTCCAGTGGCTGGCGGGCGGACAGTAGCAGCGACTGGTTCCAATGATGGGCTTGCGGCACCTGGCGCTCGAAGAAGCGTCGGGCAATCGGCAGCAAGCCGACACGCCCCTGGGGTGCAGGCTTGCCAGCCGCGGCAGGTTCAGGCGTGGCGCTGACGACGCTGGCGGCCAATTGCTCGATGGTCTGCATTTCGAAGATCTGCCGCGAGCTCAGCTTCAGCCCACGACGTCGTGCCCGGGCGATGATCTGCAGACTGAGAATGGAGTCCCCGCCCAGTTCGAAGAAGTTCTCGTTGATGCCCACTTCCGGCAGCTTGAGCACATCGGCCCAGACCTCTGCCAGCAACTGCTCTTCAGCGCTGCGCGGCGCCACTTTGCTGCTGCGCAGTTCCTCGATGGCCGGCAGCGCCTTGCGGTCGAGCTTGCCGTTGGCCGTCACCGGCATGGTCGTCAGGGTCATCCACCGCGAGGGCAGCATATATTCAGGCAGGCATTCGCCGGCCCGTGCGCGTACCTGATCCAGGTCAGCGCCCTCGCTCAGCACCAGGTAGCCCAGCAGTTGGGCGGCCTGACCGCTGTCATCGAGCACGGCGACGGCATCCTGAACGCCGTCCAGACCCTTCAAGGTGGCAGCGATTTCGCCCAGCTCGATACGGTAGCCGCGCAGCTTGATCTGCTCGTCGATCCGCCCGAAGAACTCCAGGGAACCGTCCAGGCAGCGGCGTACCCGATCACCCGTGCGGTAAATGCGCTCGCCGCTGGCGAAGGGATTGGCCAGGAAGCGTTCGGCGGTCAGCCCTGGGGCCTGGCGATAAGCCGTGGCCAGGGTCGGACCGGCCACGTACAGCTCGCCAATGGCTCCGGCAGGCAAGGGGTTCAGGTCGGCGTCCAGCACATGCACACGCACCTGCCCCAGTGGCGTGCCAAGCGGCACCCGGACGCCGTGGGGCACTTGCGGCTGCACCTCGGTGGCCAGCACGCCCACCGTGGTCTCGCTGGGCCCATAGTGGTTGTACAACCGGCAGGCAGGCTTCAGTGCCCGTACTTGCTCCAGCAGCGGCCAGTCACAGGCCTCGCCACCGAGTATCAGGGCATGGGCCGGCAACACGTCGGCTGCCCGGCTCGCCTGCAACAGACCGCGTAGATGGCTCGGCACGATCTTCAACACGCCCACCTGGCGCTCGGCCATGGACTGGGCGAACGCATCGGGATCGCGCACCTGCCGGTCACTGAACAGGTGCAGTGCCCGACCACTGCACAGCGCGCCGAACAATACGGTGTGGCCCAGATCGGCGGCCACGGTGGACACCATGGCCATGCTCGCCTCGGGCGGAATCTGCACACGCTGCAACAGGCCCTGCACATACTGATGCAACGCCGCATGGCTGACCTCGACGCCTTTGGGCGCCCCCGTAGAACCAGAGGTATAGATCAGGTAGGCGGTGCTGCCCGGTGCCACCGGACGCGGCTGACGGGCGTCCTGGCAGGCGCGCAGGGTGGCGATGGCCTCCCGGCGCAGATTCGTCGAACCGTCGCCGACGGCGTCGGCCTGGGCTCCGATCAGCAGCGCCGCGCCGCTTTGCGTCAGGACCCGGGCCAGGCGATCGGCGGGAGTCGAGGGCTCCAGCGGCACATAGCTGAGTCCGGCCTTGAGCACGCCGAGCAAGGCCACCACCCAGTCGCAGCCGCGCTGCAACTGCAGCGCCACAGGTGTCGCCAGCGGCCAGCGCTGGGCCTCCAACCAGGCCGCGACACGCTCGCTGGCATGGTCCAGTTGCGCGTAGGTCAGCGCCTCGCTGTCATCGGCGATCGCCAAGGCCTGTGGGTTGCGCGCCACGGCTGCGGCGAAAGCCTGCAGCGGCGTGCCTGGCTCCAGGGCCTGCGTTTCGCTGCTGGCTTGCTCCGGCGCCAGCAGACGCAGATCACCCACGTGTTGCTCGGCACCGCGGCCCATGGCCTGCAGCACATGGGTGAGCTGAGCGATGATCTGCCCGGCCGCCTCGTCGCTGAAATGCTCACGGTGCCAGGCCAGCAGCAACCCTAGCCGGTTGCCCGGTTCGACCATCAGGCTCAATGGATAGTTGGAGCGCCCAGCCGTGCCCGAACCGCCCTCCCCGCGCTCCAGCGAGGGCAACAGGTTGACGCTCAGTTCGTGCTCGCGGGGCGGTACGGCTTCGACCAGGGGGAAGTTCTCGAACACCAGGATGCTCTCGAACAGTCCGCGTCCGGCGTCGTTGCCGGTCAGCTTGAGAATGTCCTGCAGCGCGCTGTGCTCGTGCTCGCGGGTCTGCAGAGCCTGGGCCTGAATGCCCTTGAGCCACTGCCCCAACGGTTGTTCGTCGACCACGGCGATGCGCGCCGGCAGGGTGTTGATGAACAGCCCGACGATGTTCTCCACCCCGTCGTGCTCAGGGGAGCGCCCGGACAGCGTGGTGCCGAAGATCACCTCATCCTGACCGGCGTAGCGGCCCAGCAACAACGCCCAGGCCCCTTGCACCACGGTATTCAGGGTCACCCCGGCCTGACGGCACAGCGTCTGCAGTCTGGCCGTGGCCGCCACGTCCAGGTCAAAACCGCGCTCGCCATAGCGCCCGGCCTGGGCCGGATTGGCCGCCTGGTGCGGCAATGGCGTCAGGCCCACGGCCTCGGGGAACACGCTGCGCCAGTAGGCCTCGGTACGGGTGCTGTCGTGGCGTGCCTGCAACCAGCTCAGGTAGTTGACGTAGTCGGTGCCGCCCTGGGCGGCCAGCACCTCGCCGGCGGCCAGCCGGCGGTAGGCGAGCAGGGTGTCGCGCAGCGCCACGCCCAGCCCCCAGCCATCGAGGTTGATGTGGTGATAGCTCCACACCAACCAGTGCTCGTCGGGGCTCACCCGCACCAGGTTGAACGACAGGTCGGCCGCCTGGCGGAATGCATAGCCGGCAGCGCGTTTGTCGGCCAGCAACTGGCGCAGCCGCGCCCACTGTTCGTCGCGGCTGCAGGCACTCCAGTCAAGGGTCGACAAGGCCACCGGGAATTGCTTGAAGATGATCTGCACCGGCACATCCACTTCTTCCCAGCGGTAATCGGCGCGCAGGGCCTGGTGGCGGTCGACGGTATGCTGCAACGCCTGCCGAAACGCGGCGATCTGCAGGTCGCCGCGCAGGCTGAACACCTGCTGGTAGTGATACGGGTCCTGGGTGCCGCACTTGAGCGAATAGGCGAGGATGCCCTTCTGCACCGACGTGATCGGTGCAACCACCTGGATATTGGCTTTCTGGCGTGGGTTGCTGGAGGTCATAGGGATTTCCATAAGGCGTTAGAAGTCGCTGAGCAATTCATCGAGGGCGTCCTGGCTGAGCGCTACGCCCACCACGTCCGAAGGGGTCAGGGCACCGGCCTCACTGCCCAGGCAGTGGGCTACCAGCGCCCGCAGTTCATCGCCGTAACGCTCGGCCAGGGCCTGGATCGCCACCGGCTCGAACACCTGGTCGCTGAAGCTCCAGTGCATGGCCAGTTCGCCGTCCATCACCTGACCATTGAGGCTCAGCCAGTTGCCCAGCGGCGTATCGGGGGCCTGGCTGGCGCCGCTGCTTTCCCGGGCCGGGGCGAACAGGCCTTGGGCGTCGAGGCTGCTGTCCAACTGGCCGAGGTAGTTGAAGGTGATGCGTGGCTCGCCGAGCGCCGCCAGGGCCTGGCGGCTGTCGGCATCGCCCAGGTAGCGCAGCACACCGAAGCCGATGCCTTTGGCTGGCGCGGCGCGCAATTGCTCCTTGATGGTCTTGATGGTGCTCGCCATGTCGGCGGCAGGGGTCAGCCGTTGCGGATAGGCACTGGTGAACCAACCCAGGGTGCGCGACAGGTCGACATCGTCGAACAGCTCCTCGCGGCCGTGGCCTTCGAGCAGCACCTGGGCAGAGTCCTGCCCGGTCCAGGCACACAGTACCCGGGCCAGGGCACTGAGCAGCAGGTCGTTGACCTGGCTGCGGTAGGCCGCCGGGGCCTGCTGCAGTAATTGCCGGGTGCATTCGGCGTCCAGCCGGGTGACCACGCTGCACGCATGTTCACTGGCCTGGCTGCCCTGGGTGTCCGCCCCCGGCAGCGGCCGCTCGGCGCCCTGCAGTTGTTGTTGCCAGTAGCCCAGCTCGGCCTTGACCTCGGCACTCCCGGCATAGGCCTGCAGGCGCTCGGCCCAGCGCTGGAATGCCCAGGTCTTGGCCGGCAAGCGCGGCGCCTGGCCGGCGGCGATCTGCTGGCAGAGACCGTGCAGGTCTTCGAGCAGAATGCGCCACGAGACCCCGTCGACCACCAGGTGGTGGATAACCAGCAGCAGCCGCTGGCTGCCGTCAGCCATGTCCACCAGCATGGCGCGCCAGATCGGCCCACGGCCCAGGTCGAGACTGGCCTGCGCGGCATCGCACAGGCGTTGCAGCTCATCGCCATCGGCAGCTTGGCGATGCCACGCCAGCGGCCCGCCGGCAGCCTCGCGGTAGTAGCCGACGCCACCCTCGAACACCAGGCGTAGCACGTCATGCTGATCCTGCAGCGCCGCCAGCGCCGATTCCAGCACCGACAACGCCAGGGGCTCACGCAGGTGCAGGAGCACGGCCTGGTTCCAGTGTCCGGGACGGGCCAGCTGACGCTCGAAGAAGCTGCGCTGGATCGGCGTCAGCGGCTGCTCTCCGGTCACCGGTCCCTGGGGGCAGGTTTCGCCTTGATCGACGCGCACCACTCGCGCCAGGGCATGCAGGGTCGGGTGTTCGAACAGGTCCTTGGGCGACAGGCGCAACCCCAGCTGGCGGGCACGGCCCACCACCTGGATGGAGATGATCGAATCGCCGCCCAACTCGAAGAAGTTGTCATGCATGCCGATTTCGGTTTCACCCAGCACCGCCCGCCAGATCTGCAACAGGCTCGCCTCCACGTCATTGCCCGCCGCGACCGGCGCCGCGTCCTGGCTGTCGCGCTCGATCGCCGGCAATGCCTTGCGGTCGACCTTGCCATTGGGCGTCAACGGCAGCTCGGGCAACAGCATGAAATGGGTCGGCACCATGTAGGCCGGCAAGCACTGGCGTAGGTGCGCCTTGAGGCTGTCGACCGAGACCTGCTCCGCACCGGTGGCCACATAGGCCACCAACTGCTGGCTGGAGGCGAACGACTGGGCTTGGACCAACGCAGCGCTGACACCTGGGAAGGCGAGCAGGCCGGCTTCGATTTCGCCCAGCTCGATACGCAGGCCGCGGATCTTCACCTGGTGGTCGATGCGCCCGACGTACTCCAGGTCGCCCTGGGCGTTGTACCGCACCAGGTCACCCGTGCGGTACATGCGTTGGCCTGGCGCACCGAACGGATCGGCGACGAACTTCTCGGCGGTCATCCCCGGCTTGCCCAGATAGCCACGGGCCAGGCCGGCGCCAGCCAGGTACAGTTCGCCAACTACGCCGGCAGGCACCGGAACTCCGGTCGGATCGAGGATATAGCTGACCGTGCCGGGCAGCGTGCGACCGATGCTGGCACGGCCACCGGCCTGGCGGCGGCAGAAGGTGGAATAGGTGGTGTCTTCGGAAGGGCCGTAGAGGTCGAACACCTGCTCGATGTGGCCCAGGGCGTACAATTCGTCGACCAGGCTCTGCTGCAGGGCCTCGCCCGCCAGGTTGACGATGCGCACACTCGGCGGAACCTCCCCGGCACGCAGCAACGCAGCGATCGCCGAGGGCACCGTGTTGATCAACCGCACCTGGTCGCGTGCGGCCAGCGTCGGCAGGGCCAGGGCATTGTCAGCCAGCACCAGGTAGCCCCCGCTGGCCAGGGTCACGAACAGCTCCCACACCGACAGATCGAAGCACACCGAGGTACTGGCCAGTACGCCCTGCAGCTGCTCCGGGCTGTACACGCGCTGCGCCCAGCTGATCAGCGCACTGGCGTTGCGCTGCTCGATGGCCACGCCCTTGGGCTGGCCGGTGGAGCCTGAGGTGTAGATCACGTAGGCCAGGTCTTCGGGCTGGGCGAGGGCTGGCAGGTCACAGGCGGGATAATCGCCCCATGCGCTGTCGACGCACAGTTGCTGCACAGCGCTGACCACAGGCAGTCTGCCCTGCAGCGCCTGCTCGGTGATCAGCAGGCCGGCGTCGCTGTCCTCGAGCATGTAGGCCTGGCGCTCACGGGGGTAGTCCGGGTCGATCGGCACGTACGCGCCACCGGCCTTGAGCACTGCCAGCACAGCGACCGGCAGCCAGGCCGTGCGCTGCAGCGCCACCCCGACCAGCACTCCAGGCTGCACGCCCATTTCACGCAGCTTGTGGGCCAAGCGGTTGGCCTGCTGGTTGAGCTGCTCGTAGCTCAGGTGCTGCTCGCCGGCAATCAGCGCCAACGCGCCGGGACGGCGTCGCACCTGGGCCTCTACCCACTGGGCCAGACCGAGCGGCGGGACGTGCAGGTCAGCCGAACTCCGGCCAATCGCCAACAAGGCCTCACCCTCGTCATCATCGAAGCCGTCGATGCCGGCAAGACAGCCCTGGGGCTGGGCCATGAAGCCCAGCAGCAATTGACGCAGATAGCTGCCCAGCCGCTCGACCGCCTCCTGGCTGAACGCCTGGTGCTGGTATTTGAACTGCACTGCCAGGCATTCGCCAGCGGTCACCAGCACCGTCAGCGGGTAATTGGTCTGCTCCTGCGCCTGCACCGGGCCAAAGCTCAAGCCCTGCGGCGCTCCAGCCTGCAACGCTTCGCTGATCGGGTAGTTCTCGAACACCAGCAGGGTATCGAACAGCGCCTCGCCAGGCTGCCCGGCCCAGCGCTGCACATCGACCAGCGCTACGTGCTCATGTTCCCGCAGGGCCAGGCCGGCCTCCTGTACGGCGTGCAGCCATTGCAGGACGGTGAGTTGCGGCTGCGGCGCCAATACCATCGGTAGCGTGTTGATGAACAGACCCAACTGCTGCTCGATGCCTGCCAGGTGCGCCGGACGGCCCGAAACGGTCGTGCCGAAAGCCACCCCCGACTGCCCACTGAAGCGCTGCAGGAGCAAGGCCCAGGCTGCCTGCACCAGGGTGTTCAGGGTGGTCTTGTGCTGCCGGGCGAACGCCGCCAACTGCTGGCTGTGTTGCCCATCGAGTTGCAGTTGGTGCTCGCCATGACCCTCGCCCTCACCGCCCCTGCCCAAGGTCGCGGCCAAGCGGGTGGGCTCGTCGAGCAAGGCCAGGCGCTGCAGCCAGAAATCCTGGCTGAGCGCTGGGTCGCGCCGCTGCAGCCAGTGCAGGTAGTCGCGATAGCTGCCGGCGGCGCTGGCCGGTGTCTGCCCGGCGTAGTGCTGCAGCACCTCGCCGAGCAGTTGCGAATTGCTCCAGCCATCGAGCAGCAAATGGTGGCTGGTGAAGATCAGGTGGTGGCGGTGGGCGCTCACCTGCACCAGGGTCAGGCGCAGCAATGGCGCCTGGTTCAGCACGAAACCGGCGGCCTGGTCGGCCCCGGCCAGGTGTGCCAGGGCGTCGTCCAGGTCGGTGCGTGCACGGTAGTCCTTCAGGCTCAGGGGCAGGCGTGCCTGCTTGTGGATAACCTGCAGCGGTCGCGCCATGCCCTCCCAGTGGAAACCGGCGCGCAACACCGGGTGACGGTCGAGCACGGCTTGCCAGGCTGCGGCGAAAGCCTCCACATCGAGGCCGTCGACATCCACGCGCATCTGATTCACATAGGCGGCGCTGTGCGGCGTATACAGGCAGTGGAACAACATGCCTTGCTGCAAGGCGGTCAACGGGTAGATGTCTTCGATCTCGGCCACCGGCACGGCCAGTGCATCGAGCTCCTGCTGCTCAAGATCACGCTGGGTGAAGTCCGATGGCGTGACGCCGGCCTCGCCGACGCACAGGCAGTGCTCGATCAGCTCCACCAGTTCAGCAGTGAAAGCATCGGCCAGGGCCTGGATTGTCTCGACGCGGAATCGTTGGTCACTGAAGGTCCAGGTCAGGCTCAGGCAGCCGTCGTACACCTGGCCATCGATACCCAGGTCAGAGGTCAGTGGCGCCAGGGCATCGACGTCGCTGCCGCGCGCTTCGTTGGCCGGCAGCCAGGCGGCATCGGCAGCGAAGTTGGCGTCGAACTGGCCCAGGTAGTTGAAGGTGATGCGCGGCTGCGGCAAGGCCTGAAGGGCGGCGCCGGCATCGCTGAGGTAACGCAGTACGCCATAGCCCAGGCCTTTGTTGGGCACCGCGCGCAGCTGTTCCTTGATCGCCTTGATCGACTCGGCCAGCTCGCTGCGCGGCGTCAGCTGTAGCGGAAACACGCTGGTGAACCAACCCAGGGTACGGCTCAGATCGGCATCGCCGACCACCGCCTGCTCGCGGCCGTGGCCCTCGAGCTGCACCAATGCTGTCGGCTGACCGGTCCAGCGCACCAGCACCCGGGCCAGGGCGGTGAGCAGCAGGTCATTGATCTGCGTGCGGTAACTGGCGGGCGCCAGTTGCACCAACTGACGCGTGCGCTGGCGGTCCAGCACGCTGCGCAGGCGGGTGGCCTGAAGCTGTGGCGTGCTGCCCGGCTGGCCATCTTCGGGCAACGTCGTACTGGCACCGGCCAGTTGTGCCTGCCAGAAGCCCAGTTCGGCCTGCAGGGCCGGGCTGCGCGCGTAGTTCTGCAACTGCTGCGACCAACGCTGCAACGACGTGGTCCGGGCCGGCAAACGCGGCACCTGCCCCTCGACCGCCTGGCGCCAGGCGCTGTCGAGGTCTTCAAGCAGGATGCGCCAGGACACCCCATCGATGACCAGGTGATGCACCACCAGCAACAGTCGCTGCTCAGCGTTGGGCAGTTGCACCAACAGCGCACGCAGCAGGGCACCGCTGGCCAGGTCGAGGCTGGCCTGGGCTTCGCTGCACAGGGCCTGCAAACCCTGGGCATCGGCCAACGAACGCAGCCACAGGGGGTCTGGCAACTCGGCCAGGGGCAGGAAGCGTCCCTGGCGACCACTGAAAGCCAGGCGCAGCCCATCGTGCTGGGCGAGCACGGCCTGCAGGGCCACGCCTAGCGTGTCCGCCGCCAACGGCTGGCGGGGCGTCAGCAACAGCGATTGGTTCCAATGGTCGGCATTGGCCAATTGCAGGTCGAAGAACCAGTGCTGGATCGGTGTGGGCAGCAACTCGCCATGGGCCGGTGCTTGATCCACCACCGCGAGCCGGTCGCGGCGGGCGACGGCGGCCAAGGCCGCCAGGGTCTGCTGCTGGAACAGGTCCTTGGGGCTCAATTGCAGCCCTGCCTGACGGGCGCGGCTGACCACCTGGATGGCGACGATCGAATCGCCCCCGAGCTGGAAGAAGTTGTCATCGCGACCGACCTGCTCGACGCCCAGCAAACGCTGCCAGATGTCGGCCAGCACCGGCTCCACCGGCCCCTGCGGCGCCACGAAAGCATCCTGCAACCGGCTCAGGTCCGGGGCCGGCAGCGCCTTGCGGTCGAGCTTGCCGTTGGGCGTCAGCGGCAGGCTGGCCAACAGCATCAGGTGCGCCGGCACCATGTAGTCGGGCAGGCTTTCTCCCAGCCAGGCCTTGACCGCCACTGCCAGGGCCGCCTCCTCTGCAGACTCGGTGCGCGGTACCAGATACCCCACCAGTTGCTTGCCGGCGACCCCATCACGGGCGACCACCACCGCTTCACGGACCTCAGGGTGCTGTTGCAGGCGGGCCTCGATCTCGCCCAGCTCGATGCGAAAGCCGCGCACTTTCACCTGCTGGTCGATACGGCCGATGTATTCCACCACCCCGTCCTCGCGCTGGCGCACCAGGTCGCCGGAGCGGTAAAGACGGCCACCCTTGCTGAACGGGTCGGCGACGAAACGCTCGGCGGTCAGGCCTGGGCGCTGGTGATAACCTCGCGCCAGGCCCTCACCGCCCAGGTACAACTCGCCCACCGCGCCCAGCGGCACCGGATTGAGTTCGTTATCCAGCACCCAGGCGCTGCGCTGGCCGATCAGGCTGCCGATGGGGGCATAGGCAGCGCCGCACTGCTCGTCAGGCGCGGCTTTCCAGATCAGCGGCGTCACCACTGTTTCGGTCGGGCCATAGCCGTTGATGATGAACTGCGGACGCAGCACCCGCTTGACCAGCTCGAAGCTGGCCTCCGGCACGGCGTCGCCGCCGAAGCAGTAGATGCGCACCGGTGGCGGGTTGCCCTGGCGCTCGGCATGCTCGGCCAGCTGCTGCAGGTAGACCGGCGGGAAGGCCACCACGCTCACCTGGTGCGCGTGCAAGGCAGCGTAGGTCTGCTCCGGGGTCCACAGGCTGTCGTCGCGCAGCAGCAAGCTGCCGCCGTGGCTGAGGGTGGTCAGCCAACGCTCGTGGGCGCCATCGAAGGCGAACGACATGAAGTGCAGTTCGCAGTCGTGCTCGCTCATCTGATAGCGCTGGCCGATGGCTGCGCAATGCATGGCCAGGGGACCATGTGCCACGGCCACGCCCTTGGGCTGGCCGGTAGAGCCGGAGGTGTAGATCAGGTAGGCCAGCTGACCTGGCTCGCAGTGCGCTGCTGGACAGTCCAGCGGCTGGCCCTGCAGCTCGAGTCGGGCCAAGTCCAGCACCGGCAGATGCGCCGGTACCGGCAGGTCGGGCAACAACCCGGCATCGCTGAGCAACAGCGCCACACCGGCATCTTCCATCAGGTAGGCCAGGCGCTCTGCGGGGTAGCTGGCATCCAGCGGGACGTAGGCCGCGCCTGCCTTGAGCACGGCCAACAGCGCCACCAGCATCTGCGGCGAGCGTGGCAAGGCGACCGCGACGCGGGCTTCGGCGGCAATGCCAAGCCCGCGCAGGTGCCAGGCCAGTTGATTGGCCCGTTGGTCGAGCTCGGCGAAGCTCAGGCGCTGGCCCTGGCAGAGCACGGCCGTGGCCTGCGGCCGTTGGCGGGCGTGTTCAGCGATACGCTGATGGATCGGCTGGTAAGGCACTGCCGGCGTCTGCGGGCCGTTGAACAGGCGCTGGCGGGCCAGCTCCTGCTCATCGACCAGTGACAGCTCGGCCAGGGCCGCCTCTGGCTTGGCCAGGACCTCGGCCAGTAACGTCTGGTAGTGACGGCACAGGCGCTGCATGCGCGGTGCGTCGAACAGGTCGGTGGCATAGCTGAGGGTGGCGAACAGGTTGCCGTCGGCATCCTCGGCGGTGTCCAGGCCAAGGTCGAACTTGGCCACCGGGGCGCCGACACTGAGCACCTGGGCCTCCAGGCCGGCCAACCCCTGCAGGCGGTCGAGCGCACGCCGCTGGTGGTTGTACATGACCTGGAACAACGGGTTGTAGCTCAGGCTGCGACTCAGTTCCAGGCCATCGAGCAGTTGCTCGAAGGGCAGGTCCTGGTGGGCCTGGGCCTGCAGCACGGTGTTTCTCACCTGGGCCAGCAACCCGGTGAAACTGACCTGGCCATCGAGCTGGCTGCGCAACACCTGGGTATTGACGAAGAAGCCGATCAAGCGCTCGGTCTCCAGGCGGTTGCGGTTGGCGACCGGCACCCCCACGCGGATATCGGCCTGGCCACTGTAGCGGTGCAACAGCACCTTGAAGGCCGCCAGCAGCACCATGAACAGCGTAGCGTTGTGCTGCCGGGCCAGGGCCTGCAGGCCCTGACACAGCGCCGGCGGCAAGCTGAACTCCAGGCTGGCCCCACGCAGGCTCTGCTCGGCCGGGCGCAAGCGATCGGCCGGTAGCTCCAGCGGCGGTTGCTCGGTCCCCAGCGCCTGCCGCCAGTAGGCCAACTGGTGCTCGGCTTCACCGGCTTCGAGCAGGCTCTTCTGCCACAGCGCGTAGTCGGCATAGGCAATCGGCAGTTCGGCCAGGGACGCCGGCACGCCACCGCTGAACTGGCCGTAGAGCGCTACCAGCTCGTCGATCAGCAGATTCATCGACCAGCCATCGGCGACGATGTGGTGCATGCACAGGCTCAGCACCTGCCGCTGCTCCCCCGTCTGCAGCAACACCGCACGCAGCAGCGGCCCCTGACGCAGGTCGAACGGAGCCAACGCCTCCTGCTGCAGGGAGGTCTGCAACTGGCTTTCGTCGCAGGCACGCACCTGCAGTTGGAACTCCCCGGCGTCCTGGATCACCTGGAAAGGCTGCTGATCATCCTGGTCGAAGGTGGTGCGCAGTGACGAGTGACGTTCGATCAACGCGCCAAACGCACGTTCCAGCGCCGCCACGTCGAGCTCTCCGTCCAGGCGTACCGCCGAGGCGATGTTGTAGGCGCCACTGTCTGGCTGCAATTGCCACAGCACCCACATCCGCCGCTGGGCGTACGACAGCGGCACCTGGGCCTCATGGGCCAGCCCCCCAGGGATCGGATAGAGGCCAAAGTCCACGCCCCGCTCGCGCAGACTGCGCCAGAAGATCCGCTGCTTCTCGGGGGGCAGGCCAATGAAACGCCGAACGAAATCCTGGGATTCTTGTGTGCTCATCTGATTCTTTCCATCACTGCCGGTGCGCGGCGCCGGCATGGGTTGGGGGTGGGCCATGGCCGGGCGCAGGGCCCGCCTGGCTCATTAATCAGAGGACGAAAGGTGGGGGGCTTTCTTTAGGTTGCTGGCCGCTTCCGCCGTTACCGAGGGCGCAGGTGTTGCGGTCTATCGAGCGCCGCGGGGTGTGCGCTTGAGAGGTGTAGTGGCGCACACATCGAGCGCCGCCCACGGCGCTCGATGTGTGCGGTACTACACCTCAGGATTGCTCGAGGCTGGCCAGCAGGTCATCGATCATCGCCGCATCGCCCGTGCCGTTGCTCGCTGCCGGCATGCGGGTCTCGATGTGACTGGCGAGGTCCGCCAAGGTGGCGCAGTCGAACAGCTGCGCCAGGCTCAAACGGACCTGCAACCGCTGCTGAATGCGTGACAGGGCCTGGGTCAACAGCAACGAATGACCACCGAGCTCGAAGAAGTCGTCATCCAGACCAACCCGATCGACCTCCAGCAGCGCCTCCCAGATACCTGCCAGTTCGCCCTGCAATGGCGTTTCCGGCGCGCGGTAAACCCGCGCCTGGACGCTAGGCGCCGGCAGGGCCTTGCGGTCGAGCTTGCCGCTGGGGGTCAACGGCATGGCTGCCAACACCTGCCAATGGGCAGGCACCATGGCATCGGGCAGGGCCTGGCGCACATGCTCGCGCAGCACCTGGGGCAGATTGGTCTGCCCCTGGGCAAGCACCAGGTAGGCCACCAGTTGCGGACCACTACCCAGGTCATGGGCGATGACCGCCACTTCCTCCACTGCAGGATGCTGCTCCAGGCGCGCCTCGATCTCACCCAATTCGATGCGCACGCCACGGATCTTCACCTGATGATCGACCCGCCCGACGTACTCGACCAGGCCGTCCTCGCGCAACCTGGCCAGGTCGCCGCTGCGGTAGAGGCGGCTACCATCGGCGGCGAACGGGTCGGCCATGAAGCGCTCGGCGGTGAGACCCGGGCGCCGGTGATAACCGCGACCGACGCCACGACCGGCAATCAGCAACTCGCCCACGACCCCGGGCGGCAGCAGGTTGAACTGGCTGTCGACGATGTACAGGCGCGTGTTGTCTATCGCTGTGCCGGTGGGCACCTCCCCGGCATCACCCTGCCAGGTATGCCAGGCCACCACATCGGTGCACTCGGTGGGCCCATAGCTGTTGTGCACCGTCGGCGGCGCCGGCAGGTGGGCCAGGTGGGTGCGCAACTGTTCGCCACGGATCGGCTCGCCCCCCAGGAACACCTGGCGCAGGCTCGCCAACTGCTCGGTAGTACCGAGGTCGAGCAACGGATAGAACGTACTGGGGGTGCAGTTGAGCGCGGTGATCGCCTGCTCGGCGATCTGCGTCACCAGCGCCAGTGGTTGGTAACCCGGCGCCGCCATGTGCACCTGGCCACCGCCAAGCAGCGGCGCGAAGAGGTTTTTCTGGGTGAGGTCGAACGCCGGCGACGTCATCACCAGGAAGCGCTCCTGCGCGCCGATGTCGAACTCGCGCGAATACCACTGCAGCAGGTTGGCGAAGCCTTCGCGGGTCACCCCGGCGCCTTTCGGCTGGCCGGTGGAGCCGGAGGTATAGATCAGGTACAGCGCAGACTCGGGCCCGGCCAGCGGTGCCAGATCATCGCTGGCGAGGCCGGCCAGGGCCGGCTCGTCACGGTCCAGGCACAGCAGTCGGTCCGCCGCCAGCGGCAGGCGTTCGGCCAGCCAACTCTGGCTCAGCACCAGCGCGGCGCCACTGTCGGCGAGCATATAGGCCAGGCGCTCGGGCGGGTAGTCCGGGTCCAGCGGCAGATAAGCGCCGCCGGCTTTGATCACGGCCATCAACGCCACCAGCAAGGCAGAGGAACGCTCCATCGCCACACCCACCAATACCCCAGGTGCTACACCGCGGCGGCGCAACTGGCGTGCCAGGCGGTTGGCCCTAACGTTGAGCTGGGCATAGCTGAGCGTCTCGCTGGCGCAGGCCACGGCGACTGCATCTGGACTGCGCGCCACCTGGGCCTGGAACGCCAGGCTCAGACACTCGCTGCGATTGCTGCGCGGCGCCGGGTTGTAATCCAACACCCGCGCCTGGCCCGGCGCGTCGAGCAGTTGCAGGTTGCCGACGGCCAGCTCTGGCGTCGCCAGCATCTGGTCCAACAGGTGCAACAGCTGCACTTGCAGGGCCTGGACCTGGGGCGCGTCGAACGCTTCACGGCGGTAGCCGAAGACGATTTCCAGGGCCGCGCCGGCGTGCACGGTCAGCGTCAGCGGGTAATGGCTGGCTTCGCTGTTGTGCACCTGACTCAGGCGCAGCTCGGCACTGCTGCGTTCGCGCAAGGCCTGGTCGACCGGGAAGTTCTCGAACACGATCAGGCTGTCGAACAAGGCCTGGCCGCCCTGCCCGGCCCAGCTCTGCAACTGGTACAGCGGCGTGTGCTGGTGCTCGCGCAGACTCAGGTTGCAGGCCTGGAGTTGCTGCAGCCATTGGCCGAGCGACAGGGCGCTGGGTACGGTCTGGATCAGCGGCAGGGTGTTGATGAACAGGCCGAGCATGTCCTGGGCACCGGCCAGGTCATGGGGACGTCCAGCCACGGTGGCGCCGACGCACACCGTCGGCTGGCCGGCGTGACGTTGCAGCAAGACCAGCCAGGCTGCCTGGATCAGGGTATTGAGGGTCACCCCTGCGTCTTTGGCCAGCACCTGCAGCTGTTCACTGCGTGCCGCACCGAAGGCGCAGTGCCACTGAGCGAAGCCGTGGCCGTCGTGGCCACGCCCTACGGCGCCGGCCAGCAACGTGGGTTGTTCCAGCTCAGCCAGGTAGTGGCGCCAGAAACGTTCGCTGGCGGCGTCATCCTGGGCCTGCAACCAGGCCAGGTAGTGGCGGAACGGCTGTGCCGGGCGTTCCGGCGCCTGGCCCTGGTAGGCCTGGAGCACTTCATTGACCAACTGCGCCGTGCTCCAGCCGTCCATGAGGATATGGTGGCTGGTCCAGATCAGCTGGTGCATGCCCTGCCCCAGGTCCACCAGCAGCAGGCGCTGCAGCGGGGGCCGCGCCAGGTCGAAGCCTTTGTCGCGTTCGGCCTGGGCCAGTTCGGCGAGGGCCTGCTCGGTAATCTCGCGGCGCGACCAGTCCAACACCCCGACCGGTGCCGTGACCGTGGCCAACACCAGTTGCAGCGGCTCTTCCAGCTCGCCATCGCTGGCCAGAAAAGCACTGCGCAGCGCCGTATGCCGACCGATGGCCTGCTGCCAGGCCGCCGCCAGACGCGCAGGGTTCATGCCTTCGACACGCACGCTGAGCTGGTTGATGTACAGCCCCTGCTCGGGGCTCTGCAAGGCATGGAACAGCATGCCCTGCTGCATCGGCGACAGCGGGTAGACATCCTCGAACTCGCCATGGCGAGCGCGCAGGCTGGCCAGCTGTTGCGCATCGAGCGTCAACAGCGGTCGTTCCAGATCGATGGCAGCTTCCGCCTGCACGGTGTCCGCAGCCGCTGCCAGGGCCGCCAGGGTCTGGTGCTGGAAGACCTGCTTGGGCGTCAATGCAAGGCCGGCCTCACGGGCCTGCGCGACCATCTGGATCGACAGGATCGAATCGCCACCCAGGTCGAAGAAGTTGTCGTCGGCGCCCACCTGGCCGACGTGCAAAAGGCCCTGCCAGATCGCCGCCAGACTTTGCTGGGCAGGCCCCACGGGGGCTGTGAAAGCGCTGTCGCGCAGCTCCAGGTCGGGGGCTGGCAAGGCCAGACGGTCGAGCTTGCCATTGGGGGTCAGCGGCATCTGGGCGAGGAACACGAAATGGGCCGGCATCATGTGTTCCGGCAGGCATCCCTGCAGGTGCCGGCGCAACGGAGCCGCGTCGTGGGCGTCGGCGCACAGGTAGGCTACCAACTGCTTGCCCTGGGCAGCATCGCGGGCGATCACGGCCACTTCCTGGACACCGGCTACCTCACGCAGGCGTGCCTCGATTTCACCCAGCTCGATGCGGAACCCGCGCACCTTGACCTGGTGATCCACCCGCTCGAGGTACTCCAGTTGTCCGTCGTGGCGCTGACGCACCCGATCACCCGTGCGGTACAGGCGTTGGCCAGGAGCGCCGAAAGGATCGGCGATGAAACGCTCGGCGCTCAGCCCCGGACGCTGCAGGTAGCCCCGCGCCAGACCGGCACCGCCGATGTACAGCTCGCCGGCGACCCCGGCGGGCTGGCGGTTGAGCTCATCGTCCAGCACGTACAGCTGGGTATTGTCCAACGGTTTGCCGAGCCAGACCTTGTCCGAGTCCACTCGCTGCACCGCCGACCAGATGGTGGTCTCGGTCGGCCCATACAGGTTCCACAACGCTCCACCACAGGCACGCAGGCGTGCCGCCAGGTCAGCGTCGAGCGCCTCGCCGCCGCACAGCAGCTTGCGCCCCTGGAGCAGCGCTCCCCCCTCCCCGGCCAGCAGCATGCGCCAGGTCGAGGGCGTGGCCTGGAGAATGCTGACACCGTGGGCCTGGACCTCGCCCAGCAAGCGCTGCGGGTCGCGCGCGCAGTCGCGGTCGACCAGTAACAGCCGCGCGCCATGCAGCAGCGGCAGGTACAGCTCCAGCGCGGCGATGTCGAACGACAGCGAGGTCAGGCCGAGCACACAATCGCTGGCGACGATGCCGGGTTCGCGGGCCATGCTGGCGAGGAAATTGACCACCCCAGCATGACGCACCATGACGCCCTTGGGCTTGCCGGTGGAACCGGAGGTGTAGATGCAGTAGGCCAGCGTGTCGGCACTCTGTGCCAAGGCCAGGGCGGTGTCAGGCTGCGCCGCGAGCATTGCATGATCGCGGTCCAGGCACAACGCCCGCGCCGGGATCGAGGCGAGGTTCGCGAGCACGGCACTTTCAGTGACCAGCCACGCCGCCGCGCTGTCCTCGAGCATGTAAGCCAGGCGCTCGGCCGGATAGCTCGGGTCCAGTGGCAGGTAGGCGCCGCCGGCCTTGAGGATGCCCAGGAGCGCCACCGGCAGTTCCAGCGAGCGCTCCAGGGCCACCGCCACCAGGTCATCGGGGCCCACGCCCCAGGCGGCCAGTTGGTGAGCCACGCGGTTGGCCCGCCGATCCAGCTCGGCGTAGCTCAGGCGCTGCCCGCCACACTGCACCGCACAGGCATCCGGCGTGCGCGCGGCCTGGGCCTCGAACAGGCTGTGCAGGCAGGCGTCGGGAAAGGTCCGGTCGGTGGCATTGAACGCCTCCTGCCAAGCCGGAGTGCGCGCCAGCCCCAGCTCGCCGACCACCGCCTGAGGCTGCTCGACCAGCTGCTCCAGAATGCCCAGGTAGTCGTCTGCCATTGCCTGTACGGTGACGGCATCGAACAGCTCCACCGGGTAGGTGAACAGCGCCGACAGGTGGCCTTGGCTGTCCTCTTCGGTGTCCAGGGCCAGGTCGAAGCGCGCGCTGCGCTGGAGCTGGACGAACGGCTCGAGCGCCAGCCCTGGCAACTGCTCGAAGGCATCCAACTGGCGCTGCTGGTGATTGAACATGACCTGGAACAACGGGCTGCGGTTGAGGCTGCGCTGACCGTGCAGGGCATCGACCAGCTGTTCGAACGGCAGGTCCTGGAAGCTCTGGCCTTGGCGCGCCGCTTCGCCGACCTGGGCCAGGAGCTGACGCAGTGGCTGACGCGGATCGAGCTGCGTGCGCAGCACCTGGGTATTGACGAACAGGCCGATCAGGCCTTGGGTTTCCTGGCGCTGACGGTTGGCGATGGGCACCCCCACCAGCAGGTCACGCTGGCCGCTGTAGCGCCACAGCAACACGTTGAAAGCACACAACAACACGCTGAACAGGCTGATCTGCTCAGTACGAGCCATCGCCCGCAACGCTTCGGTGAGCGAAGGCGACAACGGCAGTGCCAGGCTCCCCCCGGCCAGGCTCGGCTGCAGGCGCCGCGGGTGGTCCAGGGGCAGCTCAAGCACACCGCAATGCCCGGCGAGTTGTTGTCGCCAGTAAACGAGCTGGCGCTCGCCTTCACCGGCGCGCAGCAGGCTGCGCTGCCACAGGGTGTAATCCTTGTATTGCACCGATAGTTCAGGCAAGTCGGCATCGCCGCGGTAGAGCGCCGCGAACTCGTTGATCAGCACATTCAGCGACCAGCCATCGGCGATGATGTGGTGCAAGGTCAGCAGCAGCACGTGGTCGTCATCGGCCAGGCGCAGCAAGCCGACCCGCAGCAGCGGGCCCTCCGCCAGGTCGAAGGGGCGCTCGGCCTCTTCGCGGGCCAGGGCCTCGGCGCGGCCACTGCGCTCGCTGGCCGGCAAATGGGACAGGTCTTCGACACAGAGGGTCAGCGGCGCCGGCGCATCGATATGCTGGCGCGCCTGCCCGGCGTTGGCCGGGAACCGCGTGCGCAGTGCCTGGTGGCGCGCCACCAAAGCATCGAAGGCCTGCTGCAGGCGGGCTTGATCGAGCGCGCCGCGCAGCCGCAGGTTGCTGGCGATGTTGTAGGCCGGGCTGTACGGCTCCAGCTGCCAGAGGAACCACAGCCGCTGCTGGGCATGGGACAGTGGCAAATCGTCGGTACGCGGCGAGGCGACGATCGGCAGTTTGCCGATGGCGATGCCCCGCTCGTTCAATTGGCCGAGGAATACCTGTTGCTTGTCTTCGCTCAAGGCGCTGGCACGCCGGGCAATGTCGTGCAGGGCTTGGGCCTGCTGGGCCAGGGAAGTGCTCATGGGTTTTGCTCCAGCTCGGCCAGCAGTGCGGCCATGCTATCGAGTTCGCCACCAAGATCGGCGGCAGCCAGTTCCTGCTCCACGCGCTGCGCCAGGGCCGCCAGGCTGCCGGCCTCGAACACGCACCGCAGCGGCAGCTCGATCAACAGCGCCTGGCGGATGTCGGCAGCCATACGGGTGGCCAGCAACGAGTGCCCACCGAGGGCGAAGAAGTCATCGTCCAGCCCGACCCGCTCGACCTTGAGCAAGGTTTGCCAGATATCCGCCAGTTGCCGTTGCACCGGGGTTTCCGGTGCCTGGTAGCGCGCTTCGCTATGCCACTGCGGCGTCGGCAAGGCGCGGCGTTCGAGCTTGCCGTTGGCGCTGAGGGGTAACTGCGCCAGGGCGACGAACACGCTGGGCAGCATGTACTCGGGCAGGTGCTCGCGCAGTTGGCTGCGCAACGCCTGGCCCAGGCCCTGCTCGTCCAGGCCGGTGACCACGTATGCCACCAGGTGTTGTCCGGTAGGGCCTTGCAGAGCCAGCACGACGGCATCTTCAATGCCCTCGCAGCGCCGCAGTTGCGCCTCGATCTCGCCCAGTTCGATGCGCAAGCCGCGCAGCTTGACCTGGTGGTCGCAACGTCCGGCGTACTCGATGGCGCCGTCGGCGCGGTAGCGGGCCAGGTCACCGGTGCGGTAGAGCCGCGAACCAGGTGCGCCGAAGGGGTTGGCGACGAAGCGTTCGGCGGTCAGGCCTGGGCGACCGAGGTAGCCACGCGCCAGGTTGTCACCGCCGATGTACAGTTCGCCAATGACGTTGAGCGGCTGGGGCTGCAGCCGCGCGTCGAGCACGTAGAGCTGGGTGTTGTCGATCGGGCGGCCGATCGGAACGCTGTCGCGGCCGTCGCTGCGGCAGGTCCAGTGGCTGACGTCGATCGCTGCCTCGGTGGGGCCATACAGGTTGTACAGCTGGGCCTGGGGCAGGCGCGCCAGTACCTGGTCCTGCAGCCCCGCTGCCAGCGCCTCGCCACTGCAGACGATGCGCGTCAGGCTCGGCAGCGCCGGCAACTGCGCCTGAGCCATGAACGCCTGCAGCATCGAAGGCACGAAGTGCAAGGTGGTCACGTCGTATTGGCGAATGCGCCGGGCCAGGCACTCGGGGTCCTGGTGCTCGCCCGGGCCGGCCAGGGCCAGCCGAGCGCCGGTCATCAACGGCCAGAAGAACTCCCACACCGAGACATCGAAGCCGAACGGAGTCTTCTGCAACACGCAGTCGTCGACGCCCAGTCGGTAGGCCGCCTGCATCCAGGCCAGGCGGTTGGCCAAAGCTGCATGGCTGTTGCCCGCGCCCTTGGGCTGGCCGGTGGAGCCGGAGGTGTAGATCACGTAGGCCAATTGCTCCGGAGCCATCGCCGGCGCCGGGGCATCGACCGCTTCATCGTCGCAAGGCTGGCCGAGGTCGAGCACTTGCACGCCGTCGGGCAGCGGCAAATCGGCCAGCAGTGCGGGCTGCGCCAGGAGCAGTCGAATCCCGCTGTCGGCGACCATGTAAGCCAGGCGCTGGGCTGGGTAGTCCGGGTCGAGCGGCAGATAGGCGGCGCCAGCCTTGAGGATCGCCAACAGGCCGACCACCATTTCCAGCGAGCGCTGTGCAGCGATGCCGACCACCACCTCCGGCCCGGCGCCAAGACGCACCAAACGCCGGGCCAACTGGTTGGCGCGCCGCTCGAGTTCGCCATAGCTCATGCGCTGCTCGCCCATGAGCAATGCGGTGGCATCGGGACTGCGACGGGCCTGGGCAGCGATGGCATGGTGCACGTACAACGGTTGCGGCGCTTCGCGCTGCGGGCCGCAAGCCAGCGCCAGCAAACGCTCGCGTTGAGCCGGGTCGGCCAGTTGGAAGTCATCCAGGGCTTGGCTCGGGCGGCTCAGCACCTGGTTGAGCAACTCGACGAAATGCCCGGCCAGGCGCTCGATGCTGGCGGCTTCGAACAGGTCGCAAGCGTAGCCGAAGGTCAGGCGCAGGCCTCCGTCGGCGCGCTCTTCGCTGTGCAGCATGAGATCGAACTGGGTGGTCTGGCTGTGCGGCTCGAGTACCTCGACGTCCAGCCCTTCGATACCCTGCAAGGCTTGGGAGCGCAGGCGCGTGTGGTTGTACATGGCCTGGAACAGCGGATTGTGACTGAGGCTGCGCTGCGGGTTGAGCGCTTCGACCAGTTGTTCGAAGGACAGGTCCTGGTGCTCCTGGGCGGCCAGCACGCTGGTCTTCACCTGGGCCAGCAATTGTTCGAACGATTGCTCGCCCTGCAACTGCCCGCGCAACACCTGGGTGTTGACGAAAAAGCCCAGCACGCCTTCGAGCTCGACCCGATTGCGGTTGGCCACTGGTACACCGATGCGCAGGTCGTGCTGGCCAGTGCAGCGGAACAGCAGCAGCTCGAACGCTGCCAGGAGCAACATGAACAGGCTGTCGCCCCGTGCCTGGGCCAGGCTGCGCAGGCCTTCGACCATCGCCGGCGCGAGGTGCACCCGGTGCTGGGCGCCACGGTAGCTCTGCTGCGCCGGACGCGGGTGGTCGCAGGGCAGTTGCAACACCGGCTGCTCGCCGGCCAGGGTGTCCTGCCAGTAGCGCAATTGGCGTTGCGCCTCGTCGCTGCCGAGGGTATCGCGCTGCCAGGCGACGAAGTCCTGGTACTGCAGCGCCAGCGCTGGCAGTTGCGGCGCCTGGCCTTGGCTAAGACGGGCGTAGCAGTGGCTGAACTCCTCGGTCAGCAGGTTCATGGTCCAGCCATCGGCGACGATGTGGTGGATGACGATCGACAGCACGTGTTCCTGCTCGCCGCAGGCCAGCAGGTTCAGGCGCAACAGCGGGCCGCTGGCCAGGTCGAACGGCTGCGCGGCGTAGGCCTGCAGGCGTTGCTGCAAGGCCTGCGGATCGCTCAGGGTGTCGACGTCGAGCTGCGGCACCTGGGGCTCGCCGATGAACTGTCGGGGCTGGCCTTCTACCTCGCGGAAGGTGGTACGCAGCCCTTCATGGCGTGCCACCAGGTGGGCGAAGGCGCCATGCAATGCCTGCCGATCGAGTGGCCCGCGTAGGCGCAGCGCTGCGGCGATATTGTACGCGCTGCTGGTCGGCGCCATCTTCCACAGGAACCACAGGCGTTGCTGGCCCAGCGACAACGGCCCTTGCTGACGGTCACCGGTATGCGCGGCGATGCTCACCACCGGCGCGGCTGTTGGCTGGCTGAACAGCAGGGCCAATTGCTCGATGGTCTGCTTCTCGAACAGCTGCTTGGGCGAAAGCTTGAAGCCCAGTTTGCGCGAGCGGGCAATGATCTGCAGGCTGAGAATGGAGTCGCCACCCAGTTCGAAGAAGTTGTCGGTGACCCCCACCCGCGGCAGCTTGAGCACGTTCGCCCAGACCTCGGCCATGCTCGCCTCGACCGGATTGCGGGGTTCGACGAACTGCGCCTGGGCCTGCTCCGGCGCGGGCAAGGCGCGGCGGTCGAGTTTGCCGTTGGCCGTCAGCGGCATGGCCTCCAGCTGTTGCCACAGGGCCGGCTGCTGATAATCCGGCAGCTGCGCCTGCAACGCCTGTTGCACGCTGGCCAGACGGGTGTCGTCGGCCAGCACGCACCAGGCCACCAACTGCAGGCTGCCGGTACTGCCAGGACACGCCAGGACCACGGCGTCGAGCACGCCCGCTACGCCCTTGAGGGCCTGAGTGATGTCGTTGAGCTCGACGCGATAGCCACGGATCTTGACCTGGTCGTCGCTACGTCCGAGGAACTCCAGCAGGCCGTCGCGACGATTGCGCACGCGGTCGCCGGTGCGGTACAGGCGCTGGCCATTGCCGCCGGGGTCGGCAATGAAACGCTCGGCGGTGAGGCCCGGCTGGCCGAGGTAACCATCGGCAAGCCCCGCGCCGCCGATGTACAGCTCACCGATGGCATTGACCGGCACCGCGTTGAGATCGTCGTCGAGCACCTTGGCCCGGCAGTTGGCCAGCGGCAGACCGAGCAAGGCGGTGGCGCTATCGGTCTGGCGCTCGCCCACCTCGCCCACCAGTACGCCGACCGTGGTTTCGCTCGGGCCGTAGTGGTTGATCAGGCGGCAGCCTGGTGCCAGCCGGCGAATCTGCGCCACCAGTTCCCAATCGCAGGCTTCGCCGCCGCTGATGAGCGCGTGCCAGGGCAGTACGGCCGGGTTGTCGGTGGCCTGCAGCAGGCCACGCAGGTGGCTGGGTACGATCTTCAGCACGCCCACCCTCTCGCGGCTCATGTACTCAGCGAAGGCTTCGGCGTCGGCGCATTGGCGGTCATCGAGCAGGTGCAAGGTACGCCCGCTGCAGAGCGCGCCGAACAGCACCGTGTGGCCAAGGTCGGCGGCCACGCTGGAGACCATTGCCATGCTCGCCTCGGGCGCCAGGGCCGTGCGCTGCAGCAGCGCCTGCACATAGTTGTTCAGGGCCCGGTGGCTGACCCGCACGCCCTTCGGCTGGCCGGTCGAACCGGAGGTGAAGATGGCGTAGGCGGCCTGCTGCGGGTGCCGCACGCCGACAGCGGGATGTTCGCCGGCCTGGCGCCAGGTATCGCTGCGCAGGTCGATACGCTGGACGCCAGGGACATCGGCAACCGCGTCGGTGTCCACCAGCAACCAGCGTGCGGCACTCTGCCCGGCGACCTGGGCCAGACGCGCGGCGGGCAATTGCGGGTCCAAGGGTACGTAGGCCGCGCCGCTCTTGAGCACGCCAAGCAGGGCCATGACCCAACGCGAGGAGCGCGGCAGAGCGATCAGCACCGGTTCGTCCGCGTCCACTCCCTGGGTTTGCAGGTAGTACGCCAGGCGATTGGCCTGGGCATCGAGCTCGGCGAAGCTCAACGTCTGCTCGCTGCATTTCACCGCCACTGCCTGAGCGCGTTGCTGGCACTGCGCATCCCAGGCTTGCAGAACATGGCTGTAGTCCGGGGTCAGCGCCGGGCCGACCAGGCCTTCGTCACTGGGCCGATGCTCGGCCATGGCCCACAGCGGCTCGGCAGGCTGGCGCACGAGATCGCCAAGCAGCGCCACGAACTCGCAGGCCAGGCTTTCGATGCTGCCCACCTCGAACAGGTCGCGGGCATAGGTGAATGCGCCCTGCACACCTTGGGCGGTATCGGTGAGGTCCAAAGCCAGGTCGAAGTGCGCGCCCAGGTGCTGGCTGGGCCAGCGGGTCATGCTCAGGCCTTGGGGCGCCGGCAGGCTGGACACATCGAAACCGTAGTTGAACTTCACCTGGAACAGCGGGTTGTGACTCAGGCTGCGCTCAGGTTGCAGGGCTTCGACCAGGCGTTCGAACGGTAGGTCCTGATTGGCCTGGGACGCCACGGAAGCCTGGTGCACCTGCTGCAGCAACTGACGGAACGTCTGCCGGCTGTCGATCTGGGTACGCAGCACCAGGGTGTTGACGAAAAAGCCCACCACGCCTTCGGTTTCCAGGCGGTTGCGGTTGGCCACCGGAACCCCGATGCGCAGGTCGTGCTGACCGCTGTAGCGGTACAACAGCAAGTTGAACGCCGCCAGCAGGATCACGAACAGGGTCACGTCCTCGGCCTTGGCCAAGGTCTTCAAGCGGTTGCTCAGGTCGGCATCCAGAGCGATGTCGACACTGCCGCCACGGGCGCTGAGCTGGGCTGGACGCGGGTGGTCCAAGGGCAGTTGCAGCAACGGATGCTGGTCGCCCAGTTGCTGGCGCCAGTAGGCCAGCTGACGGTCGCTCTCGCCGGCATCCAGCCATTCGCGCTGCCAGTGGGCATAGTCGGCGTACTGGATCGGCAATGCTGCCAAGGCGGGCTCGGCCTCGGCGTTGAAGGCATCGTAGACGCGGGCGAATTCCTTGAGGAAGACGTCCACCGACCAACCATCGGCGATGATGTGATGCAGTGTCACCAGCAGCAGGTGGTCATTGTCGTTGAAACGCACCAGCTGCAGGCGCAGCAGCGGGCCGTGACGCAGGTCGAACGGCGCCAGTGCCTCGCGCTCGGCTAACCCGGCAGCCTGGGGTTCGGCATCGTCCAGCGCCAGATGGCTGAGGTCGACGAGCGCCATGGGTACCTGCAGGTGCGGGTGAATGACCTGGACATCGGCCTCGTCGCGGTGGTCGAAGGTGGTACGCAGGGCTTCGTGGCGCGCCACCAGGTAGTCGAAGGTGCGTTGCACCAGGGCGGTGTCCAGCGGGCCCTGGATACGCAGCGCACCGGGGATGTTGTAGGCGCTGCCATCCGGGTCGAGCTGCCAGAGGAACCACAGCCGCTGCTGGGCGAACGAGAGCGCCAGAGGCTGCTCGCGATCGAGCGTCGGAATCGGCAGCTGGGCGTGCAAATCGATGCCCTTCTTGGCCAGCACCGCGATCAAGGCTTTGCGCTGGATGGGCGACAAGCCCTTGAGTGAATCCAGGAGTGCGTTCATCAGTTCGTTCCTTGCGTGGCGCTCTCGGCCAACTGCATCAAGTCTTCCTCGGACAGCCCTTGCAGGGCTTGCAAGGCGGCGGCCACCTCGGCGCTGAGGTGCTCGCTGGACAACCGCTGGCCGCCCAGTTGCTCGACCACCTCGACCAGGGCTCCCAAGTGGCGGGTCTCGAACAGGCTGCGAACCGACAACTTGACCTGCAATTCCTGATTGATCCGCGACACCACCTGGGTGGCCAGCAGCGAGTGGCCGCCGAGTTCGAAGAAGTTGTCGTCCAGGCCTACCCGCTTGATCCCGAGCACTTCCTGCCAGATGGCCGCCACCGCTTGCTGCAGCTCGGTCTCGGCGGCGCGGTACAGGGCCTGGGTCGGCTGTACCTGACTGTCGTGCCCGGCCAGTACCTGGCGATCGAGCTTGCCGTTGGCAGTCAGCGGCAGGGCATCGAGCACCACGATCTGCGCCGGCAGCATGTGCGCCGGCAGGCTTTGCTTGAGTCGCTCGCGCAACAGCGTCGGCAGTTGCTGCCTGCGCCGCGCCAGCAACGGGTTGCTGCTGTGGGTCAACCAGGGGCGGTGCTGACCGGGGGCGCGCACCTGGGTGACCGGGGCCATGGCGTGCAGTGCCGAGCGCTGGGGGTCGATCAGCAGCACATCGAAGTGTCCCGGCGCGCCCTGCTCGCTCCACTGCAGACGCACCTCGTAGCCATGGGCCTCGCCCAGCTCGCAGAAGGCCTGCGGGTCGCTGTCGGGCAACGCCATTTGCTGGAGTTGTGCACGCAGCTGGCCTGCATCGAGGGTCTCGCTTGCACTGTCGATACGCTGCCAGGCCAACAGGTCACGGGCCAGGCGCGGGTTGGCCAGGCCGTCGAGGCGCAGCGCCGGCGGATGCTCGGCGGCCAGCAAGGCACGCAACTCGGCCAACGGCTGATCGCCCAGCCGCCGGCTGTCCAGCACAGGGTTGTCGTTACCCTGGCCCTGCCCGACCTGCAGCACGGCATCGTAGCGATAGGCGCTCAGCTCGTTGTGCCAGGCGCCCCGGCGCAGCTGGATTCTGATACCGCCAAGGCCCTCGACCTGCTCGGCCAACTGAGTGAAGAAAGCCGGTGCCAGGAGCAATTCGTTGTCTTCGGCGATGGCTTTGCGCACGCGGCTTTTCAATTGCTTGAGGGACATCTGGGCCGGGGCTCGCGCCAGTTCCAGCGAGGCATGGAACAGCGGAAGCAGACCGAGGTGGCGAACGTCACCGACGAAGATGTGGCCGCCGGGCGCCACCGCGCTGATGGCGCCCTTGAGTACCTGCACCAGATACTCCACGTCAGGGAAATACTGGGCCACCGAGTTGATCACCACGGTGTCGAAACTGCCCGGCGCCACACCACGAAAATCGGTGGCCTGGCGGTGCGACAGTTGCACATGCTGCAGGGTCGGCTGGGTCTTGGCCCAGGCTCCCAGTTCGGCGATGGCCGAGGCCGAGAAATCGCAGCCCTGGTACACCTCGCACACCGGCGCTAGGTGCTGGGTTAGCAAGCCCACGCCACAACCGATTTCCAGCAGTCGCTCAGGCTTGAGGGCGAGGATGCGCTGCACCGTGGTGTCGAGCCACTCCTGCATCTGCTCGTGGGCGATGGGCTGGTCGTGATAGCTGTCGTTCCAACCGGTGAAGCTCGGTCCGCGCACCTGCTCGGGCATCTCGTAGGTCGCATCGAACACGGTCTGCCACTGATCGAGCAGGGCGTTCTCGGTGGCGGCCTGCTCGTCGGCAAGGCGTGTCTGGTCAGGTACCACGTAGGCTTGCAGGCGCTTGTCGCCACTGGCGTCTTCGCTGACCAGCACCACGGCATCGGTGACCTGCACGGCATCGCGCAGGCGCGCCTCGATCTCGCCGAGCTCGATACGGAACCCGCGTAGCTTGACCTGCTGGTCGGCGCGTCCGAGGTACTGCACCTCACCATTGGCCAGGTAACGGGCCAGGTCACCGCTGCGGTACAGGCGACTGCCAGGCGCGCCGAACGGGTTGGCGACGAAGCGCTCGGCACTGAGCCCCGGGCGGCGCCAGTAGCCGCGAGCCAGGCCGGCACCACCGATGTACAGCTCGCCGATCACCCCTGGTGGCACCGGGTTCATCTGCGCGTCCAGGAAGTACCACTGCAGGTCGGCCAGTGGCTGGCCGATGGGGCTTCCAGGCCGCTCCAGGTCAGCACGGCTCAGCGCCCGCCAGGTGACGTGCACGGTGGTCTCGGTGATGCCGTACATGTTGACCAGGCGCGGACGCTGATCACCGAAGTGATTGAACCAGGGCGTCAGGGTTTCCAGGTCCAGGGCCTCGCCACCGAAGATCACCCAGCGCAGGCTCAGCGCCTGGGCCGGCGCCGCCAGTGCATGGGGGATGAGCTGGCGGAAGGCCGACGGCGTCTGGTTGAGCACCGTGACACCCTCGTCGCACAACAACTGGTAGAACGCCTGCGGCTCTCGGCTGGTGAGGTAGGGCACCAGCAGCAGGCGCCCGCCCAGGGCCAGTGCACCGAAGATTTCCCACACCGAGAAATCGAAGGCATAGGAGTGGAACAGGGTCCAGACGTCACGCGGGCCGAACTGGAATTCGCCCTGGCTGGCCTGCAGCAGGCGCACCACGTTGGCATGGGTCACCGGCACGCCCTTGGGGTTGCCGGTGGAGCCGGAGGTATAGATGCAATAGGCCAGGTCTGCCGGGCTGGCGAGATCTTCCAGGTTGCTGTCGGCGAATGCCTTGCAAGCCTGGGTGTCGTCCAGGCACACCACCTGCAGGCCCGGTTGCACCGCTAACTGGCCGACCAATGCGCGCTGGGTCAGCAGCAGTTCGATGCCGCTGTCCTGCTGCATGTACGCCAGGCGTTCCGCCGGGTAGGCAGGGTCCAGCGGCAGGTAGGCGGCGCCAGCCTTGAGGATGGCCAGCAGACCGACGATCAACTCGCAAGAGCGCTCGGCGGCGATGCCCACCAACATCTGCGGCTTGACCCCGCGGCTCTGCAACAGGCGCGCCAGGCTGTTGGCGCGGGCATTGACCTGGCCATAGGTGAACCGCTCGCGACCGTCGACCACAGCGATGGCCTGTGGGTCGCGGGCCGCCTGGGCCTCGATCAACCGGTGCAGGCAGTGCTGTACCGGGAATTCGCCACACTGGGGGTTCCAGGCCTGCACCAGCGCCTGTTGCGCGACCGGGTCGAGCAAGGGCAGTTGGTCGACCGCAGTATGGGGCTGGTCCACCGCAGCCTGCAGCAGGGTCAACCAATGCTGGGCCATACGCTCGATGGTGCTGGCATCGAACAGGTCGGCGCTGTAGCTGAAGCCGGCGGTCAACTGCCCCTGGGCTTGAGTGGTGTGCAGGATCAGGTCGAATTGGCTGGCCTGCTGGCTGTGGCTGACCTGCTCCAGGCTCAGGCCCGGCAACGACTCGAAGCCTTCCAGGCGTTGCCATTGATGATCGTAGGCCACCTGGAACAACGGGTTGTAACCCAGGTCACGGCCTGGCTGCAGGACTTCCACCAGACGCTCGAACGGCAGGTCCTGGTGGGCCTGGGCTTGCAGGGCGACATCACGCACCTGGGCGAGGAAATCGATGAAACGAGGGCTAACGGACAGGTCGGCGCGCAGCACCAGCATGTTGACGAAGAAGCCGATCAAGCCCTCGGTTTCCACCCGGTTACGGTTGGCCACGGTGCTGCCGACGCGGATGTCGGTCTGGCCGCTGTAGCGTGCGAGCAGCACCTGGAAGCTGGCCAGCAGCACCATCGGCAGGGTCAGTTGGCAGCGCTCGCCCAGGTCCTTCAGCGCGGCGCTGAGCGCCGCAGGCAGTTGCAACGTCACCTGGCCACCCTTGCCGCTTGGCCGCACTGGACGGGGACGGTCGCTGGGCAGGGCCAGCAGCGGTTGTTCGCTGCCCAGGCGCTGGCGCCAGTAGCGCAACTGGCGGGCACATTCTTCGCCCTGCAGCCATTGTTGCTGCCAGGCGGCGAAATCGGCGTACTGAATGCGCAACGGTTTCAGGCGCGGCGCCTGCTGCTGGGCGGCGGCGCGGTACAGCTCGGCGATTTCGGCGCTGAGGATGTTCATCGACCAGCCGTCGGCGACGATGTGCTGGATGCTCAGCAACAGTTGATGGCGCTGGTCGTCCAGTTGCAACAGACGAGCCCGTAGCAGTGGGCCATGTTCCAGGTCGAAAGGCGTCTGCGCCTGCACTTGGTCCCAGTGTGCCAATTGCTGTTGCAGGGCATCGCCCGCCAGACCGCGCAGATCCACCACCGGCAGCGCTACCGGGGCCAGCGGTGCAAGGTGTTGCTGCAGGCCCTGTTCGGTTTCGGTGAAGCGGCTACGCAGCACCTGGTGACGCTCGACCAGGGCCGTCAGGGCCTGGGCCATGCGCGCCACGTCCAGCTCACCGCGCAGGCGCAGCGCACCGGAAATGGTATAGGCGCTGTTGTGCGGGTCCAGCTTCCACATGAACCACATACGCTGCTGGGCCGGCGACAGCGGTCGCGGCGCCTGCTCGGGCAGCGCGGCTATCGCTGCCGCTGCGCCGCCGGCCTTGCCTGGGGCGAAGGCCGGCAGACGCTCGACGAATGCGCCGAGGGTGGGCGCTTCGAACAGGGTGGCCAACGCCACCTCGATGCCCAACTGGTCACGCAGGCGCGCCAGCAACTGCACCGCACTGATCGAGTTGCCGCCCAAGGCGAAGAAGTGCGCGTCCCGCTCGGTGGGCACCTGTTCGAGCACTTCGCCCCACAACGCGGCCACTTGCTGCTGCCGTGCATCCAGCGCCGATGCCGGCTCGCTCTGCGCCTGGGGCGCCGCGCCAGCCAGATAGACGTGATAGCTGGCCAGGCTACCGGCCTGCCATTGCGCGTGACACGCCGAGCGCTGCAGCTTGCCGCTGGAGGTTTTCGGCAATGCGCCGGGCTCGAGCAGAATGACCAGGGCCGGGGCCTGCTGGCACACCTCTGCCACGCATTCGGCAATGCCCTGGACCAGCGCTTGGGCGCTGACCAGCTTGCGTGTGCCACGGCCGATCTCCACGGCGATGCCAATGGCTTCGCTGCCCTGGTGAGTGAAGGGGAAGGCAGCGATGCGCCCCTTGCGCAACACGTCCAGGGAAAGCTCAAGGTGGCTTTCGATGTCTTGCGGGTAGAGGTTCTGGCCGCGGATGATCAGCATGTCTTTCAAACGTCCGGTGATGAACACCTCGTCTTCATGCATGAAGGCCAGGTCGCCGGTACGCAGCCAGGTGCAACCGTCGCGCTCGACGAAGGTGCTGGCGGTGGCCTGCGGGTTGTTCCAGTAGCCCCGGGCGATGCTCGGACCACTGGTCCAGAGTTCGCCGACCTGGCCAACCGGCAGCGCTTGCAGGGTGCGGGTGTCGATCACCTGTACGCGGTGCTCGGGCTGGCTGCGCCCACAGCTGATCAGGGCGATTTCCTCGCCGGCTTCGAAGCGATTGGCCGCCAACGCCTGCGCCGAACCGCGCAACTGGCGAATGCCCTGCCCCGCCTGGCCACCGGCAACGAACAAGGTGGCCTCGGCCAGTCCATAGCTGGCGAAATAGGACTGCGGATCGAAGCCCTGCCCGGCGAACTGCTCGGCAAACCGTGCCAGGGTTTGCGCCCGGATCGGCTCGGAGCCGGAATAGGCCACCCGCCAACGGCTCAGGTCCAGCCCCTGGCACGCCGCCTCGGTGATGCGCTCGCAGCACAGCCGGTAGGCGAAATCGGGCCCGCCACTGATGGTGCCGGCATAACGGTCGATGGCTTCCAGCCAGCGCAGCGGGCGCTCGAGGAAATACTTGGGCGACATCAGCACACAGGGCACGCCACTGTAGATGGGCTGCAGCAAGCCGCCGATCAGGCCCATGTCGTGGAACAACGGCAACCAGCTGACGATCACGTCGCCGTCGCCGATGGAAAAGCCATGCCGGATCAGTTTCTCGTTGGCCAGCAGGTTGCCGTGGCTGACCTCGACGCCCTTGGGCGTCGAGGTGGAACCGGAGGTGTACTGCAGGAAGGCAATGTCATCTGGCGATGGCAGCACCGCTTGCCAGGCATCGGCGCACCCAGGATCGATGCCATCGACGGCCAACAGTTCGAGGTCGCGACCTGCGCAGACCGTGGCCAAGGCCGGCAGCAGCGCCTGCTCGCTGAGCACCACCCGTGGTGCGGCGTCCTGGAGGATGGACTGCAGACGCTGCAGATGCTGGTCACGGGTGGACTCCGGTGGATAGGCCGGCACGGCGATCACGCCGGCGTACAGGCAACCGAAGAACGCCGCCACATAATCGATGCCGCTGGGCAGCAACAACAGGGCACGATCGCCTGGGCGGGCCTGGTCCGCCAGGGTGGCGGCAACGGCGCGCGCCTGGCGGTCGAGCGCCTGGTACGTCAGCGGGGTTTCACTGCCTTCGGCGAGAAACCGCAGGGCAACCGTCTGCGGCGATTCACTGGCGCGCAGCGACAGAATCTCCACCAGCGTGGCAGCGGCATCGAAACGGGAATTCATGGCATCACCTGTAATGACGCAGGTGTCGCCCGGACACCTGCGGAGTTGATTCGGGGGGGAGCGGCAGGGTCACTCGGCGCGGTGCGCACCGGCCATGGCGACCACGACCTTGCGCGGACCGGTGAAGGGCGCACGGGCGTGTGCGGTAAGCATGTTGTCGAGCATCAACACGTCGCCGGCGAGCCAGGGGAAGCTGACCTTGTGCGCCTCCAGCACGCCGCGCACTTCATCCAGCAGGTCGTCTTCGAGCGGGCTGCCATCGGCGTAGTAGACGTTACGCGGCAAGTCTTCCTCGTCGACGATATCGAGCAGCGTCTCGCGTACTTCCGGCTGCAGGTTGGAGATGTGGAACAGGTGCGCCTGGTTGAACCACACATTGTCGCCGGTCAGCGGATGACGCGCGGTCACCTGGCACACCTGGCGGGTACGCAGCTCGCCGTCGTCCTTCCATTGGCACTGGATGTTGCGCGCCCGGCAGTAGGCCTCGACCGTGGCCCGGTCATCGGTGTTGAAGACATCTTCCCAGGCAACGTCCAGGCCATTGCCATAGTTGCGCACATACATCAGGCCCTTTTCCTCCCAGCGCGTACGGATGCTGGCAGGCATGGCGCGGTAGATCGCGCGGCTGTCGGCGATCGGTGTTTCACCGCCCTGCTGGGCCGCGATCATGCTGTAGAACCAGATGCGCCGCGGCCATTCGTTGGTATAAGCCTGCTCGTTGTGCAGCGGGATATGCTGGTGCTGCGGGTATTCGGTGGAGGTATAGACGCCAGCGGTGACGTTGCTGCGCGGGGTGGAACCGAACTCGTAGGTCAGCAACGGATCGCCGAAGCCCGCCGCGAATTGCCGGAACTGCTCGGCGCCGTCCAGGGCGAAGCCGCGGAACAACAGACCGCCGCTGCGCAACAGGTGCTCGTCCACCAGCGGACGCAGGTGGTCCAGCGCCTCGAACAGGTTGATGTTCGGCTCGGGGGCCTGGACCAGCAGGGGCAGGTTGCCCTTTACGCCCGGCAGCGGGCGAGTTTCGAGGGTCAGTACAGCGCTCATGGGCAGTATCTCCAGCAAGGCGGCGACGAGAGAATGGGCGGTCAGCGGGCCAGGGCGTCCTGCTCCATCTTCTGGCGCAGGCTCAGCGGACGCATGTCGGTCCAGACTTGCTCGATATAGGCCAGGCACTCGGCCTTCTGCCCTTGGGTGCCGGTTTCCCGCCAGCCCTGCGGTACGGTCTTGTAGGCGGGCCACAAGGAGTACTGCTCTTCGTGGTTGATCAGAACCTTGAACACTGCGTCTTCGCGATCGAATGCCATTTCACACCTCTTCAGATCTGTGGAGCGCACCCATTGGTGTGCCTCTCATAAACGACGAACGACCTTGGCGAATAATTAGCGCCAGGTGGCTTCTGGCCCTGGCCGGTGCGGCTAAGCTGTTGTTGCGATGGCCCCAGTGATTTTTGTCCGCCCAGTTGGAGCCCCGAGCATGCCCGACACTTCCCCGCGCTCACGCGTCGACTGGCAACGCTGGCTGCCGGGGCTCGCCACATTGCTGCACTACCAGCCCGCCTGGCTGGTCAAGGACATCGCCGCCGGCCTGGTGCTCACCAGCCTGTTGGTGCCGGTGGGCATCGCCTACGCCCAAGCCTCCGGCGTGCCGGGAATCTACGGCCTGTACGCGACCATCGTCCCGCTGCTGGCCTACGCCCTGTTCGGCCCCAGCCGCATCCTCGTGCTCGGCCCCGACTCGGCGCTGGCGGCACCGATCCTGGCCGTGGTGGTGCAATACGCTGCCAACGACCCGCAACGGGCAATCGCCATCGCCAGCCTGATGGCACTGGTGGCCGGCGCTTTCTGCGTGATCACAGGTTTGCTGCGCCTGGGCTTCATCACCGAGCTGTTGTCCAAACCGATCCGCTACGGCTACATGAACGGCATCGCCCTCACCGTGCTGATCAGCCAACTGCCCAAGCTGTGGGGTATCTCCTTCGACAGCCAGGGGCCGTTGCGCGACCTGTGGCAACTGGCGCAGGCATTGCTCGCGGGCCATGGCCACTGGCCCAGCTTCGCCGTCGGCGCCGGCAGCCTGGTGTTGATCCTCTCGCTCAAACCGTTCAAGCGTCTGCCCGGGATTCTCATCGCCGTGGTCCTGGCGACGCTGGCGGTGAGCCTGTTCGACCTCGACCAGCGCGGCGTCAAGGTGCTCGGTGAATTGCCCCAAGGCCTGCCCAGCCTGACCCTGCCGTGGGTGAGCGACATCGACCTGGTCGAAGTGATCCTCGGCGGGATCGCCGTGGCGCTGGTGTCGTTCGCCGATACCAGCGTGCTTTCGCGCTCGTACGCCGCGCGTCTGAAAAGCCCGGTCAATCCGAACCAGGAGATGTTCGGCCTGGGCGTGGCCAACCTGGCGTCCGGGCTGTTCCAGGGCATCCCGATCAGCAGCAGCGCCTCGCGTACGCCGGTGGCCGAGGCGGCCGGCGCCAGGACCCAGCTCACCGGCGTGATCGGCGCGCTGGCGGTCACCGTGTTGTTGCTGACGGCACCCAGCCTGATGCACGACCTGCCCAGCAGCGCACTGGCGGCGGTGGTGATCGCAGCTGCCTTGAGCCTGTTCGAGTTCGCCGACCTCAGGCGCATCTTCCGCATGCAGCAATGGGAGTTCTGGCTGTCGTGCACCTGCTTCGTCGGGGTCGCGGTATTCGGCGCCATTCCCGGTATCGGCATCGCGGTGGTGATCTCGGTGATCGAGTTCCTGTGGGACGGTTGGCGCCCGCACTACGCAGTGCTCGGGCGAGTCGACGGCACCCGTGGCTACCATGACGTGAAACGTTATCCACAGGCCCGGCGCATACCGGGGCTGGTGCTGCTGCGTTGGGACGCCCCGCTGTTCTTCGCCAATGCCGAGCAATTCCAGAGCACGGTGCTGGCGGCGGTGGACGACACGCCCACGCCGGTGCAACGGCTGGTCATCGCAGCCGAGCCGGTGACCAGCATCGACATCACCTCGGCGGACATGCTCGGAGAACTGGACCGCGCGCTGGAGGCACGCGGCGTGGAATTGCAGTTCGCCGAGATGAAGGACCCGGTGAAGGACAAAATGAAGCGTTTCGAGCTGTTCGAGCGGATTGGCGAAAGGGCGTTTCATCCAACCGTGGGGGCGGCGGTGGACGCATACCTGGAGGATACCGGGATCGACTGGCGGCCTTAGATCGCCCTGAAAGCCTCAGAACCGTTCGTCGACCATCTTGAAGGGATAGGCCACCGCCTTGTACTTGCCGATCTTGCCGCGCTTGGGCAGTTTGGCGACCTGTTCGCCGGTGATGTCCTGGTAAGGGATATGCTTCAGCAGGTGGCTGATGATGTTCAGCCGGGCACGCCGCTTGTCATTGGAATGGGCCATGAACCAGGGCGCCCAGGACGAATCGGAGGCGACGAACATGGCATCGCGAGCGCGGGTGTAGTCGTCCCAGCGGGTGTAGGACTTGAGGTCCATGGGCGACAGCTTCCACAGCTTGCGACCATCGTTGATACGATCTTGCAGGCGGCGGGTCTGCTCTTCGGGGCTGACTTCGAGCCAGTACTTGAGGAGCAGGATGCCCGAGTCGACCATCATCTTCTCGAACAGCGGCACCACGGCGAGGAACTTGTCGGCTTGCTCCTCGGTGCAGAAACCCATCACCCGCTCGACGCCGGCGCGGTTGTACCAGCTGCGATCGAAGATCACTACTTCGCCGGCAGAAGGCATGTGGCCGAGGTAGCGCTGGGCGTACATCTGGGTCTTTTCCCGCTCGGTCGGCGCCGGCAGCGCCACCACCCGAAATACCCGCGGGCTGACGCGCTCGGTGATGGCCTTGATGGTGCCGCCCTTGCCAGCACCATCTCGGCCTTCGAAGACGATGCACACCTTCAGGCCTTTGGCGACCACCCACTCCTGCAGCTTGACCAGCTCCACGTGCAGTTTGCGAAGTTCCTTCTCATAGGCCTTGCCGCCCAGCTTTTGCGCCTGGTGTTTCACGTCTTTGTTGCTGGACGACTTGGCCATGGCACTCTCCAGAGAAGGCGAATGAAGAATCAGTATGGTCGATCCATGGCGGTTTGCCGCTTCGCTTGATCCACTCAGCCGAGCACCTTGCCGGCCACCTCGTCGACCGCTTGCCGGGTGATGGCAACGATCGTGTCGGCATCTTCCTGGTTCAACACCAGCGGCGGGGCAAAGCCCAGAATGTCGCCATGGGGCATGGCCCGGGCGATCATCCCGCGCTCGAGACAAGCCGCCGACACTTGCGGGCCGACCTTGAGCGCCGGGTCGAACGCCGTACGGGCATCGCGGTCGGCCATGAACTCCACCGCGCAGAGCATGCCATCGCCGCGTACCTCGCCGACCAGGGGGTGACCCTCGAAGGTTTCGCGCATGCGTCGGTTGAGGTAGGCGCCGACCACGTCGGCATTTTCGGTCAGGTTCTCGCGTTCGAGAATGTCCAGGTTGGCCAGCGCCGCCGCGGCGCAGATCGGATGCCCCGAGTAGGTCCAGCCATGCCCCATCGGGCCGGCCTTCTGCGAGCCTTCTTCGATGACGTTCCACACCTTCTCGCCGACGATCACCGCCGACAGCGGCGCATAGGCGCTGGTCAAACCCTTGGCCGTGGTGATCAGGTCGGGGCGGATGTCGTAGCGCTGGCTGCCCATCTTCGAACCCAGGCGCCCGAACGCGCACACCACTTCATCGGCGATCAGCAGTACGTCGTAGCGGTCGAGCACGGCCTGAATGGCTTTCCAGTAGCCCTTGGGCGGAACGATGATGCCTCCGGTCCCCATCAACGGTTCGCCAATGAACGCGGCGACGGTGTCGGGGCCTTCGGCAAGAATCATCTGCTCCAGTTGGTCGGCGCAATACTGGACGAAGGCCTGTGGGTCCATGCCCGCCGGGGCCTGGCGATACCAGTGGGGGCAGACCGTGTGCTTGACGCCTTCGACCGGCAAGTCGAAATGCTGATGGAAGCTCGGCAGGCCGGTCAGGCTACCGGTCATGATGCCCGAGCCATGGTAGCCACGATCGCGGGAGATGATCTTCTTCTTGCCTGGGCGTCCGAGGATGTTGTTGTAGTAGCGCACCAGCTTGACCTGGGTCTCGTTGGCATCGGAGCCCGACAAGCCGTAGTAGACCTTTTTCATGCCGGCCGGCGCCCAGTCGATGATGCGGCTGGACAACTCGATGATCGCTTCGGTCGAGTGGCCGACGTAGGTGTGGTAGTACGCCAGCTCCTTGGCCTGGCGATGGATGGCGTCGGCGACCTCGGTACGGCCATAGCCGATGTTCACGCAGTACAGGCCGGCGAAGGCGTCGATCAGTTCGCGGCCTTCGTGGTCGCGCAGGCGAATGCCTTCGGCGGCGGTGATGATCCGCCCCTTGAGCGCGCCGCTGGCGTGGTCATGGGCGTGGGTCGAAGGGTGCATGAAGTGGGCGCGGTCCTGTTCGAACAGCTGGCTGAAATCGTGGCTCATGGCAAACACTCCTTAGATCTGACCGTGATGGTGCAGGCAAACGTATTTGGTTTCGACGAAGGGCTCGAAGCCCTCGCTGCCGCCTTCGCGGCCCAGGCCCGAGGCCTTCATGCCGCCGAATGGAATGGGATGGCCGGTGAACTTGACGCCATTGATCGCCACCATCGCGTGGTCCAGCCGGCGGACCAACGGATGCACGACGTCCAGGCGATTGCCGACGATGTAGGCGGCAAGGCCATACTCGGTGTCGTTGGCCAGGGCGATGGCCTGCTCCAGGGTGTCGAAGGGCATGACACCGGCAATCGGTGCGAAATTTTCCTCTTGGTAAATGCGCATCGCCGGCGTGACATCGGCCAGCACCGTGGGCTGGAAGAACCAGCCCCCCAAAGCATGTCCCTCGCCGCCGACCAGGCGCCGGGCGCCCTTGGCCAGCGCGTCTTCGACCCGCGCCTGGGTGGCATCGAACGCGCCCTGGTGCATCAGCGGGCCGACCTGCGCTGCCGTCTCATTGCCCTCGACCATCGCGGGACCGACCTGCAGCGCCCGCACAGCCTCGGCGAAACGGGCCAGGAAAGCTTCGTACAATGGCCGTTGCACCAGAATGCGGTTGGCTGCGCAGCAGTCCTGCCCGGAGGTCTGGAACTTGGCCGCCACGGCCACCTGCACAGCGAGTTCGAGATCGGCATCGGCGCAGACGATGAACGGAGCATTGCCGCCCAGCTCAAGGGCCACCTTCTTGACGTCCTGGGCCGCAGCCTGCAGCACCAGCTTGCCGACCCGGGTCGAGCCGGTGAAGCTGACCGCGCGCACGCGACTGTCGCCGACCAAGGTCTGCATGGTCATCTGCGGTTCGCCGATCACCACATTGAACACACCGGCCGGGAACCCGGCATCCGCCGCCAGTTGCGCCAGGGCCAAGGCCGAGAAGGGCGTCTCATGCGCCGGCTTGACCACTACCGTACAGCCGGCGGCCAATGCTGCGGCGGCCTTGCGGGTGATCATGGCGCTGGGGAAGTTCCACGGCGTGAGCAATGCGCAGACGCCGACGGGTTCTTTCAGCGTGCTCAGCTGCGCCCCCGGAATATGGCTGGGCAGGGTCTGGCCATTGAGGCGCCGGGCCTCTTCGGCGAACCAGGGGATGAAGCTCGCGGCATAGGCGATTTCGCCCCGCGCTTCGGCCAGCGGTTTGCCCTGCTCCTGGCTGAGGATGCGTGCCAACGCCTCCTGGTGCTCGAGCATCAATTCGGCCCAGCGGCGCAACAAGCTCGCACGCTGATCCAGGCTCTGCCGGCGCCAGGCCGGAAAGGCCCGCTGGGCGGCATCGACGGCAGCGACGATCTGGTCTTGGTCGAGCAACGGTACTTGGTCGATCAGCTGTTGATTGGCCGGATCGTGCACGGCAATGCGCGTTCCGCTGCGACTGTCCAGCCACTGACCGTCGACGTGGCACAGGCTATTGAAAGGGTATTGGTGTGACATGACTGTTCTCCATACCTCGTTATCGTGGCGCCGGGGTCAGGCCAGCACGTCGGCGATCACCGCCAGGGTGTCGCCACACTTCACCAGCCCCGGGAAGTGCCGGGCGGCGAGCAGGCCGTTGCGTTTGGCGCGGTATTCGAGCGGGGCGCTGCCGGTGCGGCGGATATCATGGATGCGCGCGATCACCTCGCCCTGGCTGACCGTCTCGCCCAGGTCGCGGCACATTTCCAGCAGGCCGTCGTGTTCGCTGGCGATGAAGCAATCGCCATCGGGCATGTCGAGCAGGATGGTTTCGCCGCGCTGCATGTCGCCGGCGAGGATGCCGGCGTGGATCAGCAGGTTGCGCACCCCGCGCTCGGCCAGGGCCACGCTCTTGGCCGTGGAAGTGCCGCCGCCGCCAAGCTCGGTGGTGACGAACACCTTGCCCTGCTCCTCCGCGGCGGTGTCGTACATCGCCTGGGCGTCGAGCTCCAGCATGCGCATGCCGTAGGGCGCGGCGAAGGCCTGCATGCCCGCTTCGCAGCGTGCCTGCTGGGCCTTGTCGGGCAGCACATGACAGGCCGCGAACGGCAGGAAATCAAGGGTGCGACCACCGGAATGGATATCCAGGACGATATCGGCCAGTGGCAGCAAGGTGCGGCGGAAGTAGTCGGCGATCTTCTCCGTCACGCTGCCGTCGGGTCGACCGGGAAAGCTGCGGTTGAGGTTGCCCTTGTCGATCGGCGAGGTGCGGGTGCCTGCCTGGAACGCCGGAGTGTTCATGAACGGCACGATGATCACCCGCCCGCTGACCTGCTCGGCTTGCAGCTGCTGGGCCAGCTTGCTCAGCGCCACCGGCCCTTCGTACTCGTCGCCATGGTTGCCACCGGTGAGCAGGGCCGTTGGGCCGCTGCCGTTCTTGACCACGGTCAGCGGGATCATCACCGCGCCCCAGGCCGAGTCGTCACGGGAGTACGGCAGCTTGAGAAAGCCGTGCTGCACGCCGTCGCACTCGAAGTCCAGGGTGCAACTGATCGGGTTGGCCGGGGTGGCGCTGGCCTGTGCGATTGCATTCATGGTCAGTCCTTCACGAACAGCTGGCGCGGCACGTTGCACAGGGTCTGGACCCCGGTCTCGGTGATGAGGATGCTTTCGGTGATCTCCAGGCCCCAGTCGTCCATCCACAGCCCCGGCATGAAGTGGAAGGTCATGCCCGGTTGCAGCACGCTGGTGTCGCTCGGGCGCAGGCTCATGGTGCGTTCGCCCCAGTCAGGCGGGTAGCTGATACCGATCGGATAGCCGCAGCGGCTGTCCTTGTGGATGCCGAACTTCTCCAGTACGGCGAAGAACGCCCGGGCGATGTCGCCGGTGGTATTGCCGGGTCGGGCGGCCTCCAGGCCGGCGGCGATGCCTTCGACCACGGCTTTTTCGCCGTCCAGGAAGTGCTGCGGTGGCTTGCCCAAATACACCGTGCGCGACAGTGGGCAGTGATAGCGCTTATAGCAGCCGGCGATCTCGAAGAAGGTGCCGGCGCCGCGGACGAACGGCGAATCGTCCCAGGTCAGGTGCGGCGCGCTGGCGTCGGCGCCGGTGGGCAGCAGTGGCACGATGGCCGGGTAGTCACCACCGTGGCCGTCGGCACCGAGGATACCGCTGCGGTAGATCTCGGCCACCAGCTCGTTCTTGCGCATGCCGGGCTCGATGCGTTCGAGGATGCATCCATGCATCTGCTCGACGATGCGCGCGGCAATGCGCATGTACTCGATTTCCTGGGGCGACTTGATAGCTCGCTGCCAGTTGACCAGGCCTGCGGCATCGGTCAGGCGCGCCTGGGGCAGGTGCTTGCACAGGGCCAGGTAGGCCGCAGCGCTGAAGTAATAGTTGTCCATTTCCACGCCGATGCTCAGGCCACCCCAGCCCTTGGCCAGGATCACTTCCTGGCACAGGTAGTCCATCGGGTGACGCTCGCGCGACTGCACATAGATGTCCGGGTAGCCGACGATGTTGTCGTGGTCCATGAACACCGTGCGCTTGGCCCCGTTGGCATCCTGTCCACGGCCGAACCAGATCGGCTCGCCATCGAGCGCCAGCAACACGCACTGGTGCACGTAGAATGACCAGCCGTCATAGCCGGTCAGCCAGGCCATGTTCGATGGATCGGTTACCAGCAACAGTTCCAGGCCCTGCGCCTGCATGGCGCTGCGGGTCTTGGCCAGGCGCTGGGCGTACTCTTGCCGGCTGAACGGCAGGTTGACCACGGTCTGTGACATACGGATGCCCTTCTTGTGAGTGGGTTGCGAAAGTCTTCAGCTGAGAAACGCCAGGCCTTTGCCGGCGGCGACTGCACGCTCGAAGGCGAGGTTGGCGATGGCGGTGTCCTGGACCCCGGTGCCGGTCAGATCGCAGAGGGTGACCTCGGCGTCGGTCTGGCGGGCGGGGCGAAGGCCGGCGACGATCTGGCCGAGCTCGGAAAACTCGGCATCCGCGCTGACCGCCCCGGCACGCAAGGCGTGGTGCAACTCGCCCAGCACGCGGGTCTGGCTCAGACGGTCGGCGACATAGCGATCGAGCTGGGCCAGGGCCTGGGGGGCGATCTCGTTCTTGTGTTCGGCGTCCGACCCCATGGCGGTGATGTGCAGGCCGGGCTGCAGGTGATGCGGTTGGATCAGAGGCTCGCGGCTGGGTGTGCAGGTGATGGCGATGTCGACCGCCTGCATGGCCTGGTCGACGTCCAGACACGCCTGCACCTGCAGGCACCCGTCGCGACCGAGCTCATCGCACAACGCGGCGGTCTTCTCGGCATCGCGCCCCCAGACCTTGACCTGCTCGATCGGACGCACCAGGCGCAGTGCCTGCAGTTGTAGACGGGCCTGCTCCCCGTTGCCGATCAGCGCCACCCGGCGGCTGTCGGCACGCGACAGCCAACGCGCGGCCACCGCACCTGCGGCGGCGGTGCGCACGGCAGTGAGGTAGCCGTTGTCGAGCAACAAGGCATCGAGCAAGCCGGTGCGTGCCGACAACAGCATCATCATGCCGTTGAGGCTGGGAAGGCCCAGCGAGGGGTTGTCGAAGAAGCCCGGGCTGACCTTGATGGCGAAGCGCGCCAGACCCGGCAGGTAGGCGGTTTTCACGTCCACTTCGCCGTTGTGCTCGGGCACGTCCAGGCGCAGGATCGGTGGCATCGCGACCGAGGTGGTGGCAAGCGCGGCAAAGGCCTGTTCGATGGCGTCGAGGGCATCGCGGTCAAGGGTGATGCAGCTACGCAGGTCGGCTTCGCTGAGCAAGGTGATGGCCGGCATTCGAATACCTCCAGTTGAAGGAACGTGATGTCTCAGGCGTCGCCGCCGTTGATGACGCGTTGATGCTGAGCGCTGTCGACATTGCGCCCACTGACCACCACCACGACCGGCCCCCGGGGAGCCACCAGGCCGTCGAGCAGCGCGGCGATACCGACCGCGCCGGCGCCTTCGAGCACCAGGCGCTCCTGCTGGTAGGCGTGGCGCATGCCGTTGGCGATCGAGGCCTCGGGGAGCAGGTGCAGGTGGTCGAGCAGGCGCCGGGTCATGGCCAGGGTGTGCTGGTTGTCCAGGCCGATACCGCCGCCGAGCGAGTCGGCCAGGGTCGTCAGTTCTTCCACCTCGACCGGGCAGCCGGCCTGCAGGCTGGCGTGCATCGCCGCGCCGCGCTGCATGCTGATGCCATGGGTGGCGATCGCTGGATTGATGCTCTTCAGGGCCAAGGCCACGCCGGCGAACAGGCCGCCACCAGAGAGTGGGATCAGCACCTGATCGACCTCGGGCAACTGCTCGATGATTTCCAGGCCGAGGGTGCCCTGCCCAGCGATGACATGCCGATGGTCAAAGGGAGGTATCAGCGCTGCGCCGTGGTCTTCGGCAAGCTGTTGCGCGGCGTGCTGGGCATCGTCCTGGGACTGGCCGACGATGCACACCTGCGCACCCAGGTCGCGAATGGCCTGCACCTTGTTGTCTGGCACCAGATGCGAAAGGAACACGGTGGCCTTGACGCCCAGTTGCGCGGCGGCATGTGCCACTGCCCGACCATGGTTACCCGTGGATGCGGTGACCACACCTCGCGAGCGCTGCTGCGGATCGAGCGCGGCGATGGCATTGCTGGCGCCGCGCAGCTTGAAGCTGCCGGTGGTCTGCAAGGCTTCGAGTTTCAGGTAGACCGGCACGCCCAGGCGCCGGCTCAGGCTGGCTGACAACTCCAGCGGGGTATGACGCACCAGGCCTTGGATGCGCTGGCGGGCGACATAGAGATCGTGAAGCGAAAGCGCTGACATGACCGGGACCCAACGAGTGACCTGATGTTGGGCCGAGTGTATGAGGCGAAAATTGTCGCGATGAATGTACTAGGGCAATTTGCCTGAGAATTTGACCGGACCAGGGCGCCGGACGGTGTTCTGGCCGGCGAATCAGAGCTCGTGGATCTGCGGGTACTGGCCGAACAACTCGCGCATGTCACCCAGGGCCTGGCGCAGTTTCGCCTCGGAACATTCGGCGCCCACGCATAGACGCACGGCCCGCGGCCGCGGCGTGCCGCGTACCAGGAACGGCTCCGGCGGGGTCACTGCGATCTGCCGACGACGCAAGGCGCGCACCAGGCTGTCGACTTCCCAGCGCTCGGGTATGTTCAGCCACGCCCCCAGGGCATGCTCGTGCTGACCACGCAGATATTCACCCAGGTACTCACGCAGCAGTGCCTGACGCTCGCTCAGCAACTTGCGCTGCAACTCGACCAGTTGCAGCGCTCGCCCATCATTGATCCAGCGTGAAGCGATCTCCGCCACCAGGGGCGTCGCCATCCAGCTGTTGACCCGCAGAATGCTCTCGGTGCGCAGTGCCAGGCGCTTGGGCATGGCCAGGTAGCCCACGCGCAGTCCGGTCAGCACCGACTTGGTCAGGCTCGTGCAGTAGAACGACAGTTCCGGCGCATACGAACTGAGCGGCCGTGCCTGGCGGCCACCGAGCAACGGCCCGTAGACGTCATCTTCGATGATGTGCACACCAAAACGCCGGGCGATCGCAGCGATTTCCTGGCGCCGGGCGTCGGGCATGAGGCTGACCGTCGGATTGTTGAGATTGGGTGTGCACACCAGCGCGGTCACCCGCTCATTGCTGCAGATGTCTTCGAAATGCTCCGGGTCGATGCCCTCGCGGTCCATCTCCAGGCCCTTGAGGGTGAAACCCAACACCTGCGAATTACCGATCACGCCATGGTCGGTCAGCCCCTCGCACAGCACCACGTCATCGGGCCCGGCCAGGGAAGCCAAGGCCAGGAAGATGGCGTGGGCGGCGCCATTGGTCACCAGCACGTCGTCATGTTCGACCTGCATGCCCAGGCCATCCAGCCAGCGTACCGCCGCCTCGCGATGGCTCTGGAAACCGGCGATCGGCCGGTAGGCATGGATCCACGGCTGCTCCTCTTCCACGGCCAGTTCGGCGCAGGTCTCGCGCCAGATGCGCTCGTGCACCTGGGTATGAAGAATGCGGGTGATGGAGAAATCGACCAGGGTGCGCTCGGGCAGGTCGATGATGTCATCCGACACACGGTCGCTCATGCGTCGACTGACGAAACTGCCTCGACCGATCTCGCAGCGCACCAAGCCCTGGCGTTCCAGTTCCTTGTAGGCATTGGTCACGGTCTGCACGCTGATCCCCAGGGCATCGGCGACCTGGCGCTGCGGTGGCAGGCGTTGATCGTGCACCAGCACGCCACGCTCGATCTCGCCGGTGACGGCCTGGACCAGAATCTTGTACTTGGACTCGCCGATGCGGGCGGCGTCCAGGGCTGCCTTCCAACTGTGCATCATGATGTTCGCTTCACTTGCCGGGGCCAGGGACACAGCATCACCTGTAGAACGGGCCCGGGCAATTGTCCTAGTGCAATGCCATCGCGGTTGCAGCTTTTGTATGCTCGGCCCAAGGTCGACACCCACGCTGCCTGGCAGCCTCGAACAAACGACCGGTCCTGCTTTCGCTGTTTTGCTCCACTGCCTCCTAACACAGAGCCGTCGTCGACGGTTTTTATAACAAACAGGAGATTCATTGATGAGCCAGCCTTCCAACCGTCCGTTCCACCGCCTGCTGGTGGCCTGTGCCACCCTCGGCCTGCTCGCCAGCGCACAGGCCGCCAGCCTGCAGGAGATCAAGGAAAACAGCCGCCTGCGCATCGGCTACGCCAATGAAACGCCGTTCGCCTACACCGAGACCGATGGCCGGGTCACCGGCGAGTCGCCGGAAATCGCCCGGATCATCTTCGAGAAGATGGGCATCAAGCAGGTCGATGGTGTCCTCACCGAGTGGGGGTCGTTGATCCCTGGGCTGCGCGCGGGACGCTTCGATGTGATTGCCGCTGGCATGTACATCACCCCGGCCCGCTGCAAGCAGGTGATCTTCACCGACCCGCAATACGCCTTGCCCGACACCCTGCTGGTAGCCCGAGGCAACCCGAAGAACCTGCACAGCTATGCCGATATCGCCAAGAATCCCGACGCAAAGCTGGCGATCATGGCGGGCACGGTCAACCTTGCCTATGCCCGCGATTCGGGCGTCAGCGATGCGCAGATACTCCAGGTTCCCGACACCACCGCGCAATTGCAGGCCGTGCGCGCCGGTCGCGCCGATGCCGCCGTGGGCACCCAGCTGACCATGAAGGGCCTGGCCAAGAAAGGCGGCGACAAGGTCGAGGCGATCAGCGACTTCAGCGACGATCCGGCCCACACCGGCTACGGCGCCTTGGCCTTCCGCCCCGAAGACAAGGACTTGCGCGATGCGGTCAACGCCGAACTGAAGAAGTGGCTGGGCAGCGAGGAGCATCTCAAGGCCGTCGCACCGTTCGGTTTCGACCGCTCCAACGTGACCGACAAGACCGCCGCCGAGCTCTGTGCCCAGCCGTGAGTCGAGGTGGCATGGTGCTTGCCGTGCCATTCCCTGTGTCATCCGATTAGTCAGGTCGAATCATGGGTGAATTGATACCGTTGTTACTGCAAGGGGTCTGGATCACGGTCCAGGTCACCGTCTTCGGCTCGTTGCTGGCCATCGTCGCGGCGATCCTCGCCGCACTGGGCCGGCGCTCTTCCTGGCGGCCTTTGAGCTGGTTCTGCGTGGCCTACATCGAGGTGTTCCGTGGCACCTCGTTGCTGGTGCAGTTGTTCTGGCTGTTCTTCGTGCTGCCGTTGCCACCGTTCAACCTCGAACTGAGCGCCTATACCGTGGCCATCGTCGGCCTCGGGCTGCATATCGGTGCCTATGGTGCCGAGGTGATGCGCGGGGCGATCAGCTCGGTGGCCAAGGGGCAATACGAAGCCTGCACCGCACTGAACATGCCCGCCGCCACACGCTTTCGCCGGGTGATCCTGCCCCAGGCCTTGCTGGCAGCCATCGCCCCAGGCACCAACCTGCTGATCGAGTTGCTGAAAAACACGTCGCTGGTGTCGTTGATCACCCTGTCGGACCTGAGCTTTCGTGCCCGCCAGCTCGACCAGGCGACCTTCCAGACTCTGGAGATCTTCAGCCTGACCCTGTTGCTGTACTTCTTCCTGGCACAGGTCATCAACTTCCTCATGCGCCGGGTCGAACGACGCCTGAGCCGTGGTCGCCTGCGGGGGAGCCTGTCATGAACCTCTGGGACTGGAATTACGTCGCACAGATCCTGCCGGGCTTGTTGCAGGCGTCGCTGAAAACCCTCGGCATCACCCTGGTAGGCTTCCTGATCGCCGTGGTGCTGGGCCTGTTCCTGGCCATCGCCCGGCGCAGCCGCCATGCCTGGCTGTCGTGGCCGGTGGCATTGCTGATCGAATTCATCCGCAGTACGCCGCTGCTCATCCAGGTGTATTTCCTGTACTACGTGCTGCCCAACTACGGGGTCAGCATGACCGCCCTGCAGGCGGGCATCATCGGTATCGGCGTGCACTACGCCTGCTACCTGGCCGAGGTGTACCGCGGCGGCCTCGATTCGGTGGCACGCAGCCAATGGGAAGCGGTGGTGGCGCTGAACTTCGCGCCCTGGACCGCCTACCGGACGATCATCCTGCCCCAGGCGATCCGACCGATCCTGCCGCCGCTGGGCAACTACCTGATCGCCATGCTCAAGGACACTCCGGTGCTGTCGGCCATCACCGTGGTGGAAATCATGCAGCAGGCCAAGAACATCGGTTCCGAGAGCTTCCGCTACCTGGAGCCGATCACCCTGGTCGGCCTGTTCTTCCTGGCCTTGAGCATCGCTCTGGCCTATCTCGTTCGGCGCCTCGAAGTGCGCCTGGAGCTCCGCTGATGATCGCGCCTGTGACCCCACTCGCCACTGCCACCCCCTTGCCCCGGGATACCAGCATGCCCACAGCGGCCATTGCCCAACCCCTCGTCAGTTTCAAGGACGTGACCAAACGCTACGGCAGCTTTACCGTGCTCGATGGCCTGAACCTGAATGTCGCCCCCGGCGAAAAGGTGGCGATCATCGGCCCCAGCGGCTCGGGCAAGTCGACCTTGCTGCGGGTGCTGATGACCCTCGAAGGCATCGATCAGGGCGTAATCGACGTCGACGGCGAATCGCTGACCCATATGCCGGGGCGCAACGGCGCACTGGTCGCGGCCAACGAACGCCATGTGCGCAGGGTGCGGGCGAAGATCGGCATGGTGTTCCAGAGCTTCAACCTGTTCCCTCACATGAGCGCCTTGCAGAACGTCATCGAGGCCCCGGTGCAGGTACTGGGCGTCAAGCCAGCCGAAGCACGCGAGCGCGCTGCCGAGCTGTTGGAGATGGTCGGCCTGGGTAACAAGTTCGAACACTACCCATCGCAACTGTCCGGCGGCCAGCAACAGCGCGTGGCGATTGCCAGGGCACTGGCGATGCGGCCCAAGGTGATGCTGTTCGATGAGGTGACCTCGGCACTGGACCCGGAGCTGTGCGGCGAGGTGCTCAACGTGATTCGCCGCTTGGGCAGCGAACACAACCTGACCATGCTGATGGTCACGCACCAGATGGGGTTTGCCCGCGAGTTCGCTGACCGGGTGTGCTTCTTCTACAAGGGGCAGATCCATGAACAAGGCACCCCGGCGCAGATTTTCGAGAATCCGCAGCAGGAACGTACCCGGACATTCCTCAGCGCGGTGCGCGATGCGAACTGATTGAAGCTCCCAGGGGTGGCCTGGCCGCCCCTCGGCGCCTGTGAGCACACGCCATGCCGGCAGCCCGGAGGGCAATCACTTCACGAATTCCTGAACTAATTATTTCCTCCCACCGATTTTTCCCTTCGCCCTCCCCCACCAGAATCGCCTCAACACAATCACAATAAACGTGAGGCCACTCCCGTGGACCAGACCCTTCGGGTACGACAAGCCGCCGACGCCCTCGTCGACGCCTTCGCCAGCAACGACACCGCTCGCTACTTCGCCTGCTTCAGCGAAGACGCCACGTTCCTCTTCCACACCCTGCCGCAGCCGCTGCTGTCGCGCCGTGCCTATGAAGACCTCTGGGCCCAATGGCAGGCCGAGGGCTTCGCCGTGCTCGGCTGCCAGTCGAGCAATGCGCAGGTCAGCCTGCAGGGCGATGTCGCGGTCTTCATGCACGATGTGGCCACGCACATTCGCAGCGCTGACGAGGAACATCGGCTGGCCGAGCGTGAGACCATTGTTTTCCGTCGCCACGGCGAACGCTGGTTGGCGTGTCATGAGCACCTGTCGGTCGTGACCCCGGCCTGATTCGATTTCCTGCGGCCTTGCCGCCCTGCCATCGCACCACAAAAACGACCCGTGCAACGCACCGCGTCTACAACAACCGCGCTGGAGCATCACCATGAGCCACTCGACCGGTATCGAGACCAACGGCGTCGAACAGATCCCTGACGATCAACGCGACGCCTCCCCGCTGGACCTGTTCCGCCTGATCTTCGGCGGCGCCAACACTTTCGCCACCGCCGTACTGGGCAGCTTCCCGGTGCTGTTCGGCCTGTCGTTCCAGGCGGGTGCCTGGGCAATTCTGCTCGGCGTTGGGGTGGGCGCACTGATCCTTGCCCCCATGGGCCTGTTCGGCGCTCTCAACGGGACCAACAATGCGGTGTCCTCGGGCGCGCACTTTGGCGTGCACGGGCGTATCGTCGGCTCATTCCTGTCGCTGCTGACCGCCGTGGCATTCTTCTCGCTGTCGGTGTGGAGTTCGGGCGATGCCCTGGTCGGCGGCGCCAAGCGCCTGGTCGGCCTGCCGGAAACCGACCTGACCCTGGGCCTGGCCTATGGTCTGTTCGCGGTGCTGGTACTGGTGGTGTGCATCTTCGGCTTCCGCTTCATGCTGTGGGTGAACAAGATCGCCGTGTGGGCCTCGAGCCTGCTGTTCCTGCTCGGCATCTTCGCCTTTGCCGGGCCGTTCGATGCCGGTTACGCCGGCAGCGTCAGCCTCGGCCAGGCCGGCTTCTGGGCTGCGTTCGTCGGTGCGGCGATCCTGGCGATGAGCAATCCGGTGTCGTTCGGCGCGTTCCTTGGCGACTGGTCGCGCTATATCCCACGGCAAACGCCGAAGGCGCGCATCATGCTGGCGGTGATCGCCGCCCAGGTCGCGACGCTGATCCCGTTCCTGTTCGGCCTGTGCACCGCCACCCTGGTGGCCAGCCAGGCACCGGACTACATCGCTGCCAACAACTACGTCGGCGGCCTGTTGGCGGTATCGCCGAGCTGGTTCTTCCTGCCGGTGTGCCTGATCGCGGTGATCGGCGGCATGTCCACCGGCACCACCGCGCTGTATGGCACGGGGCTGGACATGTCCAGCGTGTTCCCGCGCCTGCTCAGCCGCGCCGGCGCCACCCTGCTGATTGGCGTGCTGGCCATCGCCTTCATCTTCATCGGCCGCTTCACCTTCAACCTGGTGCAGAGCGTGTCGACCTTCGCTGTGTTGATCATCACCTGCACCAGCCCGTGGATGGTGATCATGATCCTCGGCCTGATCACCCGTCGCGGCTTCTACCATGCCGACGACCTGCAGGTGTTCACCCGCGGCCAGCGCGGCGGCCACTACTGGTTCCTGCACGGCTGGAACTGGCGCGGCATGGGAGCCTGGATCCCCAGCGCGGTGATCGGCCTGTGCTTCGTCAACCTGCCGGGGCAGTTCGTCGGCCCGTTGGGGGATCTGGCCGGTGGCATCGACCTGAGCCTGCCGGTGACCCTTGACGTAGCTGGCCTGCTGTACCTGCTACTGCTCAACCTGTTCCCCGAACCTGCTGGCGTGTACGGCCCCAACGGCCCGCGCTGGGTGCGTTGCAAAAGCACCGCGCACGCGCCCGTAACCTTTGCCGACCCGGCCTGACTGGATATTCACATGACCACTTCCCACTACATCGCCGGCCATTGGGTCGAAGGCCAGGGCAGCGACTGCATCAGCGTCAACGATCCCTCCCTTGGGTTGCCGTTCGCCGAACTGATGGCCGCCAGCGTAGCCCAGGTCGACCAGGCGGTGGCTGCCGCGCGCCAGGCCCTGCCGGCCTGGAAGCAGGTCGAGCCCTCGGCGCGGGCCACCTACTTGCGGGGGTTCGCAGAGCAGCTTGGGCAACGTCGCGAAGCCCTCATCGAGCTGCAGATGCGTAACAACGGCAAGCCTCGGCACGAAGCGGAAATCGACCTGGAGGATGCGCTGGCGACCTTCAGCTACTACGCCGACCTGGCCGAGCAGTTGCCCTTGCAGAACCGCGACGTGGCCCTGGCGGCTCCCGGTTTCAGCGCCCGCACCCGGCTCGAACCGGTCGGCGTGGTGGGGCTGATCGTGCCATGGAACTTCCCCCTGGTGACCAGCGCCTGGAAGATTGCCCCGGCCCTGGCGGCCGGTTGCACCGTAGTGCTCAAGCCTTCGGAGATCACTCCGCTGGTCGAACTGGCTTACGGCCAGATCGCCGAGGCGATCGGGCTGCCCGTCGGGGTGCTGAACATCGTCAACGGCAAGGCCGAGGTCGGAGCTGCGCTGAGCAATCACGCGGGCCTGGACAAGCTCTCGTTCACCGGTAGCAACAGTGTCGGAAGCCAGGTGATGCGCAGCAGCGCGGCCCACTGCCGGCCAGTGACCCTGGAGTTGGGCGGCAAGTCGGCGATCGTGGTGTTCGACGACTGCGATGTCGAACAGGCAGTGGAATGGATCGTCGCCGGGATCACCTGGAACGCCGGGCAGATGTGCTCGGCGACTTCACGCCTGCTGGTGCAGGACGGCATCGCCGATGCCCTGCTGCCGCGCTTGCAACAGGCGCTGCAAGGGCTGCGCGTGGGCAACCCGCTGAGCGAGGAGGTCGACATGGGGCCGCTGACCAGCCAGGCGCAGTGGCTCAAGGTCGCCGGCTACTTCGCTACTGCACGCGAGGAAGGCCTGCGTTGCCTGGCCGGCGGCAAGACGTTGGAGCGCGACGGCTGGTTCGTCAGCCCCACGCTGTATACAGACGTCCCCAACGACAGTCGCCTGTGGACCGAGGAGATCTTCGGCCCGGTGCTCTGCGCCCGCCGCTTCGCCAGCGAGGCGCAGGCCATCGCCGAGGCCAACGACAGCCGCTTCGGGCTGGTCGCCACCGTTTGCTCGGCCGACCTGATGCGTGCCGAGCGGGTGGCCGATGCGCTGGAGGTCGGGCATGTGTGGATCAACTCGATCCAGGCGGTGTTCGTCGAAACGTCGTGGGGTGGCACCAAGGGCAGCGGCATTGGCCGCGAGCTTGGGCCCTGGGGCTTGGCGGCGTATCAGTCGGTCAAGCATGTGACGCGGTGCTTGGGGTGATCCAGGGAGCTGGCCAAGGCTCCTCGCTCCACGCCCACCACTCCCCCTAAACCGACTCTTGCGCCGAGCGCCCCCCTTCCTGCACCAACACCATGCTCTGTGGCGAAGACAAGGCAATCCCCTCGTCCCGCAGCCGCCCGAGGATGGTGAACAGCAAATCACTGCGGGTCCCCGACACCTGCCGGGGTCCCGCCACGTAACCACTGACGCTGATTACCATGCCGCTGGTTGTCAGGTCCTTGAACGACACCGAGCAGGCAGGCGCATCGAGAATGCTCTCATGCGCCTGGAACGCCGACAGCAGCAACTCGCGCACGCGGTTGGCATCAGTCTCCAAGGGCAAGGTCAAGGTAATGCCGACCACCCCCAGGGCATTGCCCATGGTCACGTTACGCACGTTCTGGGAGATGAACTGGGAGTTGGGCACGATCACCGTCGAACGGTCGGACATCTGGATTTCGGTAGCGCGCACGTTGATCCGCCGGATATCACCCTCCACCCCGGCCAGGCTCACCCAGTCGCCCACCTTGACCGGCCGCTCGGTGAGCAGGATCAGGCCAGAAATGAAGTTCTGCACGATTTGCTGCAAGCCAAAACCGATACCTACCGACAGCGCACTGACCACCCAGGTCAAGCTGGTCAGATTGATGTGCAGGGTCGTCATCACCAGCATGGCCAGGAAGATGAAGCCCAGGTAACCGACCAAGGTCACCAGCGAGGCACGCATGCCGGCGTCCATGTCGGTTTCCGGCAACAGCCGTTCACTGAGCCAGCGCTTGATCACGCGCAGGCCGAAAAGGCCGCCGAAGAACAGCACCAACGCCATCAGGATATCCTGGGGCACGATGTTCAGGTTACCCAGTATCTTGCCGCCGGTGCCGTCCCAATCGCCCAGGCTGGCCATCAGTTCGGCGGGGCTGGTGCCTGAAGGCATCAGCACCAGCAGCAGGGCGAGGAACAGCAAGCTGGTGCGGCCGATACCGGCCAGGATGGTACTGGCCTGGGCCTGGTGCCGAGGCGCCAGGCCGAGCGACGCGGCCAGGGCCAGGCCGCCCGGTTGCCGCGGCGACAGCAGCGTCTCGCAGAGATCGCCGAGGAAGGTGGTCAGCAGGTAGGCGCAGGTGGTGACCAGGCTGACCCACAGCAACTTGGCGGTCAGGTAGTAGGCCAGGGTCAGGTAGCCTGCCAGCAGTGACAACAGAATCGCCGCCAGCCACACCACCATTACGAAGGGAATCAGCCCGGCGATGCCGCTCGGGCGCTCCAGATCATGCTCGCGCAGGGTGCGGCGATAGCGCATCAGGGCGGTGGAGAAGATCACTGCCACGACCAGCGCGGTCAGTCCATTGACCGCGACCGTGAGCGCCAGACTGGCGCCGATCACGCTGTTGATGCGCTCCAAGGTCACCATGACCATCAACGCCAGGGCCAGCAACTTGGGGAACCATCCCAGTGCACTGGCCACTTCATCGTGAATCGGCGGCAGACGCCAGGACGGCCTCTGCAGCATCAGCATGGCGCGCCCCAGCCCGGTGATGAATGCGCTGAACACCACCAGGGTCAGCACATGGTTGGTCACGCTGGCGATATCCGCGCCCAGCTCGGCACTGCTCTCCAAGCCCCAACGCACCAACGATACCGAACCGGCGATGGTCCCCAGCGTCGCCAGGCTCACACCGACGGCCAGGGCACTACGGCGCAAGCGCCCTTCCGGCAACCAGCGCACCATGGCGTGGGCCAGGCCGCGTTCGATCAGGCCGCGTAGCACGGTCCACACCAGGATCGCAGCGACCAGGCTGCCGATGAACAGCCAGCGATGGACGGCATCGAACGCACTGGCGATGGCATCGGTGGCCTCGCCTTGCAGGTCGCGCAGGCGCGCCACGTCATCCTGGGTGGGGCGGATGATGCTGCGCCAGAAGCTCGGGCTCAGCGGCGAAGCGGCGCGACTGGTGATCTGCGAGTTGAACTGACTGCGCCGCAGGTTGACGATCTGGGTCGACAGGTCGCGTGCCGACTGGGTCAGCTTGGTCGCCTGCTCCTGCTGAGCCACCAGCGCCTTCTTCTCGGCGGCGAGCTGTTTGCGTTGCTGGGTCAGGGCAGCGGCCTCGTCCGGCTGCACCGGGCCCAGCACATTGAGCTTGTCATCCAGCTTGCTGACGTCGGCAGTGCGCTCGGCGCTGAGCGCATCGGCCTGGCGCTGGACCTGGATAGTGGCCAGGCGCAACTGTGCCAGCACATCGTCGTTGGCGTCGCTGGTGACCCCTTGTCGGATCACGTCGAGCCGATCGCTGAGCTGCTCGAGGCTGGCATTTTCATCGAGCGCAGGCATGTCACCCACGCTCAGGTTCGACAGCGGTGTGGCTGGTGCCGCCCAGGCGGGGCTGGCCAGCGCCAGCATCAGGGCCAACACACCCAGGTAGAAACGAGCAAGGCTGACACGCCCCATCGAATGTTCCTCTTTACATTCCGATCTGGCGGCAGATTCTACGCGGCTTCAGGCAATCAGGAGAGTGCCGCTTCTCGATCCAGCAGCTGCCGCTTGCGTTCCACGCCCCAGCGGTAACCACTGATGTCGCCGTCGCGGCGTACCACCCGATGGCAAGGAATGGCTACGGCGATGCGATTGGCCGCGCAAGCCATGGCCACCGCGCGCACGGCCCGCGGCGCGCCAATGCGCTCGGCGATGTCGCTGTAGCTGGCTTGACTGCCCACCGGCACTTCACGCAGGGCCTGCCAGACGCGCTCCTGGAACGCTGTGCCCTGCACATCCAGGGGCAGGTCGAGGCCGAGCGCCGGGGCTTCGACGAAACCTACGACTTCGGCGACCAGACGTTCGTATGCGGCATCGGCACCGATCAGCTCAGCCTTGGGAAATTGGTCCTGCAGCGCTTCGAGCAGGGCTTGAGGATCGTCACCGAGCGAGATCGCGCAGATGCCCTTGGCGCTTTGCGCCACCAGGATCGCGCCCAACGTGCACTGCCCGACAGCGAAATGGATGGCGGCGCCGACACCGCCAGCCCGGTAAATCCGCGGCTGCATGCCCAGGCGTTGGTCGGCGCTGGCGTAGAAACGGCTGTTGGAATTGTAACCTGCGTCGTAGATCGCGTCGGTGACCGAGCCCTGCCCTTCGCCCAGCCGCTCGCGCAGCCGCCGGGCGCGGAAGGCCATGGCGTAGGCCTTGGGAGTGAGGCCGGTTTCGGCCTTGAACAGACGATGCAGATGAAACGGGCTTACCGCCAGACGTGCGCCGAGCTGGTCGAGACTGAGGGGGCTGTGGTGCTCTTCGAGCAGGCGGCAGGCCTGGGTGATCAGCGCGCTGCGGCGGTTATCGGCCGACTTGCCCTGGCAGCGGCGGCAGGCGCGGTAGCCTGCGGATTCGGCGCTGGTCGGGGTGTCGAAGAACTCGACGTTCTCGCGCTTGGCCATGCGTGATCTGCAACCTGGATGGCAGTAGATGCCGGTGGTGCGCACGGCATAGACGAAGTGGCCGACGGCGCCGGCGTCGCGCGACTCCACGGCTTGCCAGCGTTGGATCTCGGTGGTGTAGGGCGTCATCTGGGAAGTTCTCATGTTTGCATCGTCCGGTCCGGCCCCTTCGCGGGCAAGCCCGCTCCCACAGGGATTGGTGAGGTCCCGAGGGCTGTGCTGTACCTGTGGGAGCGGGCTTGCCCGCGAAAAGGCCGGACATGCCACTGAGCGTCCATCAGGCCCGCCACAGGTACCAGGCCGCCACTGTACGAAACGGGCTCCACGCCATCCCCAGGGCCCGCAACTGCGCCGGTGTCGGCGCTTTGTCCAGGCCTTTGAGCCGGCGATACCCGGCGCGCACGCCGAAATCGTCCACCGGCAGGATATCCGGGCGCTCCAGGCAATAGATCAGCAACATCTCCACGGTCCAGCGCCCTACGCCACGCAACGCCACCAGACGCTCGATCAGGGCTTCATCGTCCATCACCAGCGCCTCGGCGCGGCTAGGGACCCGCCCCTCCAGACGCGCCTGGGCGATGCCCTGGATCGTCGCCAGCTTGCTCGCCGAAAAACCACAAGCGCGCAGCGTCTGCGGTTCCACTGCCAACAATTGCTCAGGGCGCGGAAACGCCACCTCGGGAAACAACGCCAGCATCCGCCCCAGAATGGCCTCGGCGGCACGCCCATGCAATTGCTGGTAGGCGATCGCCCGCACCAGTGCCTCGTAGGGCTCCTGCGCTGGCTTGGCCTGGTGCAGGCACGGCCCCACCGCAGCGATATGCCGCGCCCAGTCAGCGTCCAGCGCGCTCAGGTAGTCGATGGCCGCACGGTAGTCATCGGGCACCGGGTCGGCGAGGGTCATGCAAGCCTCCAGTGGGTTCAGGCCAGCTCCATCTTAGCTCAGTGATGGGACGGCGAAACGCCGGTTCTTGCGCGGTAATTCCTGGCATGCAATCGAGCGCCTCAGTCCACCACTGCCCGCAACCGCCCCGTCCGCCGATACGATTGCCGAGCGAAACACACGAACAACCCCGCCATCAGCGCCAGGGCCATCGGCAGCCCATGGGGCGCCACGTCCATCGCCGCGCCGCTGAGCAGCGGCCCGACCAGGCTACCGACACCCCACAGCAAGCCCACACTGGCATTGGCCGTGACCAGGTCCTGGCCCTTGAAACGCTGACCGATCAGCACCAACGCCAAGGTGTAGATCGCCCCCGCCACCGCGCCCAACAGCACCAGCATCGGCCACAGCAGCCAGGTCATGTCCAGCAACCAGGGCAAGGCGATGCCGATGGCCATCGCCACCAGCCCGCACAGCAGATGCAGCCCGGTGCGCTCGACGCGGTCGGCCAACCAGCCCAGCGGCAGTTGGAACACCATGTCGCCAGCGAACACCACTGTCACCATCAGCGCCGCCACACCCACGGCGAAGCCATGGCTGCTGGCATACACCGGCAACAACGACAGCACCACGGCATCGAAGAACGAGAAGAACAACACCGCCACGCACAATGCCGGGGCCACGCGGAAGAACCCGGCCAGGCCGAAGCTCTTCTCACCCTCCTCACCATGCTCGACGTGGTCGTTGGGCACGGTCAGCAGGATGCACAGCAGCGCCAGGCCGTAACCGAGGGTCACCACACCGATGATCCACGGGCTGTCGGCGCCGAGCAGCGCCAGCAGTGCCGGGCCCAGTACCTGGAATCCGGTGAAGCTGGTGGCGTACAAGGCCATGATCTTGCCGCGATTGTGGTCCGGGCAGAGTTCGTTGACCCAGGATTCGCCAAGGATGATCGCAATGCCCATGCCGATGCCCAGCCCCAGGCGCAGCACAGCCAGCAGCCACAGCGAAGCGAAGGCCGTTTCGAGCAGGGCGATGCTCACGGTGCATAAGCTGAAGCACAACAGGTAGATGGTGCGCCGGGTCAGGTGCCGGCAACAGGCGTCGACCATGAACGCCGAAAGCATCATCCCCGCCGCGGGTATGGCCGCAATGATGCCGATTTCCAGGGTACCGGCTCCTGCCTCGTGCAGGCGCAACGACACCAGCGGCAGGCTGGCTCCCAGGCTGAAACCGACGACCGACACGGCGAACAACAGGCCGGCCAGCAAACGCATGTTCATGTACCACTCCTCGCAAACTGAAAAGACGCGCAAATGCAGGCGCCCGCGAGCACGCCAGAATGCCAGGCGATGCAGGGGCGCAGTTCAGTTCAGGGCGAGGTGTGGCGAGAAGGTGAAGGCAAACAGCACGCTGCGCCGCCGCTTGAGCACCGTATCGCTCGGCCACGCACGGCGCATCGCCTGCAAGGCAGGCTGACGGGTGCGAGGGAGACATTGGCTACGGCGCATTACGGTAACGACTACGTGGAAGGGTGGAGAGAGGCGGCACTCTAGGCGATGGCGGGCCGCATCGTCAATTGCCCGCGAATGGGCTGCAATGCAGCCCAAGCAGTCTCAACGCTTACCGGTGCTGGGCAGGAACACCGCCAGCAAACCGAACAAGGGCAGGAACGAGCAAAGCCCATAGACGTATTCGATACCACGCAGATCTGCCAGATAGCCCAGCAGCGCAGCACCGATGCCACCAAAACCGAACATCAAACCGAAGAAAATCCCGGCGATCATGCCTACGCTTCCAGGCACCAGTTCCTGGGCATACACCACGATGGCGGAGAACGCCGATGCCAGGATGAAGCCGATCACCACGCTCAGCACGGTGGTCCAGAACAGGTCGGCATAGGGCAGCGCCAGAGTGAACGGCGCCACGCCCAGAATCGAGAACCAAATCACCGCCTTGCGCCCGATACGGTCGCCGATCGGCCCACCGAAGAAGGTACCGGCCGCCACCGCGCCGAGGAACAGGAACAGGTGCAGTTGCGAGCTGGCCACCGAGAGGTCGAACTTCTCGATCAGGTAGAAGGTGAAATAGCTGGTGAAGCTGGCCATGTAGAAGTATTTGGAGAACACCAACAGGCCCAGCACGATCAAGGCGGCGATCACCCGCTGGCGGGAGATGCCATGGCTGGCCTGCACCGCCTTGCGTGTCTTGGCCTGGTTGAGATGTTCCTTGTACCAACGGCGCAGCATCAGGGTCACGCCGAAGAACGCCAGGCCGGCGACGCCGAACCAGGCCACGTGGCCCTGGCCGAACGGAATGACGATGGCCGCCGCCAGCAGCGGGCCCAAGGCCGAGCCGGTGTTGCCGCCGACCTGGAAGGTCGACTGGGCCAGGCCGAAGCGCCCCCCGGAGGCCAGGCGGGCGATGCGCGAGGTTTCCGGGTGGAAGGTCGACGAGCCGATGCCCACCAGCGCCGAGGCCAGCAGGATCATCGGGAAGCTACCAACGAACGCCAGCATCACGATACCGACCAAGGTGCACAAGGTGCCCAACGGCAGCAGGTTGGGCGTCGGTCGACGGTCGGTGAAGAAGCCGACCCACGGCTGCAACAGCGAGGCGGTGATCTGGAACGTCAGGGTGATCATGCCGATCTGGGCGAAGCTGAGCCCGTAGCTGGTCTTGAGCATCGGGTAGATCGCCGGCAGCACCGACTGGATCAAGTCGTTGATCAGATGCGCCAAGGCACAGAAGGTGATGATGCGCATCACCAGCGGGTTGGCTGGGTTTGCCGTGCCGCTGGTGGTAGCCGAGGAAGCGCTACTGATGGCCATTGGCCTGATCTCCGTCCGCAGGTTGGGATCCGATTATCGGGAAACAAATAGATACATAGCTACCTTTATTTCTCAGCGGCACCCGCATACTTGCAAATGGTTCTCAATATATTTAGCATCCTCGACCTGTCACCCCGTTATCGCTGGGCGAAACGCCCACTTCCAGCGAGCAGCCGCCATGAGCCCTATGTCCGCCGCGCAGACCCAATCCGATCCTCAACAGGAGGCACTGCGTTGGTTTTCGCTATTGCGCCAGCCAGGTTGCGACGTACAGACCCGCCAGGCCTTTGCCCTGTGGTGCCAGGACCCACTCAATGCCCACGCCTACGCCGAACTCGAAGCCTGTTGGCAACAGCTGCACCCAGCGCTACCTAGCCGCCCTCGCCCGCAGTTGATCAAGACGCGTCGCAGCGTGACGGGCAAGTACCTGGGGTTATCGTTCCTGCTGCTGCTCGGAGCGTTGGCCTACCTGTATTGGCCTTTGCTGCAGCGTTTGGGCAGCGAGTTGCACACCGACGTCGGCGAGCGGCGCAGCGTGCGCCTGAACGATGGCAGCACCCTGCACCTGGACAGCGCCAGCGCCATGAATGTCGATCTGCGTGGACGCACGCGGGTGCTGCAGCTGGTGCAAGGCCAGGTCGACGTGGAGGTGATGCTCGATGGTCGGGCGATGGAAATCGAAGTCGCCGATGCACGCATCCAGGTGTTCGGCACCCGGTTGACGCTGGCCCGCCGTGCCGACCAGAGCGAACTTACGGTCTTGAGTGGCAAAGCCATGGTCATCCAGGGCGGCGATCAGCGCATGGTGGCGAGCGGTGAACGGGTCACCTTCAACGATGCCCGGATCGACGCAGTACAAAAAGTCGATGCCAACGCCTCAACGGCCTGGCGAACCGGCTACCTGCGTGCCACCGATATGCCACTGGCCGACGTGTTGGAGCGCTTGGCCGCCCATCAAGGCCAACGACTCGTGTTGTGGAATGATCACGCCGCCTATCGGCGTGTGACCGGCACCTACAACCTCGACCGCAGCGAAGAAGCCTTGGACAGACTGGCGGAGCAACAGCACCTGCGTGTGCATGGCGTGCTAGGTCAATGGCTGATTGCGTACTGAAGCTGGGCCTGACGGCTAAGTTTTTGAAAGCGTGCAAATTTTTTTTCAAATCAGTGTTGACAGCAGGCCTGCGCAAGAGAATAATGCGCGCCATCGGCTACATAGCTCAGTTGGTTAGAGCATAGCATTCATAATGCTGGGGTCCGGGGTTCAAGTCCCTGTGTAGCCACCAAACAAGTCAAAGGGCTTACCGCAAGGTAAGCCCTTTTTCTTTGTCTGCAGAAAACCCTAGCTGCCAGCCGCCAGCTTGGCGCAGTACGACGATCCGGGCCCCCCATCCCCACCCCAGGTCCGGTAACCGGCAGTGTCGATATGGATGCGGCCGGTGGGATAGCGACCCAGCCCCATGTTCCAGGCCTGGCCATGCTGCTGCCAGAAGACGCACAACGGATTGGGATCGGCCCAGGCAGGCAGCAGGATGTCGACGGCGAAGGCGCGGGTATGGGCACTGGCCACGGCGCCACCGGCACAGCGGTTCAATACCGGCTCACGGTAGGCCGACACCACCTCGAACTGACGCAAGAGGCCTTGCTGGTCGAGGGTGTGGAGCAACGCCAGGGTAGAACGCACCGCCGCCCAGTTGCTGACCGGCGGAACCGCGAACGGCGAGGCGTGGCATTGCCTCCAGTCCGAAGCCGAGCGCAGCAGCTGATGGATCGGTACCACGCCGTAGAGCCGGGCCTCGACCAACATCTCGCGAAATGGCCGGGTCTGGTGATCCCCGGCCCATTGGGCGAACATCCATAGGTCGCGATCATCGGCGTGGACAGCACCCACCATGAACATCGCCGCCAGCACCAGCCTGCGCATCGCCCCTCCCCTGCCGCACCGGGCACACCCGCGTCACGCGCGCGGGTACTGCCATGCAGTCAAGTCACTCTTCGAGCAGGGTGCAAGCCATTACCAAGGCATCTTCGCGCCCTCCGGCAACCGGATAGTAGTCGCGGCGGCGGCCGATCTCATTGAAACCGTAGCGCTCGTACAGGCGATAGGCCGACTGGTTGCTGGCGCGCACTTCGAGGAAGCATTCGCGGCCATTGAGCTGATAGGCACGCGCCATCAAGTGCTCAAGCAGACGCAATCCCAGGCCGCGGCCCTGGTTCTCGGGCTTGACGGTGATGTTGAGCAGATGGGCCTCGTCGATGATCACGTTGATCACGCCATGGCCCACCTGTTGCTGACCATCGAACATCAACCAGACCTCGTAGGACTTCAGCGCGTCCAGGAAAATCCCTCGGGTCCAAGGGTGACTGAACGCGGCATATTCGATCTTAAGCACGGCATCCAGATCCGCCTCGGTCATCGGGCGGAAGCTGATCGAGTCACTCATTCAACGCTCTTCCAGCGCGCCATGAGCTGGCGCATGGCTTTCCAGACGTCCGCCTTGCGCTGCGGCTCGTCCATCAACAGTTCAAGACCGGGCAAGGCCCAGGCCTCGCCCAGGCCGTCAATCTTGAGTACTTGGTAGTAAGCTTCGGCCTCGGCATGGGCTGCGAAGCGCAGAGCCGGCAGGCCGATCAGCCACAGACAGGCACTGGGCGCCTCTTCCAGGCGAGCCTGGATGAAGCCCTGGACGAAATCGCGCGCCGCGTCCGGGCCTTGATCCATGTTGCCGCGCACCAGCAACGGCCAGCGCACCGGCTCACCGATGATCTGCGGCGCATCGGGCAATCCGGCAGCACGCAGCATGTCTTTGAGCAGCAGGTAGGATGGGTCGCGGCTCTGGAACGGCTGGCCAGTGGCGAGCTCCACCAGCAGCAGGCAACTGCCGGCTCGCAGCAGCTGCAGGGCAAAGCGTGGCGGCGGCACCGGTAGCGGACGCGGGGCCGGCGCCGGCGGCTCGGCTTCGGCCATCTTGGCCGAAGGCTTGGGCGTGCTGCCTGGGCGTGGCACTTCGATCTTCGGGCGTTCCACGTTACGTGCTTGCGGCGCGACCGCCGCCTCGCTGGCGACAGCCGCCGCGGTCCGGGGCTCGAATTCGAGCTCGTCCACTGGCGCCTGTGGCAGGAGCAGCTCTGGGCGCGACGGCGCAGCGAACGGCAGTTCGGCGCGCGGCAGCCAATGCACCACTTGCATGGCGGAAAGGTAGGCGCGGCGGCGGGGCTCGGTCAGCAAGGCTCGGGTATCCGGGGGGTGAAGTCAGTCGGGCATTCTAACGCCGTTGGGCGTCCGGCGCCTCAACAGGTCGGCAGAAAATTGTTGCCTCGCCTGGCCCGTTCGCGGGTAAACCCGCTCCTACAGATACCCCTCAGTATTCGAAATGGTGGAGATCCTGTAGGAGCGGGTTTACCCGCGAACAGGCCAGCGGATTCCCCCACAGAAGCAAGGGTTACCCCTCATTACAGACCAAGGGGTGAAATCCTCCCCCTAGGATGCAGTACAATCGCCCCCTTTTACTTGGCAACGAGTCGACGCCAATGATCGAACCCAAGCGCGTCCTGCGCGCCCTAGCCGAACACTGGGCCCTGATCGAGCCGCTGTGCGAGCGTTTCGACCAGGGCACCCTGAGCCTGGTCGAACTGCGCCAGCAACTGGGCCGCCAGCAGGTGGAAAGCACCCCGCAGGACATCACCCAGTTGCTCGACGTGTGGATCCGCCTGGATATTCTCGTGCCGGTGGCCAAGAGCCCGAACCGCTTCGAGCTCAATGCCCAGATCCACGACTTCCTCGCCTACCTGCGCCGCGAACACCGCCTGGGCCTGTGCCTGGAGATCGAGGCCTACCTGCGCCACCTGGAGCGCCTGGCCGGGCATATCCAGGACGCCTTCGACAACCGCGACAGCGACGATCTGGCACGCCAGTTGCGTTTGCTGGACATGCGTGTACGCGACGTGCTCAAGAAGCTCGACAACGACGAACAGGCACTGGTGGCCGTGGCCGAACGGGCCAAGACCAGCAACCGCCAGATCCCGCTGCGCCAACGGTATGCCGAAGTCCTGGCGACCTGGGACGAATACGTCGAACCGATGATCCAGCTGGTCAACGCCGACGGCGCCTTCGAACAGGGTGTGCGCAAGGTCGAGACCGTGCTGCTGAAGCTGCTTGGCGAACAGGCGCGCCTGGGCCATCTGGTCGACGACGACATGCTGCTGCGCACCCACGCGCGCATCCTCGAGATGCAGACCAGCGCCCAGCTGACCCTGCGCCACGCCCGCGAACTGCTGCTGCCGCTGCGAGAAGAAGCGCGCCGGCACAACGCCGTGACCCGCGGCGCCGCACTGGCCCTGTCGGTGATCCGGCGCAAGGGCATCGACGCCGTACCGCAAGCGGCCATGCCGCTGTTCACCCGTCCCCAGAGCACCTTCCTCGGCAGTGCCAGCCAGGTCGAAGCGTATGTCTATGCCCTGGCCCGCTTCGAGCCCAAGCCGGCTCGTTTCCCCAAGGCGCACAAGACCCAGAAGGGACCGTTGCCGCGGGCGCCGCGCACGGTCAAGGAAATGCTCGAACGCTGCGAGGACGCCCTGCCGCTGCCCGACCTCATGGTCTGGCTACTGGAGCAGGAGCCTGAAGGCGCCACCGACGAATTGCTGTACTGGTTCTCGCGCCTTTCGCGGGAAAAACGCTTCAAGCGCGAACGCCTCGAGCGCCGCGAGTACAGCACCCAGGAACATCTGGTCAGCCTGCGCTCGTTCGCCCTGACGTCCACCCGCCAAGCGCAACCTGACACCAACGCGAGCCCAGCCAATGCATCTTGATCTCTCCGAACTGTCCCAGCTCGCGCCGATCTTCCGCGAGCTGTTCAAGGGCTTCCACGTCAGCCGCCGCGACCCTGAGATGTACGCGCAGCTGTCGAACTTCCAGGACCAGTACCGCACCCTGTTCAAAGCCCTGGGCTTCGAGCTGGTGTGCGACACCCGCGGGTTCTATTACTTCGTCCCCGAACAGGCCGCCGCGCAGGTCAACAAGACCGCCCAGCGCCTGTCGCTGTTCACCTTCATCCTGGTCGAGCATTTGGCCGACCAGGGCCGTGACCCGATGGCCGTGCTCGATGGCGGCAGCATCGGCCGCGACGAGCTGCCGTCGCTGCTGGACAAGTACCGCGACCTGTTCCTGCAGGCCGAAGTGCAGACCGTCGACGAGCTCGAAGAAAAGATCATGCGCCGCATGACCCAGCTCGGCTTCGCCCATGAAGAAGGCGGCATCTACCGCTTCCTGCCGCCGATGCACCGCTTCCTCGACGTGTGCCTGTCGGTACAACAGGACCGCGACCTGGCCGCCAGCCTGCACAGCGACCTGCCGCTGCCGACCCCGGTACTGGTCGAAGAAGAAAGCCCGGAAGAACTCAACCGTACCGACGATCCGCTCGACCTCACGCCATTCGACGGCGAGGAAAGCGAAGAGGACGCCCTGGCCCGGGCCATCCGCGAAGAGCAACAGGAGATTGACGCATGAGCCAGGAACGCTACGGCATCCGCCGCTTCGCACTGCTCAACACCGCCGGCTACAGCCTCGGCCTGTTCCCCCTGGAACACCCGCTGTCGGTCTATGGCGCCAACAACCTGGGTAAATCGGCGTCGATCAACGCCCTGCAGTTCCCGATCCTGGCACGCATGTCCGACATGAGCTTCGGCAAATACAGCCTGGAGCAGTCGCGCCGGTTCTACTTCGCCAGCGACACCTCGTACATTCTCTGCGAACTGAACCTGCCCCACGGCCCACACGTGGTCGGCGTGGTCGGTCGCGGTCCCGGCGGTGGTTTCGGCCACCAGTTCTTCGCCTACACGGGCGAGCTGGACCTGGCCCACTACCAGAAGAACGACACCTGCCTGCGCCAGAAAGAGCTGTTCACCAACCTTGAGCGCCTGGGCCTGAAGGCCTACGAACTCAAACCGGACGAGCTACGCCGGCTGCTGGTCGGTGGCCACACCTCGGTACCGCTGGACCTGACCCTGATTCCGCTGCGCTCGACCAGCGAGCAGAGCCTGAAAACTTTCCGCGCCCTGTTCATCAACCTGCTGCACATGCGCGAGATCACCGCCGCCAAGCTCAAACAGCTGTTCCTCGACGCTTTCGAGCACAGCCTGCGCTCGGGCAGCGTCGACTACATCGCCGCTTGCGAAGAAGCCTTCCGCGACGTGCGCCGCATGGAGCAGGACTACAACGCCCTGGTCGCCGCCGGCCCGCTGGTCGAAGCCCTGGCCGGTGGCGTAGCCCAGCGCGACATCCTGCGCGGCAAGCTGCACCGCCTTTCGCCTTTGCTCGACAACCTGCTGGGCACCTGGCAGGAATACGCCATGGCGCGCAAGGAAGAACTGGTGATCCAGGCCGAGCACTACCGCAGCGAGCAGGACAGCCTGCAGAACGACCAGCGCAGCGGCACCCAGGAGCTGATGCGCCTTGAACGCGAGATCACCGGCATCCAGCGCTGGCTGGGCGAGCTGTCGGTGCTCAAGCACCGCTTCGCCCTGGTCGAGGACGCCAAGGTGCTGGAACAGCAATTGCTGGCGGCCAAGGATGCTCACGACGAATTGGCCGGCGCCCTGGCCCAGTCCCGGCAGTTCTCCGCCGAAGACCTCGACGAGCGTGTACGCGATCTGGAAAAACGCCTCAAGCAGGTCAAGCAACAGCTCGACCACGCCGACAACAACAGCTACGCCCGCCTGCGCGAGGAGTTCTCGCAACAGGACGTCGACCGCCTGATGCGCCTGTTCAACGGAGCGCTGTTCAGCCTGCCGCTGGGTGAGCGCGGCATCGAACTGGACGACTGCGACCTGTGGGTGAAATCCCTCGAGGCGGTGCTCGACAGCTTCAAGGGCGAGCGTTTCGAAGCGCCAGGCATCTCCATCGACCTGTCGCACATCGACCCACCGGCACTGCAGGCCCTGGCCGACCGAGCCGCCCTGCGCGATCAGAAAGAGCGCCTGGAGAAAGAGCTCAAGCAGCTCAAGACCCAACAATCGGTCGCCGCCGACCGCAGCGCCTCCAAGGCGCAGACAGAGGCGCTGTACCAGCAGGTGCTGGATGCTCAGAAGGCCCTGGAAGACTACCGCCGCAGCGAGACCTTGAGCGCCGAAGAGCCGGAGAAACTGGAACAGTTGGCGCAGCTGGAGGCGGCCCAGGACGAGCTCAAGCGCTCCAGTGATGCCTTCACCGAACGCGTCCAGCAGCTGTCGGCCAAACTGCAATTGGTCGGCCGCCAGATCGCCGACCTCGAAGCCAAGCAGCGCACCCTCGAAGACGCCCTGCGCCGCCGCCAGTTGCTACCGGCCGACCTGCCGTTCGGCACGCCGTTCATGGACGCGGTCGACGACTCGATGGACAACCTGCTGCCGCTACTCAACGATTACCAGGATGCGTGGCAGAGCCTGCAGCGGGTCGACAACCAGATCGAGGCGCTGTATGCCCAGGTTCGCCTCAAGGGCGTGGCCAAGTTCGACAGCGAAGACGACATGGAGCGCCGCCTGCAGCTGCTGGTGAACGCCTATGCGCACCGCACCGACGAGGCCCTGACCCTGGCCAAGGCACGCCGTGCTGCGGTGACCGACATCGCCCGGACCCTGCGCAACATCCGCAGCGACTACGACAGCCTCGAACACCAGCTGGCCCTGTTCAACCGCGAGATCAACAAGCGCCAGGTGTCCAACCTGGAAAGCTTCCGCGTGGTCCTGGCGCCGAACAAGGAAGCGCTCAAGCACATCGACCAGATCATCCACAGCGCCGGCCAGTACGAGGAAGGTGAGACACTGTCGGTGTTCGACCTGACTCAGAGCGCCGAGCAGGATCACAAGAACGAAGAAGCCAAGGAATACCTGGCACGACTGGTGGCAGCCAACCACAACCAGCTGGGCCTCAAGGACCTGTTCGAGCTGGCCTTCGAGATCACCAAGATCAACAGCCAGCCGGTGATCCATGCCGACATCGATGGCGCCGCGTCCAACGGCACCACCATGACCATCAAGGCGCTGACCAACATGTATCTGTTGCTGCACCTGATGGACCGCGACCTGGCAGGGCGCATTCGTCTGCCCTACTACCTCGACGAGGCGGCGGACATCGACGAGCGCAACCAGGCGGCGTTGCTGGAAACCAGTCTGCAGCTGGGCTTCGTACCGATCCTGGCCAGCGTCAAGCCGCAGGTGTCGGCGCGCGTGGCGATCGACCTGGAAGGGGGTAGCGGGCCGAACGGCATCTACATCGATGAAGCGGACTGGAAGTTCATCAGCCGCCGCGATGAAGTGAAGGCGATCGTGCGTGAGGATGAGGCCGAAGAGCTGGCCTGATTCGTTGTATGGGGGCCGCTTTGCGGCCCTTTCGCGGGTCAAGCCCGTTCCTACAGATACGGGGCAGCGCGGTACTTGTGGGAGCGGGCTTGCCCCGCGAATGGAGGCCAAAGGCCTCCCTGCAATCTACCAGGCGATCATTGAGCCCAAGGCAAGATCGGAATCGCCGTCACCGCATTCTGCGGGCTGCCTTCGATCATGCGGTCGCTGTACACCAGGTACACCAGCGTATTGCGCTTCTTGTCGAGAAAACGCACCACTTGCATGGTCTTGAACACCAGCGAGGTGCGCTCCTTGAACACCTCCTCGCCATCCTTGAGTTCACCCTTGAAATTGATCGGTCCGACCTGGCGACAGGCGATCGACGCCTCCGCCCGGTCCTCGGCCAACCCCAGCCCACCTTTCACGCCACCGGTCTTGGCCCGCGACAGGTAACAGGTCACACCTTCTACCTTGGGATCGTCGAACGCCTCGACGACGATGCGATCGTTCGGCCCAAGGAACTTGAACACGGTGGAAACCTGGCCGATTTCCTCGGCCCCGGCGACTATCGGCAATGCCAGCGCCAGGATACCCAGCGCCTGCTTCAGCACACTCATACCAGCACCAGATTATCGCGGTGCACCAGCTCCGGCTCGGCAATGTAGCCCAGCACGCCCTCGATGGCGTCCGACGGCTGGCCGATGATCTTCTGCGCTTCCAGCGCACTGTAGTTGGCCAGGCCGCGTGCGACCTCAAGCCCGTCCGGTCCGACGCAGACCACCATCTCGCCACGCCGGAAGCTGCCCTGCACGGTCTTCACACCAACCGGCAGCAGGCTCTTGTTGGCCTGACGCAGGGCCTGCACGGCACCGGCGTCGAGCACCAAGGTGCCGCGGGTCTGCAGGTGGCCAGCCAGCCACTGCTTGCGCGCCGCCAGCATGCCGCGCTCGGGCGACAGCAAGGTGCCCAAGCGCTCGCCGGCCTTGAGACGATCGAGCACACGCTCGATGCGCCCGCCGATGATGATGGTGTGGGCACCGGAACGGGCCGCCAGACGCGCAGCGCGCAGCTTGGTCTGCATACCGCCACGGCCCAGGGCACCACCGGTGCCGCCCGCCACGGCGTCCAGCGCCGGGTCGTCGGCGCGGGCCTCGTAGATCAACTGGGCCTCGGGGTTGTTGCGCGGGTCGGCATCGAACATGCCATCGCGGTCGGTGAGAATCACCAGCAGATCGGCTTCGACCAAGTTGGCCACCAGCGCGGCGAGGGTGTCGTTGTCGCCGAAGCGGATCTCGTCGGTGACCACCGTGTCGTTCTCGTTGATCACCGGCACCACGCCCAGGTCGACCAGGGTGCGCAGGGTGCTGCGGGCATTGAGGTAACGTTTTCGGTCGGACAGATCGTCATGGGTCAGGAGGATCTGCGCGGTGTGCTTGCCGTGCTCGCCGAAACTCGACTCCCAGGCCTGCACCAGGCGCATCTGGCCGATCGAGGCGGCGGCCTGCAGCTCGTTCATCGCGCTCGGTCGCGAGGTCCAGCCCAACTGGCTCATGCCCGCGGCCACGGCCCCGGAGGAGACCAGCACCAGTTCCACGCCCGCTTCCCGCAATGCCACCATCTGCTCGACCCAAACGGCCATGGCGCCGCGGTCGAGGCCCTTGCCATCGGCCGTCAGCAGGGCGCTGCCGATCTTCACGACCCAGCGCTTGGCGCCTGTCACCTTGCTTCGCATCTTCTTCCAACCTATGTCGAATCTGTAGATACCGTAGATACAAAAACGCCGCTCCGAGGAGCGGCGTTTAGTGTACTGCAACCGATCAGTCGCGCACGTAAATGATTTCCGGGCCGTCTTCGTCGTCCTCGAAATCATCATCCCAACCATCGTCATCGCCGATGTCGTGCACGCTCTTGACGCCGGTACGACGCAAGGTACGCGCGTCGTCCAGGGCCTGCAGCTGGGCACGGGCTTCGTCTTCGATACGCTGGTCGAGGTCGGCCAGTTCTTCGGCGTAGGCCGGGTCGTTGGCCAGGCGGTCGGCGCGCTCTTCGAGGTAGCGCATCAGGTCGTGGCTGAGCTGCTCGGTACCCTGCTTGGCAATGGCCGAGATCATGTAGACAGGACCTTCCCACTGCAGGCGCTCGATCACCGCCTTGGCCCGCTCGTCGCGCTCGTCATCCATCAGCATGTCGCACTTGTTCAGCACCAGCCAACGCTCACGCTCGATCAGTGACGGGCTGAACTGCGCCAGCTCGTTGATGATGACTTCGGCGGCATCGGCCGGGTCGCTGTCGTCCAGCGGCGCCAGGTCGACCAGGTGCAACAGCACGCGGGTACGGGCCAAGTGCTTGAGGAAGCGGATACCCAGACCGGCGCCGTCGGAAGCACCCTCGATCAGACCAGGGATGTCGGCAATGACGAAGCTCTTCCAGCGGTCGACGCTGACCACACCCAGGTTCGGCACCAGGGTGGTGAACGGATAGTCGGCGACTTTCGGCTTGGCTGCCGAGACCGATCGGATGAAGGTGCTCTTGCCGGCGTTAGGCAAGCCCAGCAGACCGACATCGGCCAGCACTTTCAGCTCCATCTTCAGGTCACGCTGGTCGCCCGGCTTGCCTGGGGTGGTCTGGCGCGGCGCGCGGTTGGTGCTGGACTTGAAGCGGGTGTTGCCCAGCCCGTGCCAGCCGCCCTGGGCGACCATCAGCTTCTGGCCAGGGGCGATCAGGTCACCGATCACCTCCTGGGTGGTGGCATCGATCACCGTGGTGCCCACCGGCACGCGCAGGAACAGGTCTTCACCCTTCTTGCCGGTGCAGTCGGTGCTGCCGCCGTTGGCGCCGCGCTGGGCCTCGTGGTGGCGGGTATAGCGGTAGTCCACCAGGGTGTTGAGGTTTTCGTCGGCGACCATGTACACCGAGCCGCCGTCACCACCGTCACCGCCGTTGGGACCACCGTTCTCGATGAACTTCTCGCGGCGGAAGCTCATGCACCCGTTACCGCCGTCACCGGCCTTTACCCGAATCGATACTTCATCAACAAACTTCATCTAAAACCGCCTCTCGTCGACCGACGAGCTGAATGACACAAACCCTGAGGCTCTTGCAAAAATGAGCGCGGCGGCCCCGTACGACCGTAGAAACCAACGCCGGCAGCCCATACGAACAGCTTTGCAAGAGGCTCACCACAAACGAAAAAGCCCCGTCGCATGACGGGGCTTCTGGAGCGACGTCGCGATTAAGCGGCGACGATGCTCACGTAACGGCGCATGAACTCGCCTTTTTTCTCGAACTTGATCACGCCTTCGATCTTGGCGAACAAGGTGTGATCCTTGCCCATGCCAACGCCGTAGCCAGCGTGGAATTCGGTGCCGCGCTGACGGACGATGATGTTGCCTGGCTTGATAACCTGGCCGCCATACATCTTCACGCCAAGGCGTTTCGATTCTGAGTCGCGACCGTTACGAGTACTACCACCAGCCTTTTTGTGAGCCATGGTTCAATTCTCCAAATAAATTCAGGGGATCTAGGGGATTAAGCCTGGATACCGGTGATTTTGATCTCGGTGAACCACTGGCGGTGGCCCATACGCTTCATGTGGTGCTTACGACGACGGAACTTGATGATGCGTACTTTATCGTGACGGCCTTGCGAAACGACTTCGGCAACCACTTTAGCGCCGGCGACGACTGGTGCACCGATGGTGACGTCGTCACCGTTGGCAACCAGCAGAACGCGGTCGAAAGTCACGGATTCGCCGGTGGCGACTTCCAGCTTCTCGACCTTGAGGAATTCACCTTCAGCGACTTTGTACTGCTTGCCGCCGGTAACGATTACTGCGTAAGACATGGTATTTCTCCGATAATCCTGCTCACCCAGCGCTTTATATGATGAGTATTGGCTGGCATGGCTGCACAGGGCTGGAACGGCCCGGTGCAATTGCGTAAGGCAGGTGCTGCCCAGGAAGTTAGGGTGCGCGATTGTACGCAACCCGGGTTTCGCTTGCAAGTGGCGCCCCCGGCCCACGGGCAGCGCGCCTTGACACACCGGTACCCGCGACCTAGCATGCCGCGCAACCTGAATGGAGCAGCCGATGCAACCCCAAACCTTCTACCGCGCGGTAGCTGACGATTTCAGCGCCGTCGACGAGATCATCAAGAAGCAGCTGACCTCGCGCGTGCCGCTGGTATCGAAGATCGGCGACTATATCACGTCCGCCGGCGGCAAGCGCCTGCGCCCCTTGCTGGTACTGCTCTGCGGCAAGGCCCTGGGCCGTGAGGGCGATGATCTGCGCCTGCTGGCCGCGACCATCGAGTTCCTGCACACCGCCACCCTGCTGCACGACGACGTGGTCGACATGTCGGGCATGCGCCGCGGTCGCTCCACCGCCAATGCCCTGTGGGGCAACGCGCCCAGCGTACTGGTCGGCGACTTCCTGTACTCGCGCTCGTTCGAGATGATGGTAGAACTCGGCTCGATGCCGGTCATGCAGATCCTCTCCAAGGCCACCCGGGTGATCGCCGAGGGCGAAGTACTGCAGCTGTCGCGCGTGCGCGATGCCAGCACTACCGAAGAGATCTACATGGACGTCATCCGCGGCAAGACCGCGATGCTGTTCGAGGCCTCGACCCACAGCGCCGCGGCCCTGGCCGGCGGCACCGAGGCCCAGCGCGAAGCCCTGCGCACCTTCGGCGACCACCTGGGCGTGGCCTTCCAACTGGTCGACGACCTGCTCGACTACGAAGGTGATGCCGAGGCCCTGGGCAAGAACGTCGGCGACGATCTGGCCGAAGGCAAGCCGACCCTGCCGCTGATCTACACCATGCGCGAAGGCACACCGGAGCAGGCCGCACTGGTGCGCCAGGCGATCCAGAAAGGTGGTCTGGAAGACCTCGAGCAGATTCGCGAGGCCGTCAAGACCTCCGGCGCCCTGGCCTACACCGCCCAACTGGCGCGCGACTACGTCAAGCGTGCGATCGACTGCCTGGAAGTGCTGCCAGCCAGCGAGTATCGCGATGCGTTGGTTGAGTTGAGCGAGTTTGCGGTCGCGCGTACACACTGACAGACCGAGCCGGATTCTTCGCGGGCAAGCCCGCTCCCACAGGATTGCGTGATCCCTGTAGGAGCGGGCTTGCCCGCGATGCTTTTGTCCGGACAAAACACATCGACAGCAAAACCTTATACAATGTGGGTTTTTAACCACCCGTCAGTTTAAGGAACCGAAGTGAGCACGTTGCCACCCTGCCCCAAATGCAACTCCGAATACACCTACGAGGATGGCACTCAGCTGATCTGCCCCGAGTGCGCCCACGAGTGGTCGGCCAGCGGTGAGCCAGAAGCGGCCAGCGACGATGTGGTGAAGAAGGACTCGGTCGGTAACGTTCTGCAGGACGGCGACACTGTCACCGTGATCAAGGACCTCAAGGTCAAGGGCTCGTCCCTGGTGGTCAAAGTCGGCACCAAGGTCAAGAACATCCGCCTGTGCGATGGCGACCACGATATCGACTGCAAGATCGACGGCATTGGCGCCATGAAGCTGAAGTCCGAGTTCGTGCGTAAGGTCTGATGACAAAATCCGGCAATTGGCGCTTGCTATTCTGATAATAAGAATTATTCTCATTGGGGCGCTACTCAAGGAGAATAGCCATGACTTATCTGATCGACGCCTGGCTGGACCGTCCCCATCCCTACCTGCGCATCCTGCACCGGGAAACCGGCGAAGTGTGCGCGGTGCTCGAGGAAGAAGCCCTGGACGAACTGCGCGACCTGGGTGACCTGGACCTCAACGGGCTGAATTCGAGTGAACCGATCGTGCTCAAGGAACTGGTGAGAAACCTGTTTCTGTTCTGCTATGCGCGGGCGTTGCGCCCCGGGGGAACAGACTGGAATTGAGGCTGGCAAGGCCGGCCTCTTCGCGGGGCAAGCCCGCTCCCACAGGGCATACGATCGCTGTAGGAGCGGGCTAGTCCCGCGAATGGGCCGCAAAGCGGCCCCGACGGCATTACAGAACGTCGAGCAGCTCGACGTCGAACACCAGTACGCTGTGCGGCGGGATGCTGCCGACGCCTTGGGCGCCGTAGGCCAGCTCGCTCGGCACGTACAGGCGCCATTTGCTGCCGGCGTTCATCAGCTGCAGGGCTTCGGTCCAGCCGGCGATCACGCCACCGACCGGGAATTCGGCAGGCTGGCCACGCTCGTAGGAACTATCGAACACGGTGCCATCGATCAGGGTGCCGTGGTAGTGAGTGCGCACGTTGCTTTCGCGGGTCGGCTGGGCGCCCTCGCCTGCGGTGATCACTTCGTATTGCAGGCCCGAAGCCAGGGTGGTGATGCCTTCACGCTTGCCGTTCTCGACCAGGAATTCTTTACCGGCAGCGGCAGCAGCTTCTGCCTTGGCAGCGGCTTCGGCCTGCATGACTTCACGGATGACCTTGAAGCTGGCCGAAAGGTCGGCTTCGCTGACGCGGCTTTCGACGCCGTTGAAAGCGTCGGTGAGGCCGGCAACGATGGCTTCCAGGCTGACGCCCGGTGGCGGGTTGTCGCGCAGCTGGCCGCCCAGCTGACGGCCGATGCCGTAGCTGACGCGGGTTTCGTCGGTGGACAGGTTGATATCGGACATGGTCGTGCTCCACTGCAGGGCGCAGTGCAGCCGCGCCCTTGATGAAAAGGGCGAGCAGCCTAGCACACTGGGACGCCTGGGAGCAGCTACCAGGCCGAACGCTGGGAAATCGGCACTTTGAGGTCTTCTTCCGGATGAGTGCCCATCCCGCACATCTCGTCCTGAACCGACCAATGCACCAGGTTCATCGACATCAGCGGAATGGACTCCAGCAGTAACCGCGCATCTTCGATCGAGTGCACCCGCAGGCGCTTGCCACGGTTGTCGTCAAGGGGATGGGGACGGCCACTGACCCGGGCTTCGAGCAGGTAGTCACCGCCTTCGATGGCGATCAGGTTCAGTTCGTCGACATGGCCCGCCCGGGCCTCGGTGTTGAGCTGGTGCAGGTTCATGGAACCACCTCGCGCTGGGGATCACGCATGAGTGTTCATTTTTTGTACAGAGCGAGGAATTACACAAGGCATTGCAGGCGCCGCTCGTCAGTTGAGCGGCGCTTGCCCGCGAAGGGGCCAACAAGGAATCAGTGCTTGGTCAGCTTGTCCAGGTAGCCCATGCAGAACGCCGAGACGACGAAGGTCATGTGGATGATCACGTACCACATCAGGTAATCGGTGGAGATGTTCTGCGCGTCCATGAACACGCGCAGCAGGTGAATGGACGAAATTGCAACGATCGACGCCGCGACCTTCATCTTCAGCGATGAAGAGTCCATCTTGCCCAGCCAGTTGAGCTTTTCCTTGCTGTCGTCGATGTCCAGTTGCGAGACGAAGTTCTCATAGCCGGAGATCATCACCATCACCAACAGGCCGCCGACCAGCGACATGTCGATCAAGGAAAGGATCACCAGGATCAGGTCGGCTTCGCTCAAGGCGAAGACGTTGGGCAGCACGTGCACCACTTCCTGGAAGAATTTCAGCGCCAGGGCCAGCAAGCCGAGGGACAGACCGAAGTAGATGGGTGCGAGCAGCCAACGCGAGGCATACATCGCATTTTCGAGAAAACGTTCCATGCAGGGTCGAGACTCATCAGGTGGTAAAAACGACGGCGAGTATAGCCAGCCACCTGGGTCAGCAACAGTCTCGACGGCCCCTCAGGTTTCAGGATGGAACTGATAATCGCCGAGGTTGCGGCAGCGCTCGCCATTGATCCGCCGCAGCTGTGCTTGCAGGTGCAGGCACCAGATCTGCGGGTCTTCGGCCACCTGGTAGCCATGCAGGGTCAGGCTGTCGACGATGGCGTTGAGCACCGACTCGGCCACCATCGGGCCATGGAACGGCCCCTGAGCTTTGATCGCGGACGGTTGTTCACCGGCCATGCCGGCGGCGAACAGCAACGTCCACATGCCATTGTCGCCGGCCAAGGGACGAATGCTGCATTCGATGCGTGTCACCAGGCCAAGGCACTGGCGGGTAAGGCTGAGGTTGCGCATGGCCGCGTCCCCTCCACAAAGCGATGTTCAGCCTGAACGTACAGGCTGTTTTCATCCTGACCGTACTGTCCTTACGCTCCAGCATAGAAGACCGCCGGCAGAAGCTGGAAAACTGGCGCTGAACGGTAGCCATGACCGCCAGCGCCGGGTTATTGACTCAGGCAGGTTTGGCCTGGGCAATGACTTCTTCCAGGCGCTCTTTTTCCGCCTCCTTGATCTCTTCTTCGCTGATCATCTCGGCGATCTCTCGCAGCCGTTCGACCACTCGAGCGTTGACACTGCCTTCGGCGAACTGGCCCTTGTCGTCCAGCGCACCGGCCTCCTCGCCCACCAGCAGGCTGAGGGCCTCATCGGCCTGCTTGACCGCATAGACATGGAACTGCCCCGCCTCGACCGCTTGCAGCACACGTTCGTCGAGCATCAGCGTGGCGACGTTGGCACGCGGAATGATCACGCCCTGATCGCCGGTCAGCCCGCGTGCTTCGCAAAGGCGGAAGAAGCCTTCGATCTTCTCGTTGACCCCACCGACCGCCTGGACCTCGCCAAACTGGTTGATCGAGCCGGTGATGGCGAAGCATTGCTTGAGCGGGGTACGCGACAGGGCCGAGATCAGGGTGCAGACCTCACCCAACGACGCACTGTCGCCGTCGACGTAGCCGTAGGACTGCTCCAAGGCGATGCTCGCCGAGATCGCCAGGGGGAATTCCTGGGCATAACGGCTGCCCAGGTAACCGGTGAGGATCATCACCCCCTTGGAGTGGATCGGTTGCCCCAGGTTGACCTCGCGCTCGATGTCGACGATGCCGCTGCCGCCGGGATAGACGGTGGCCGAGATGCGCGCCGGCATGCCGAACGCCGAGTCGCCGACTTCGAGGACCGTGAGGCCATTGCATTTGCCGATGGCCGCGCCTTCGGTATCGATCAGGATGATGCCGGCGAGCATGTCGTCGAGCACCCGCTGCGAGACTCGGCCGGTGCGTGTGGCCTTGGCCTTGAGCGCCCGCTCGATATGACCGGCGTCGGTCATTTCGTCGCTGGCCAGCTGACGGATGAAATCGGCTTCGCTGACCAGCTGGAACAGGTCGCCGATCCGTGCCGACAGCCGCGACTGGTTTTCTGCCAGGCGGGCGCTGTAGGTCGCCAACCGCGCCACGGCGTCACTGGTCAGCGGCGCCATGCCCTCCTCGTTGGTGCGGGTGCGCAACAGCTGGGCGAATTGTTCGAGGTTCTCGTCGACCATCGGCATGTCTTCGTCGAAGTCGACCAGCACCCGGAACATCTCCTGGAAGTCCGGATCATGGTCCTGCAAGGCGTAGTACAACTGGCGCGAGCCGATGATCACCAGCTTGACCTTGAGCGGGATCACTTGTGGCGTCAGGCTCACCGTGGCGACACGACCCAGCTCGCCCAAGGGTGATTCCATCTTCAACTTGCGCGACTGCAGGGCGCGCTTGAGCGCGTCCCAGACGAACGGCTCGCCGAGCATCTTCTCCGCTTCGAGGATCAGGAAGCCACCGTTGGCCCGGTGTAGCGCGCCGGGTCGCAGTTGCCGGTACGAGGTGTACAGCGCGCCCTGATCGGTGCTGTATTCGATACGCCCGAACAGGTTGTCGTAGGTCGGGTGCGGCTCGAATACCACCGGGGCACCCCCATCGGCGTGGTGGCCGACCACCAGGCTCGGGGCGTACTGCTCTTCGAGCAGCTTGCGCGCCGCGGCATCGGTCTTGCTGTCGTCGACCAGTTGTTCGACCACGGTGCGCAGCAGGTTCAACTGCACCGATTGCAGGTAAGCGCACACGGCTGCGTTCTCGGCGTACTTTTCCGACAGCGGCGCCAACAATGGCTGCAGGGCCAGGGTGATGGTTTCTTCGTTCAACTGGCGCAGCTGGTTGTTCGACTCGCGCTTCCACTGCGGCAGACTGGCCAGTTCTTCGTTGAGGCGTTCCTCGAGCGCGGCGATGTCCTCATGGAACTGCTCGCGCACCGACTCTGGCAACTGGGCGAACTCGGCTTCATCGAGCGCCTTGCCTTCGGCCATGGGGGTGAAGGCGACGTTGCTGGCATCACGGTACAGGGCCACGTCTTTTTCCAGCGAGGCCCGCTCGATGACATCCAGGGCCCGGTCATAGCGCTGGTTGAAGGCGCGATCGATGGCCCCCTTCTTCTGCTGGTAGGACGGGTGCTCGAACACCGCCGGGAAGGTGGCCAGCAGGTTGTCGATCAATCCGCCCATGTCGGCGATGAAGGCGTGCGCGGTGCCCGAGGGCAGCTCCAATGCGCGGGGTTCACGGGTATCGTCATAGTGATTGACGTAGACCCAGTCGGAAGGGGTCTGCTGGCGCTTGCCCTCGGCCTTGAGGTAACGCTTGACGAACGAAAAACGCCCGGTGCCGGGCTCGCCCATCACGTAAACGTTGTAACCGGGGCGCGGCATGGCCACGCCGAATTGCAGGGCCTCGACAGCACGTTCCTGGCCCAGGACACCACGGAAGGGCTCCAGATCGTCGGTATGGGTGAACGCAAACTGCTCGGGTGAAAAACGCCGGGTCAGGGCTTCAGGCGCGAGACGCAGGCGCGCAGCGACGGGATCGGGCATTGGGTTTCCTTACTTCGGCGGGGCGATACGCAGCATTCTGGCGCTGCCCGCGCGCGGGTTGCAAGGCTCGCCAGGACTTTATCTTGCAGCCGCACGTGCCTGATACGAGCAAATTTTTCGCAATCAGCAACGCAACCTTTAGATCGTGCCTAAACTCCAAGCTGCGCGGGTGGGTAAAAAGCTTTCCCGCCTGGCAACCGAGTTGCCAGACAACCCTGACCCTTGGTTAAGACAAATAGAGAACAAATGCTATGAAACGGATTCTTCTGGGTACTCTGTTCACCGTGGTCTCCCTCAACGCCATGGCCGAAGCACCAGGCGGCCCGAATTGCGGCTGGGGCAACCTCCTGTTCGAAGGTCAACGTGGCACTCCGGCCCACTTCCTGGCCTCCACCACCAACGGCACCTCCGGTAACGCCACCTTCGGCATGACCTCCGGTACCAACGGCTGCTCCACCAAAGCTGCACTGACCTACGGCGGCAAATCCTGGTTCGCCATGAATGGCATGATGAACGAGCTGTCCGAAGACATGGCCATGGGCCAAGGCGAAGCACTGACCACCTATGCGGTGGTACTGGGCGTCGCACCTGAAGACCGCGGCTACTTCGCATCGGTCACCCACCAGCACTTCAACCAGATCTTCAGCAGTGCCGACGTGAACGCCGAAACCGTTCATGCCAACACCCTGGCTGTCCTGAAGAGCGACCCACGCCTGGCCAAATACGCCACCGAGGCCTGAGTCCGGCATCTCCCGCCCCGCTACCGGGGCGGGTTTCGCTTTTCTTTCGGCATCGTTGAGAAGTAGTTGCCCCCATGCTCAAACGCCTCGCTTCCCTGGCGCTGCTGTTCTGCGCCCCGCTTCACGCAGCGCCCGTGCTGGATGACGCCCGTGTTCGGCAACTGGCCGGTACGCCTTACTGGATCGCCCTCGGTCACTACGAGACCGCCAAGCTCGGCGGCTGGCGCAGCTATGTGGACGATGACGCTTTCTTCCTCGCCGCCGATGGCGCCCACCATCCCGATCATGAGCTGCGGGCCACGGTGCAAGCGCTGTACGCACCGGCCAACCTCGGCGACAAGCATGCCCAGTGCGTTTTCCCGGCACGCACCCGTTGGCTGCGTGAACAGCTCGACCTGCAGAACCTGCCGCAACCGGACTGCCAGGAATTCAAGACCTGGTACCAGTCGATCGACCCGCACAGCGCTGCGCTGATCTTCCCGGCGGCCTACCTGAACAGCCCATCGTCCATGTTCGGCCATACCCTGCTGCGCATCGACCAATCCAATACCCGCAGCGACGACACGACGTTGCTGAGCTACGCCATCAACTTCGGTGCCTATATCGAAGGCAGCGACAACAGCATTCTCTACGCCTGGAAAGGCCTGATGGGTGGTTACCCCGGCCTGTTCGCGCTGATGCCCTACCAGGAGAAACTGTCCGAATACCGCAGCCTGGAAAACCGCGACCTGTGGGAATACCAGCTGGACCTCACGCCGGAAGAGACCGGGCGCATGGTCGAGCATGTGTGGGAACTCAAGCAGATCCAGTTCGATTACTTCTTCTTCGATGAGAACTGCTCCTACCGGCTGCTGGAGCTGCTGCAGGTGGCGCGGCCAAGCCTCGATCTGACCTCGCAGTTTCCCCTGACCGCGATCCCCACCGACACGGTCAAGGCGGTGAAGCAGTCCGGTTTGGTGTCGAGCATCAACTACCGCCCCTCGCGTGAACGCGAACTGCTGGCCCGCGCTGAGCCGCTCGACCATGCCGAAAAGCGCCAGGTGCTGGCGGTCAGCGCCGACACCGAAAAGCTGCAAGCCCCGGCATTCACCTCCTTGCCCCGCGAGCGCCAAGCCCTGGTGCAGGATGCCGCCTACCGCCTGGAGCGCTACCGCGCCAATGGCCAGGAGCGTGACCCGGAGCAGGCCCGGCGCAGTTTCGAGCTGCTTCGGGCGATCAACCGCAACCCACCGCCGCCGCTGGAGATCGAGCGCCCCGGATTGCCCGAGGATGGCCATGACTCACGCACCTGGCAGCTCGGTGCAGGTACCCGAGAGGATCGCGCATATGCCGAATATGGCCTGCGCATGGCTTACCACGACCTCAACGACAATGCCTACGGTTTCCCGCTGGGCGCCCAGATCGAGATTCTTCAGCTCAAAGTGCGCCAGTACGAAGGCAACGACTGGCAGGTACAGCGTCTGGACCTGGCGACCATCCGCTCGCTGACACCGCGTAACGCGCTGCTCAAGCCTTGGTCCTGGCAAGTGGCCGGTGGCCTGGAGCGGGTCCCCGGCAAGCATGACGACGAGGTGCTGGTCAGCCACGTCAATGGCGGCGCAGGTGGTACCTGGCAACTGGCCGATGGCTTGCTGGGCTTCGCCCTGGGCACGCTGCGGGTCGAGCACCATAACGACTTCGCCCAGTTCGTCGCCCCGGCGGCTGGGTTCAATGGCGGCCTGCTGTGGCGCAATGGCCTGGGTAACATGACCCTGGAGGCCAAGGGCGATTACTTCACCAATGGTGAGGTGCGGCGTAGCCTGAGCCTCAACCAGCAGTGGGAAATCAGCCAGAACCTCGGCCTGCGCCTGAGTGCGTCGCGTCAGTTCAGCCATCTGGCCAGTGCGCAGAACGAGGTGATGCTGGAATTGAAGTGGTACCACTACTGACCTGATCTGTGAACCAGGCGACTCTTTGACACGGTTTTGACGGCTCCCCGACAAATAGCCACCTAGACTTCCTGCATCAACGGGAGGTCTTGGGCTATGTGGCGGTATGTGGTCGGTGTAGGTGTCGCGTTGCTGCTGTACGGTTGTGCATCCACCCACGAGCAGCTGCTCGAACAAGGCTATCCACCCGCCTATGCCGACGGTTTCCAGGACGGCTGCAGCAGCGGACATCAGGCCGCCGGGGTGATGGCTGGGGCGTTTCGCAAGAACGTGCCCCGTTATCTGGCCGAGCGGCAGTACGAAAATGGTTGGGACGATGGGTTTCGCCAGTGCCAGGCGATGCAGAACAGCGAAGAGCAGCGTCAGTACCACGAACGCTACTGGGACCAGCGCGACCGCGACTGGCAACAGGAAAAGGATCGCAGTGCTGCCCGCGCCTATCGGCGCAACTAGGGCGCGCACGGACATCCACCGCAACTCCACAGCTGCCATAGTGGTCTTCTGCACAAGGAGGCCCCACATGAGCCGAGCATTCGTCAACGAGGACCACGCCGCCGCCCAGGCCGACCAGCCGGTGGAGCGCCGTGTCAGCGACCAGACCAACTACGTTACCGCCACTGGCCTGCGCCAGCTGCAACAACGGGTGGCCGAACTCAATAGCCAACGCGATGCCCTGCAAGCCCAGGGCGAGCGCGCTGACCGCCAGCGGTTGGCCGATGTAGAGCGTGACCTACGCTATTTCAGTACCCGGCTGCACAGCGCCCAGGTGGTGCCTGCCGCGACCTCGCACAGCCAGGTACAGATCGGCAGCTGGGTCAGGTTCGTCGATGAGCAGGACCAGGAGCATCGGGTGCAATTGGTAGGCGAGGACCAGGCCGATGCCGGGCGTGGCCTGATCAACTGGGGGTCGCCTCTGGGACGGGCGCTGCTAGGCGCAGGGCCTGGGGATGAAGTCCTCTGGCGGCGTCCCGCGGGGGAGCAGATGATCGAGATACTCGAGATCGAAGGAGAAGGCTGAGGGGCTGCTTTGCAGCCCCTCTGGTCTTGAACTCAGACCACGCCCTGGGCCAGCATCGCATCGGCGACCTTGACGAAGCCGGCGATGTTCGCGCCTTTGACGTAGTTCACACGGCCATCGGCCTCTTCGCCGTAGTGCACGCAAGCGTGGTGAATCGACTGCATGATGCTGTGCAGCTTGCTGTCCACTTCACCGGCGGTCCACAGCAAGCGCATGGCGTTCTGCGACATTTCCAGGCCCGAGACGGCCACGCCACCGGCGTTGGATGCCTTGCCCGGGGCATACAGGATGCCCGCCTCGATGAACATATCCACAGCCTCCAAGGTAGTCGGCATGTTGGCGCCTTCGGCCACACAGATGCAGCCGTTGCCGAGCAAGGTGCGGGCATCCTCGCTGTCCAGCTCGTTCTGAGTGGCGCATGGCAGGGCAATGTCGCACGGCAGGCTCCAGGGTTTCTGACCCTTGCGGAACTCCAAACCGAACTGCTCGGCCAACTCGCTGATGCGACCACGCTTGACGTTCTTCAACGCCATGAGCGCATCCCATTGAGCATCGGTCAGCCCCGCCTCGGCGTAGAGCGTGCCTTCGGAGTCCGACAGCGAGATGACCTTGCCGCCCAGGTCCATGACCTTGCGTGCAGCATATTGGGCCACGTTGCCGGAGCCGGAGATGGCCACGCGGCGTCCGTCGATGCGCTTGTCCTGGCGCTTGAGCATCTCTTCGGCGAAGTAAACGCAGCCGTAGCCGGTGGCTTCTGGGCGGATCAGGCTGCCACCGTAGGTCATGCCCTTGCCGGTCAGCACCGAGGTGAACTGGTTGGCCAGGCGCTTGTACTGGCCAAACATGAAGCCGATTTCGCGCGCGCCCACGCCGATGTCACCGGCCGGTACATCGCAGTCGGCACCGATGTGGCGGTACAGCTCGCTCATGAAGGCCTGGCAGAAGCGCATGACCTCGGCGTCGCTCTTGCCCTTCGGATCGAAGTCCGAACCGCCCTTGCCGCCCCCCATAGGCAGGGAGGTGAGGGAGTTCTTGAAGACCTGTTCGAAGGCCAGGAACTTGAGCACGCTCAGGTTCACCGAGGGGTGGAAGCGCAGGCCGCCCTTGTAAGGACCGATGGCGCTGCTCATCTGGATGCGATAGCCGCGGTTGACCTGGACCTTGCCGTGGTCGTCGACCCAGGACACGCGGAACAGCACGGCGCGCTCAGGTTCGACCATGCGCTCTAGGATGCCGGCTTGCAGGTAACGAGGGTTGGCTTCCAGGAATGGCCAGAGGCTGCGCAACACCTCCTCCACAGCCTGGTGGAATTCTGGCTGGCCTGGGTCGCGTTGCTGCAACCGTGCGAGGAAATGGTCGACGGATTCGATCATGGTAGACATCTCACCAAGAGGGATTGGACTTATTGGTTTTTCGCGAATGTACCAAGAAGCAATCGCACTGGAACAGGGCATAATGTCGTTTTAATGAATTTTTTGGTGCGTTTTATATAAATGTATACAATCCTCCATCGCGCCGCATGCTTCGCGGGCTTGCCCGCGAAGCAGCCACCGCGACTTTACGGGAAAGCACAAAAATGGGGCCTCTAAGGGCCCCATTCCTGTGCATCCAAAACCGGCTTACTGCGCCAGCTTCTTGTGCCGTACGCGGTGCGGCTGGGTGGCCGCGTCGCCAAGGCGCTTCTTGCGGTCAGCCTCGTACTCGGTGTAGTTACCCTCGAAGAAGACCACGTTGGAGTCGTCTTCGTACGCCAGGATGTGCGTAGCCACGCGGTCCAGGAACCAACGGTCGTGGGAAATCACGATGGCGGCGCCCGGGAAGTCCAGCAAGGCTTCTTCCAGCGAACGCAGGGTTTCGACGTCCAGGTCGTTGGACGGTTCGTCGAGCAGCAGGACGTTACCGCCCTCCTTCAGGGTCAGGGCCAGGTGCAGACGGCCACGCTCACCACCGGAGAGGTCCTTGACGAACTTCTGCTGGTCGCCACCTTTGAAGTTGAAACGACCGACGTAAGTCCGCGAAGGAATCTCGTAGCTGCCGATGCGGATCTGGTCGGAACCGTCGGAGATCTGCTGGAACACGGTCTTGGCACCGTCGAGGTCTTCGCGGCTCTGGTCGACGCAGGCCAGCTGCACGGTTTCACCGATCTCGATGCTGCCGGAGTCGGGTTGCTCCTTGCCCATCAGCATGCGGAAGAGCGTCGACTTACCAGCACCGTTACCGCCGATCACACCGACGATGGCGCCTTTGGGCATGGAGAACGACAGGTTGTCGATCAGCACACGATCGCCATAGCCTTTGGTGACGTTCTTGAATTCGATGACCTTGTCACCCAGGCGCGGACCGGCCGGGATGTAGATCTCGTTGGTTTCACTGCGCTTCTGGAATTCCTGCGATTGCATTTCCTCGAAGCGCTGCAGACGGGCCTTGGACTTGGACTGGCGGGCCTTGGCGCCTTTGCGCACCCATTCCAGCTCTTCCTTCATGGCCTTTTCGTGAGCGCTCTGCTGCTTGGATTCCTGGGCCAGACGTTCCGACTTGGCTTCCAGCCAGCCGGAGTAGTTGCCTTCGTACGGGATGCCGGCGCCGCGGTCCAGTTCGAGGATCCAGCCGGCGACGTTGTCGAGGAAGTAACGGTCGTGGGTAATGGCTACCACGGTACCCGGGAAATCGTGCAGGAAGCGCTCCAGCCAGGCTACCGAGTCGGCGTCCAGGTGGTTGGTCGGTTCGTCGAGCAGCAGCATGTCGGGCGCCGACAGCAGCAGACGGCACAGGGCGACACGGCGCTTTTCACCGCCGGACAGGTGTTCGATCTTCGCGTCCCAAGCCGGCAAGCGCAGGGCGTCGGCGGCGACGTCGAGCTGGCGCTCGAGGTTATGGCCGTCGGCGGCCTGCAGGATCGCCTCGAGCTTGGCCTGCTCGGCAGCCAACTTGTCGAAATCGGCGTCGGGCTCGGCGTAGGCGGCATAGACCTCGTCCAGGCGGGCCTGGGCGTCCTTGATCACGCTGACCGCTTCCTCGACCACTTCACGGACGGTCTTGCTCGGGTCCAGCTGCGGCTCCTGAGGCAGATAGCCGACATTGATGTCGGGCATCGGGCGGGCTTCGCCGTCGAACTCCTTGTCGACGCCTGCCATGATCCGCAGCAGGGTCGATTTACCCGCACCGTTCAGGCCGAGCACGCCGATTTTGGCGCCAGGGAAGAACGACAGGGAAATGTTCTTGAGAATCTCACGCTTCGGCGGCACGACCTTGCTCAGCCGATGCATGGTGTAGACGTATTGAGCCAAAACCAAGCCCTCTAATTCAGATAGGTAAAGACATCGACGATCGCCCAGCCTGACGGGCCGGGTGATGTGTTGACGGGTGTCGTTGAACAAAGACGACCATTCTACGCCAACGCGCGGCGTTGCACAGGGTGGTCGGATGGTGGGGGTGCGGGAGACGTGTATTGGACTGTGCGGGCCGCTCGTGGACCCGCACAATCGTCTGGCAGCTCAGACGTGACGCTGCTTTACCTTGCCCCGCGGCAACCGGCAACGGTCGCCCTGCTCGGCCAGCCGCGCGGCCCAGGCGGCCTTCACGCTGAAACCACCACTGCGGGCGGGCTGTTCGGCAACCGAGGTTTGTGCAGCGACAGCCTTGGGCTTGCTCACGGCGAGCACAGGCGCTGCTACAACCGGGGCTGCCTGGACGACGGCAGGCGCGACGGCCTTGGCGCTCTTGCGCAACTCGGCCAGCGATGGCGACTTGGCTTTCGCAGCAGCGGCCGACTCAGGCTTGAGCAGCGAACGCTGGCAGGATTTGCACGATACGTCCTCGGTCACGGCAGTGCTGACAAGGGTTTGACTGCTGCGCCCACAGGCGGAATCGAGGCCATTGGTGGAATAGTGGGTAACCAAAACCAGACATCTCCGATGCGTTGTCATTGAAGCGGCGGCATTCTCGCACAAGTTACAGGGCCTTGCCGAACCCCGGGACCGAGTGGACACCCCTGACATCGGTGCTGGCAGTTTGACATAATCCTAGGCATGCTAGCTGATTTGTGGCGCTCGCATTTATAGTGCGCGCCCCCTGAACGCCTGGACAGCGGCACACCGCGTGCATGTCCACAACCTGCCATCGCCAGCCCAATCGCAGGACCAACGCTTGACCGACCTCACTCAACCGTCGTTGCCGCCACCGTCGCGCCAGGCGTGCGCAGTTCCGCTGCACACCACCCTGAAGGCTGCGCTGGCCCTGCTGGCCCTGGTTCTGCTGGGATTGCTGCTGTGGCAGTTGTTCGCTCAATTCCGTCACACCCAGGCCGAACAGCGCCAGCAGCACCTGACGGCAAGCGCCGAACTGGCCGACCATCTGAGCCTGAACCTGGCATTGAAGGCCCAGCAAGCGATCAATGTCGTCCAGCCCTACGTCAAGCCACCGACGCCTTCAGCCCTTCCCGATCTGCTGGAGCTGCTGCGCGAACGACTACCGAACCTGCGGGATGTGGCCTGGCTGGACCATGACGGGCGAATCGTCAGCGATACCCTGGACGGCACTCCGGACCGCCAGATGATTGGCGATTTGTTGAGGCTCAACCAGGGGCGCGGTTACCTGTTCAGCAACGCCCCGGACAACCAGACGCTCTACCTGCTGCTGCGCCAAGCGCCCGAGCAGGATCGCGGTTACTGGCTGCTGCGTTTGTCGCCGGCCTACTACCAGTCGCTGATCGACCATCTCGAACGCCCGGGAGACACCCTCTGGGTCCTGGAGAACAGCCGCAGCGGCGAAGTACTCGAACGCCAGAGCCACGGTACTTCCGCCGCGGCACCGCTGCAAAGCGTGATGCTGGCCTTCATCAAGAACAGCACCTGGCAACTGCGTGGCCTGTACGACGCCGACCTGGCTCGCCAGAAACTGCTACCGCCGCTGATCGGCAAATGCCTGCTGGTGCTGGTCTGCGCTCTGTTGCCGGTCCTGGCACTACTGAGCATGCGGCGCCGCCAGCGCGCGCTGCAAGAAGACCGCCGACGTTACCAGGACATCTTCGAAGGCACCGGCGTTGCTCTGTGTGTGCTCGACCTGTCGAGCCTGCCCGGCCAGCTCGACCGCTACCACCTGCGCAACCATGCCGCGCTCAAGCAGAGCCTGGCCCTGGATTCGAACCTGCGCCGCTCGCTGCTGCAGGAACTGAAAATCACCGAAATCAACCAGGTGGCCCGCCAGTTGCTCAATGTCCAATGCCATGAAGGCGCCTGGCAGCGCCTGATCGATGGCAGCGCAGATAGCCGCGACAGCGTCGGCATGCAGTTGATCGATGCCCTGATCGAACAGCGCACGCTGCTGGAGCTGGAGGTGCGCCTGTCCGCGCCCCTGGGCGGTGAACTGCACCTGTGGCTGATGGCGCGCCTGCCTCAGCAACGGCGCGACTACCAGGCAGTGATCTTGAGCATCAGCGACATCACCAGTCGCAAGCAGGTTGAGCTGTCCCTGCTCGAACGCGAGAGTTTCTGGTCGGATGTGGTCCGCACCGTACCTGACCAGCTCTACGTCCAGGATGTCTGCAGCAAGCGGATGATCTTCTCCAACCGCCACCTCGGCCAGACGTTGGGCTACGACCGCGCCGAGCTGTCGCAGATGGGTGACCGCTTCTGGGAGCTGCTGCTGCACCCGGACGATGCCGCCCTGTACCACGCACTACGCCGGCAGCAACGCGACAATGCCCACGACGAATCGCTGCACTGCCAACTGCGCTTCCGCCACCGCGACGGCAACTGGCGCTGTTACGAGATCCGCGAGCAGGTGCTGACCCGTGACGCCGACGGCCTGGTCACGCGGATCATCGGCGTGGCCAAGGACGTCACCGTGCAGATCGAGGCCAGCCAGTCGCTGCGCGACAGCGAGCAGCGCTACCGCCTGCTGGCCGAAAGCATCAGCGACGTGATCTTCTCCACAGACAGCCAGCTGCAGCTCAACTATGTCAGCCCCTCGGTGAAGGCCGTGCTGGGTTACCCGGCCGACTGGATCTTCGCCAATGGCTGGCAGTCGATCATTGCCAACCCGGCCCAGCTTACCGGGATCTACAGTTTGATGGAGCGGGTCAGCCGGGCCATGGGCAACCCTGAGCAGCTCGGCCAACTGCGCGGCCAGATGCCCATGCAGTTGTTCCAGTTCGACTGCCTGCGCGCCGATGGCCGCAAGATTCCCATCGAGCTGCGCCTGGTGCTGGTCTGGGACGATCACGAACGCTTCGAAGGTGTGCTCGGTGTCGGCCGCGACATCAGCCAGCAGCGCCGGGCGGAAAAAGACCTGCGCATGGCCGCCACGGTCTTCGAGCACTCGACCTCGGCCATTCTCATCACCGACCCTGCAGGCTACATCGTCCAGGCCAACGAGGCATTCAGCCGCGTCAGCGGCTATGCGGCCAATGAAGTCCTCGACCAGTTGCCCAGGATGCTCACCGTCGACGAGCAGCAGGAAGGCCACCTGCGCTACGTGATCAAGCAGTTGCACGAGCACACCAGTTGGGAAGGCGAAGTCTGGCTCAAGCGCCGCAATGGCGAGCGCTATCCGGCCTGGGTCGGTATCACCGCTGTGTTCGACGATGAAGGCGATCTGGCCAGCTACGTGTGCTTCTTCACCGACATCAGCGAGCGCAAGGCCAGCGAGCAGCGCATCCACCGCCTGGCCTACTACGACGCCCTGACCCACCTGCCCAACCGTACACTGTTCCAGGACCGCCTGCACACCGCGCTGCAACACGCCGAGCGACAGAAAGCGTGGGTGGTGCTGATGTTCCTGGACCTGGACCGCTTCAAGCCGATCAACGACTCCCTGGGCCACGCCGCCGGCGACAGCATGCTCAAGGACATGGCCCTGCGCCTGCTGGCCTGTGTCGACGAAGACGATACCGTGGCACGCATGGGCGGTGACGAATTCACTCTGCTGCTACAGCCACGCGCCAGCCGCGAGATGGCCCTGAATCGTGCCATTCATGTGGCCGAGAGTATCCTCGGCAGCCTGGTGACGCCGTTCGTGCTGGAGAACCGCGAATTCTTCGTCACCGCCAGCATCGGTATCGCCCTCAGCCCGCAGGACGGCAGTGAGCTGAGCCAGCTGATGAAGAACGCCGACACCGCCATGTACCACGCCAAGGAGCGCGGCAAGAACAATTTCCAGTTCTACCAGGCCGAGATGAACGCCAGCGCGCTGGAACGACTGGAATTGGAAAGCGATCTGCGCCACGCCCTGGAGCAGAACGAATTCATCCTCTACTACCAACCGCAGTTCAGCGGTGACGGCCTGCGCCTGACCGGTGCCGAGGCCTTGCTGCGCTGGCGTCACCCGACCCGCGGACTGGTGCCGCCTGGTGACTTCATCCCGGTGATCGAAGAGTTGGGGCTGGTGGTGGATGTCGGCGACTGGGTGCTGCGCGAAGCCAGCCGCCAGCTCAAGGCCTGGCACAAGGCCAAGGTGCGGGTGCCGAAGGTGTCGGTGAACATCTCGGCACGGCAGTTCTCCGACGGCCAACTGGGCACGCGGATCGCCACCATTCTCGACGAAACAGGATTGCCGCCGGCGTGTCTGGAGCTCGAACTGACCGAGAGCATCCTGATGCGTGAAGTCAACGAAGCCATGCAGATCCTCGACAGCCTGAAAAAACTGGGCCTGAGCATCGCGGTGGACGACTTCGGCACCGGCTATTCTTCGCTCAACTATCTCAAGCAATTCCCGATCGATGTGCTGAAGATCGACCGCACCTTCGTCGACGGCCTGCCTGAAGGCGAACAGGATGCGCAGATCGCCAGAGCGATCATCGCCATGGCCCACAGCCTCAACCTGGCGGTGATCGCCGAGGGGGTGGAGACCCATGAGCAGCTCGGTTTCCTGCGCGAACACGGCTGCGACGAGGTCCAGGGCTACCTGTTCGGACGGCCGATGCCAGCCCATCAGTTCGAGGTGCAGTTCACCGAGGAGGCACTGCCGCTGATCCGCTGATCGGTTATCAGACTGGGCGGTGGCGGCGGCAAAACCTGCCCCCTGAAAACGGACTTCCGAGTCAACTCCCGCGTATCGCCAGCCCAGGCAGGGCGCGGGATGCAACATGAGGCCCATTGGTCCGCGACTTGACGTCACTTCATATGCCAGGCCCGAAGCAATCGGTTAGAATGCCCCCCCAATTCAGCCCGATCCTTGAGGACCGCCATGTTCAGCCGTGATTTGACCATTGCCAAGTACGACGCCGAGCTCTTCGAAGCCATGCAGCAAGAAGCCCTGCGCCAGGAAGAGCATATCGAGCTGATCGCTTCGGAAAACTACACTAGCCCCGCCGTCATGGAAGCCCAGGGTTCGGTACTGACCAACAAGTACGCCGAAGGCTATCCGGGCAAGCGCTACTATGGTGGCTGCGAGTACGTCGACGTGGTCGAACAACTGGCCATCGACCGTGCCAAGCAACTGTTCGGCGCCGACTACGCCAACGTCCAGCCGCACGCTGGCTCCCAGGCCAACGCCGCGGTCTACCTGGCCCTGCTGTCGGCCGGTGACACCATTCTCGGCATGAGCCTGGCCCACGGCGGCCACCTGACCCACGGTGCCTCCGTGAGCTCGTCGGGCAAGCTGTACAACGCCATCCAGTACGGCATCGACGGCAACGGCCTGATCGACTACGACGAAGTCGAGCGCCTGGCCGTCGAGCACAAGCCGAAGATGATCGTCGCCGGTTTCTCGGCCTACTCCCAGGTACTGGACTTCGCCCGCTTCCGTGCCATCGCCGACAAGGTCGGTGCCTACCTGTTCGTCGACATGGCCCACGTGGCAGGCCTGGTGGCCGCTGGTGTCTACCCGAACCCGGTGCCGTTCGCCGACGTGGTCACCACCACCACCCACAAGACCCTGCGTGGTCCCCGCGGTGGCCTGATCCTCGCTCGCAAGAACGAAGAGATCGAGAAGAAGCTCAACTCCGCCGTTTTCCCGGGCGCCCAGGGTGGCCCACTGGAGCACGTCATCGCCGCCAAGGCGATCTGCTTCAAGGAAGCGCTGCAGCCTGAGTTCAAGGCTTACCAGCAACAAGTGGTGAAGAACGCCCAGGCCATGGCCAGCGTGTTCATCGAGCGTGGTTTCGACGTCGTTTCCGGCGGCACCCAGAACCACTTGTTCCTGCTGTCGCTGATCAAGCAGGAAATTTCCGGTAAGGATGCCGATGCCGCGCTGGGCAAGGCTTTCATCACCGTCAACAAGAACTCGGTACCGAACGACCCACGTTCGCCGTTCGTCACCTCGGGCCTGCGTTTCGGCACCCCAGCCGTGACCACCCGTGGCTTCAAGGAAGCCGAGTGCCGTGAACTGGCTGGCTGGATCTGCGACATCCTCGCCGACCTGAACAACGAAGCGGTCATCGACGCCGTGCGTGAGAAGGTCAAGGCCATCTGCAAGAAGCTGCCGGTATACGGCAACTGATCGGCGATAGCCCGATGTGAAAAAGCCCGGCCATGTGCCTAATGCCAGTCAGTTAAGCCAATTGGGGCTGCTTTGCAGCCCTTCGCGGGTAAACCCGCTCCCACAGGGACTGCGCCGGCCTTGATTCGAGCGTAGAACCTGTGGGAGCGGGCTTGACCCGCGAACACCGGCGAAGCCGGTGCCATTCACCGCGTCGTCCCATTCGCGGGACAAGCCCGCTCCCACAAGGACCATGGTCCTCTGCGCGACAGCGCAGCCCACAAGGGCTCGGTGATCTCCCACAGGGACTGCGCCGGCTTGATTCGAGCGTAGAACCTGTGGGAGCGGGCTTGACCCGCGAACACCGGCGAAGCCGGTGCCATTCACCGCGCCGCCCCATTCGCGGGACAAGCCCGCTCCCACAAGGACCATGGTTCTCTGCGCGACAGCGCAGCCCAGAAGGGCTGAGTGATCTCCCACAGGGACTGCGCCAGCCTTGATTCGAGCGAACTGACTGGCATTAGGCCATGTGCCGGGCTTTTTTGTGGGCGAATGGATGCGAGCTACAGGACTGCCGTCGGGCTTGCAGCGCACACGCCGTGTTCAGGCACCAGGCGTATGTCCACTCGCTGCCCCAATGCCCTGGCAGCACTGGCTAGCGTTGCCAGCGTCATGCCTGGGTCGGTCTGGTCCAAGGCCCTGTCTACCGCTGCGCGGCTGGTATGCATCCGCTCTGCGAGCGCCTTCTTGCTGACCTTCTGCTGCTTCATGGCCTCTGTCAGTTGCCAGGCGATCACCCGTTTCAGGGCTGCTGCCGTGACAGGCTCCAGAAGGCCTTCCTCGGCGAGAAAATCATCGAAAACGGAACCGATATGAGGGTTCATGGCATATGCCTCCTGAGGCTTGTCTTGCGTTGCCTGGCCAGCGAGAGATCGACCAAGGGCGTTTTCTGGCATTTCTTGATGAATCCGTGGAGCAGGACCATCGCCCCCTCGCTCATCGTGAACAGGACTCGCGCGGCTGTATCTCCCAGATCGACGCGAATCTCCCAAAGCCCACTTTCCATCTTGCGGACCAAGGGCATGCCGATCGGCCAGCCGAACTGCACAGACTTGATCTCGTAGCCGATCAGCTGACGTTGCTCCCGGGACAACCCCTTCAACCAATCGCGTACAGGCTCGTTACCTAGCTCGCTGCGAAAGAAAAGAACGCTGATCTGGTGATCCGATACGGCCGAGTGTACCAAAAAAGGTACTCCTTTCAAGGGGCCGTGAAACTTGGCCCGATTAAATTCCATTGGGCCAATAAAAATGCCGCCATTGGGCGGCATGATCGAGTCAGCGTGGACGCCTTCAAGCGTGAGACAAAGCCTCAAAACCAGCCCGAATCGCTTCCTCCGGTAAGTCATCGGCAATGAACACCATCACGCTCTCGCGGGCTTCACCTTCCGCCCACTCGGCATCCCAATCGAAGCCATAGAGTTTGAGCACGCCCTGGAACACCAGGCGCCGGTCATCCCCGGCGATGTTCAGCACGCCCTTGTAGCGCAGCAGTTGCTTGCCATGGTTTTCCAGCAGCTCATTCATGAAGTCGCTGAGGCGGTCGATGTCCAGTGGCGTCTCGCTGCGCAGCACCAGGGTGGAAATCCGATCCGGCGTGGCGGGCTTGAGGATGGGCCGCAGGGTCGGCCGGGGCGCGACGCCGAGATCCGGATTGAGGTTGAAACCGCGCACGTCGAGCAGTTCGGCCAGGTCGATGCGGCCGTGCTCGACCACGCCGATGGCGGCGCGGCCGTTGATTCGGCCCAGTCGCTCGCGTAGGGCCTGAAGCGCCTCCGGTGTGACCAGATCGGTCTTGCTCAACAGCAGACGGTCAGCAAAGCCCACCTGGGCCTGGGCGATGGTTTGCGCCAGATGAGTGTCGGCATGCGCCGCATCCACCAGGGTGATGATGCCATCGAGCAGGTAGCGCTCGCGCAGCTCCTCATCGACGAAGAAGGTCTGCGCCACCGGCGCTGGGTCGGCCAGCCCGGTGCACTCGATCACCAGGCGATCGAAGGCGATCTCGCCGGCATCCAGGCGCTCGAGCAGTAGGTACAGGGCGCGCGTCAGGTCGCCGTGGATGCTGCAGCAGACGCAGCCATTGGCCAGGGTCATGACCTGCACCGGCTCGTCCCCCAGCAGTTGGCTGTCGATACCGGCCTCGCTGAATTCGTTCTCGATCACGGCGATCTTCAGGCCGTGCTCGGCCTTGAGCATGTACTTGAGCAGCGTGGTCTTGCCGGCGCCGAGGAAGCCGGTGAGCACTGTTACGGGAATAGGCGTATGCACGCAGAAAGCCTCCTGGGCAAAAAAACACAGGCCCCATCGCCGGCAAGCCGGCTCCTACGGTTTTCGTGGGAGCCGACTTGCCGCCGATGGGGCCAGGACAAGCTAACAACAGTTGAGGATCAACAGCATTTAGGCCCGGACTTGCCACCGTAGCGCGCTTCCTGGCGTTCTCGGAAGAACGCCTCGTAGCTCATCACCGGCTTGTCCGGGTGCTTGGTCTGCATGTGCTCGACATAGTTGTCGTAGTCGGGCATGCCGACCATCAGGCGGGCTGCCTGCCCCAGGTATTTACCCAGTCGACCCAGGTCGTTGAACATCGTTGCAGTCCTCTCAAGCGTCAGGCAAGGCCTGGAATGGGGATTCCTTGTCGCTGCGCTCCTTGCGGCTCAAGGCGGCGAAACCGACCTTGACGGCGAAGAACAGCACGCTGAACACCACCACCAGGAACAGCACGGTCAGGCCGGCGTTGGTATAGGCGTTGTAGATCACGTGCTGCATCTGGCCGATGTCCTTGGCCGGAGCCAGGACCTGGCCGGCATCCAGCGCAGTGCTGTACTTCTTGGCCAGGGCCAGGAAGCCGACCGCCGGGTTGGCGTCGAACAGCTTGATCAGGCCCGCAGTGGTGGTGCAGATCAGCAGCCAGACCGCCGGTAGCAGAGTGACCCAGACATAGCGCTCGCGCTTCATCTTGATCAGTACCACGGTGCCCAGCATCAGCGCGATACCGGCCAGCATCTGGTTGGAGATGCCGAACAGCGGCCACAGCGTGTTGATGCCACCGAGCGGGTCGATCACGCCCTGATACAGCAGGTAGCCCCACAACGCCACGCAGCCAGCGGTGCCGATCAGGTTGGCAGTCCACGACTCGGTGCGCTTGAGTGCCGGTACGAAGCTACCCAGCAGGTCCTGAAGCATGAAACGACCGGCACGGGTACCGGCGTCCACCGCGGTGAGGATGAACAGCGCCTCGAACAGAATCGCGAAGTGGTACCAGAAGGCCATGGTGTTCTCACCCGGCAGCACCTGGTGCAGGATCTGCGCGATACCCACCGCCAGGGTCGGTGCGCCACCGGCACGGGCCAGCACGGTGTGCTCGCCGATGTCGCGGGCGACCGCTTCGAGCTGCTCCGGGGTGATCAGGAAGCCCCAACTGCTGACCGTCTGCGCCACCGAAGCGACATCCGCGCCAACGACCGCGGCCGGGCTGTTCATGGCGAAGTACACGCCAGGTTCGATGACCGAGGCGGCGACCATCGCCATGATGGCGACGAACGACTCCATCAACATGCCGCCATAACCGATGTAGCGGGCGTTGGTTTCGTTGTCCAGCAGCTTCGGCGTGGTGCCGGAGGAGATCAGCGCATGGAAGCCGGACACCGCACCGCAGGCGATGGTGATGAACAGGAACGGGAACAGGGCGCCTTTCCATACCGGACCGGTGCCGTCGGTGAACTGAGTCAGTGCAGGCATCTTCAGCTCGGGCGCGATGACCAGGATACCGATGGCCAGGGCGACGATGGTGCCGATCTTGAGGAAGGTCGACAGGTAGTCACGCGGAGCGAGTACCAGCCATACCGGCAGCACGGCGGCGACGAAGCCGTAGCCTACGAGCATCCAGGTGATCTGCACGCCGGTGAAGGTGAATGCCGGGCCCCACACCGGATCCGCAGCGATCTGGCCCCCCAGCCAGATCGACAGCAGCAACAGCACCACGCCGATCACCGAGATCTCGCCGATGTGGCCGGGGCGGATGAAGCGCATGTAGATACCCATGAACATGGCAATCGGGATGGTCGCCATCACCGTGAACATGCCCCACGGACTCTCGGCCAGTGCCTTGACCACGATCAGCGCCAGCACCGCCAGGATGATGATCATGATCAGGAAACAGCCGAACAGGGCGATGGTGCCAGGAATACGGCCCATCTCTTCGCGCACCATGTCGCCCAGCGAGCGACCGTTGCGGCGGGTGGAGAGGAACAGGACCATGAAATCCTGCACCGCGCCGGCCAGCACGACACCGGCGATCAGCCACAGGGTACCGGGCAGGTAACCCATCTGCGCAGCGAGAACCGGGCCCACGAGAGGACCGGCGCCGGCGATGGCAGCGAAGTGATGGCCGAACAGGATGTGCTTGTTGGTCGGGACGTAGTCCAGACCATCGTTGTTGAGCACCGCGGGGGTGGCCCGACGGGGGTCGAGTTGCATCACCTTGGTGGCGATGAACAGGCTGTAGTAGCGATAGGCAACCAGGTAAATGGCCACTGCCGCGACCACGATCCACAAGGCATTGATCGCCTCGCCGCGACGCAGGGCGACCACACCCAGCGCACAGGCGCCTATGACTGCCAGCGCGAGCCACGGAATGTGGCGTAGCAGGCTATTATTGTTGTTCATGGTTTACTTCCAGCTGGTGGATTGGAAAAGACCGCCCACCGAGTCTAGGGCGAGTCATCGCGCATTGCCATACTTGCTTTGGTCTAGAGCCTCTGCGAGCCGATCGCGACACCGGATGTAGATAAAGCTAACTATAGTCAGGATGTTCTCCCGGAGAGCCCGACCATGAACCCACACGACGAACGCCGGCGCTTTCAACGTATCGATTTCGACGCTCCTACCGAGCTGCGACAGGGCACGCGACGCTGGCCGGTCCGGTTGCTCGACTTGTCGCTCAAGGGCCTGCTCATCGAGCGACCTGATCCCTGGGACGCCGACCTGACCCAGGACTTCGACGCCATCATCCACCTCGATGCAGGCACCCGCGTGCAGATGCAGGTCGAATTACGTCATGAAGAACCCACCAGACTTGGCTTCATCTGCCTGTACCTGGATCTGGAATCGATGAGCCACTTGCACCGTTTGGTGGAATTGAACGTGGCCGACAGCACCGAAATGATGCGCGAGCTGCGTCAACTCATCGAATATTGAAATCTTTTAGCTAGCTAATAGCTCGATCACCGGGTGTTTCCTGTCTACCCAGACAGCTTTCTGCCTGGCATGGAGCATTTTGTACACACCCCTCTAGCGCAGCCTCCCCAGACTTGGAACGTAATCTGCATTCAGGTGTTACGCACCCTGCGAGCACCGTTGTGCGCGCTCCGATCAAAATATTGTATACAATTGTTGTGGCAATCAATCGTAGTAACTGTCTACAGTAGCCACACAACAATAAACAGACAGAGAGCCTGCTCCATGACCACGTCTCCTAGCACGTCTCCAGCCAAGCGCCCCGAGGATGAAAACCTTGGCCTCGGGGCCAATCTGGCCTATGGCCTGCAGCATGTGCTGACCATGTACGGGGGCATCGTTGCCGTACCCCTGATCCTGGGGCAGGCGGCTGGGCTGAATCCGGCCGAAATCGGCCTGCTGATCGCCGCCTCGCTGTTCGCCGGAGGCTTGGCCACGCTGCTGCAGACCCTCGGCCTGCCCTTCTTCGGCTGCCAGCTGCCACTGGTGCAGGGCGTGTCGTTCGCCGGTGTAGCGACCATGGGCGCGATCCTCAGCAGCGAGGGCGGCGGCGGCCTGCCCGGCGTGCTAGGTGCAGTCATGGCTGCATCGCTGATCGGCTTTCTGATCACCCCGGTGTTCTCGCGCATCACCAAATTCTTTCCGCCGCTGGTGACCGGCATCGTCATCACCACCATCGGCCTGACTCTCATGCCAGTGGCGGCCCGCTGGGTGATGGGCGGCAACAGCGCCTCACCGGAATTCGGCAGCGTCGCCAATATCAGCCTGGCCGCCCTGACCTTCGCCATCGTGCTGCTGCTGAGCAAGCTCGGCAACGCCGCCATTTCGCGGTTGTCGATCCTGCTGGCGATGGTGGTCGGTACGCTGATCGCCTGGAGCCTGGGCATGGCCGATTTCAGCAAGGTCACCGAAGGCCCGATGTTTGCCTTCCCGACACCGTTCCACTTCGGCATGCCGACTTTCCATATCGCCGCGATCCTGTCGATGTGCATCGTGATCATGGTGACGCTGGTGGAAACCTCGGCCGACATCCTGGCGGTGGGTGAGATCATCGACACCAAGGTCGACTCCAAACGCTTGGGCAATGGCCTGCGCGCCGACATGGCATCGAGCATCCTGGCGCCGGTATTCGGCTCCTTCACCCAGAGTGCATTTGCCCAGAACGTCGGTCTGGTGGCCGTGACCGGTGTCAAGAGCCGTTACGTGGTGGCTACCGGCGGGGTAATCCTGGTAGTGCTTGGCCTGCTGCCGATCATGGGCCGGATCATCGCTGCCGTGCCCACGCCAGTGCTTGGCGGTGCCGGCATCGTGCTGTTCGGGACGGTGGCGGCCAGCGGTATCCGCACCCTCTCCAAGGTCAGCTACAAGAACAACGTCAACCTGATCATCGTCGCCGCCTCGCTGGGCTTCGGGATGATCCCGATCGCCGCGCCGACCTTCTACCATCAGTTCCCCAACTGGTTCGAGACCATCTTCCACTCTGGCATCAGTTCTTCGGCGATCATGGCTATCCTGTTGAACCTGATCTTCAACCATTTCACCCGGGGCAATTCGGACCAGCAGTCGGTGTTTGCCGCTGGCTACGAACGCACCATCCAGTACTCCGACATCTCGGCGCTACGCGATGGCGACTACTTCAAAGATGGCAAGCTGTTCGATGCCGAGGGCAACGAAGTCCCGATGCTGGAACCGGGAGAACAGAACAGCGAGGCGCCCAGGCGCAGTGCAGTCGCCGAGCATTGAACGCTGATTGAGTGGTGATGGGGGAAGCCGATGCGCATCGTCGGTTTCCCCCTTTCTTTTGGTTCTTCACGGATTGTCGGGGGGAGCTTGGCTTGGCTTGGCTTGGCTTGGCTTGGCATTTAGATCGTGAGTTGATCCATTGTGTGTAGCGGCGCTACTGGCCCCTTCCGCCTTTACGGCGGGCAACTTTTTTCTTGGAAAAAGTTGCACAAAACCGCTTGCTCCTGCATCCGGCCCTCCGCTTCGCTACGGGTCCCCTCGCTACGCCGCCTTCCGGGCCCGCGCGGCCTACGACTTGCTGCGCAAGTCTACATCTCGCGCCTTCGGCTACGCCGAAGGGTGCTGCGCACCTGGCCCTACAGACGCCTACGCTCGGCCTCCAGACGTCGCAAAGTTAGGGGCGGAGCCTGCGCTGGCGTTATCTTCGAAAGACAGACCGCACTATCCGCAACAACACAAAACGATAGGTAAAGGGAAAAGCGAGAGCGCAGCGATTCGCCTGCCGTTGCTCTGGCTTTTGATCTTGCTCTTGATCTTGCTTTTGATCTACCCGCGACCTCAGGAGGCCGAGTGGAGGTGGCTGGAGGGCCAGGTGCGTAGCACCCTCCGGCGTTAGCCGGAGGCGCGAGATGTAGACTTGCGCAGCAAGTCGTAGGCCGCGCGGGCCCGCAAGCCGCCGGAGCGAGGGGACCCCGAAGCGCAGCGTAGGGGCCGTATGTGGGAGCAAGCGGTTTTGCGCTCCTTTGTCCAAGAACAAAGGAGCCCGCCGTAAAGGCGGAAGGGGCCAGTAGCGCCGCTACACACAATGGATCAACTCACGATCTAAATGCCAAACCAAGCCCCCCTCCCCCGACAATCCGTGAAGAGCCTTTCTTTTGCCTGCGAAAAGGCCGCTGCAGACCAGGATTTACTCGAACAAGGCGTCCAGGGCCTGCTCCAGCCGCGTGACGGCAATCACCTGCAACCCTGCAGGAGCCTCTTTGGGCGCATTGCCCTTGGGCACGATGGCTCGCTTGAAGCCATGCTTGGCGGCCTCCTTCAGCCGCTCCTGGCCACTGGGGACCGGGCGTACCTCACCCGACAGGCCGATTTCGCCGAACACCAGCAGTCCATGGGCCAGTGGCCGGTTGCGCAGGCTGGACATCACGGCAGCCAGCAGAGCGAGATCCGAGGCGGTCTCCAGTACTTTCACCCCACCGACCACGTTGAGGAACACATCCTGGTCGTGGGTGGGAATGCCACCATGCCTATGCAGCACCGCCAGGAGCATGGCCAAGCGGTTCTGATCGAGGCCTAGGGTGACCCGTCGGGGGTTGGCCAGGTGGCTGTCGTCGACCAGCGCCTGAACCTCCACCAGCATCGGCCGGGTGCCTTCCCAGGTGGCCATGACCACGCTGCCGGGCACCTCTTCCTGGGTGCGGTTGAGAAAGATCGCCGAAGGGTTCGACACTTCCTTCAAGCCACGGTCGGTCATGCCGAACACGCCCAGTTCGTTGACCGCGCCGAAGCGGTTCTTGACCGCGCGCAGCAGGCGCAGGCGACCATCGGACTCGCCTTCGAAATAAAGCACGGTGTCGACCATGTGCTCGAGTACCCGCGGGCCGGCCAGCGAACCCTCCTTGGTGACGTGGCCGACCAGAAAGATCGCCGTGCCGCTCTGCTTGGCATAGCGCACCAGCAGCGCCGTGCTTTCGCGCACCTGGGCGACGCCGCCCGGAGCCGACTGCAACTGCTCGGTGAAGATCGTCTGGATCGAGTCGATCACCATCACCCGAGGCTTTTCCTGACGTGCCGTGGCGATGATGGTCTCGATGCAGGTCTCGGTCATGACCTTGAGCTGGTCCTGGGGCAGACCCAGGCGCCGCGACCGCATGGCCACCTGCTGTTGCGATTCCTCGCCGGTGACGTACAAGGCCGGCATGCCCACGGCGATGTTGCACAGGGTCTGCAGCAGGATGGTCGACTTGCCGATCCCCGGATCACCGCCAATAAGAACCACCGAGCCATCGACCAGACCTCCGCCGAGCACACGGTCCAGTTCGGTGCTGCTGGTGGTGAAGCGCGGAATTTCCTCGACGCTGACTTCAGCCAAGGTCTTGATCTGCGCCTGCTGTCCGGTCCAACCGGTACGTCCGCTGGGCGCCGCAGCCCCACCGCTCTCGATCATGGTCTCGACCAGCGTGTTCCAGGCCCCACATTCGCCGCACTGGCCAGCCCATTTGGGAAAGGTCGCGCCGCACTCGGTGCAGCCATACAAGCGCTTGGCCTTGGCCATTGGGCAGGTCTCCTGGGAAAAAACCGCCATGATAGCCGAGGCGGACGTGTCTCGAACGGGTCGAGAGGCGACAAAACTATTCGTTCTAACGGCAGTCATTAGCCCTGAGCGCCGCGCATGACGCGTTTCGGTGGCTTACACTGCGTTTACCTCACCATTTGTTACAAGGAACCAAACATGGGCATGCTCAGTGAGTTCAAGGCCTTCGCGGTCAAAGGTAATGTCGTCGACATGGCGGTCGGTATCATCATCGGCGCGGCCTTCGGCAAGATCGTCTCTTCGTTCGTCGGAGACGTGGTGATGCCACCACTGGGGCTGCTGATCGGCGGCGTCGATTTCAGTGACCTGGCCATCACCCTCAAGGCGGCCGAAGGTGATATTCCGGCAGTGGTGCTGGCCTACGGCAAGTTCATCCAGACGGTGATCGACTTCATCATCATCGCCTTCGCCATCTTCATGGGCGTCAAGGCCATCAACCGCCTCAAGCGTGAAGAAGCCGCGGCACCGAGCGCACCTCCTGTGCCGACGCCTCAGGAGACCTTGCTGACGGAGATCCGCGACCTGCTCAAGGCGCAGAACCAGAACCGCCAGCCCTGAAGGCTACCGGGGCCGCCCTGCGGCCCTGGCTTCACCAGTAGTTCTCGACAGCCACCTGGCCGGGCCGTTTGCTCAGGCTCAGTTGCAGATCGCGAGCTTTGAGCACCTTGCGCGTTTCGTCGATCATCTGCGGGTTGCCGCAGAGCATGATGCGCGAGTGCTCCGGCGAGAACTCAAGCCCCGCAGCTTTCTCCAGCTCGCCGTTCTCGATCAGCGTGGTGATCCGGGCATTCAGCGCACCTGGATGCCGTTCGCGGGTGACCACCGGAATGAACTGAAGTTTGCCAGCGAATTCCGCCAGGTAGTCGCGCTGCTCCAACCCGGCAATCTCTTCCAGGTACGCCAGTTCCTTGGCTTCACGCACCGAGTAAACCAACCGGATGTTGTCGAAGCGCTCCCAGGCCTCGAAGTCCTGCAGGATCGACATGAACGGCGCGATACCGGTGCCCGTCGCCAGCAGCCACAGGTCGCGCCCACCGATGAAGCGATCCAGAGTCAGGTAGCCAAAGGCCTGGCGATCGACGAGCAAGGTGTCGCCCTCGCCCAGCCGACTCAATTCGCTGGTGAACTCGCCACCTGGCACCACGATGGAGAAGAAATCCAGAAATTCGTCATGTGGCGCACTTACCATCGAGTAGGCCCGCCACACCACGCTGCCATCGGCCTTGGTCACCCCTAGACGGGCGAATTGACCGGCACGGAAGCGAAACCCGGTATCACGAGTGGTCCGCAGGCTGAACAGGTTCGGCGTCAACGGATGGACTTCGAGCAGGGTCTGGCGGGTGAATTTTTCGGCGCTGGCGGTCATGAGGCACTCCATGGATTGCATGGGCCAAGTTTCGCGCAAAGTGGCATGAATAAATACCACTGGTTTGTAGGGCTTGCACGAAGGCTGGCCCATTGCCCTGTCAAAACGGGCGCATATAGCAAAAAAACCCAACACTCTACTGGGGTTTTTCTACACTCTCTTAAATTCAAATGGATTGGGATTTGACAAAATTAGGAGTTTGACCACATGCCGACGCGCCACTGGGATCCCGAGCGTCTCCACCAGCTCGTGAGCGAGCGCTCACCTCGACGCTTGTTCAACCTGGCCGTGCACCTGACGCAAGAGCTCGGAATGGATTATCTGGGCCTGAAGTTGCGTATCCAGGTTGCCACGCAAACCCCTCGTCTGTTCCTCTACAGCAACTACCCAAACGAGTGGATCGAGCGTTACCAGCGTGACGACTTCTATCGCCAGGACCCGGCGGCCGCCCACAGCCACGGATCCACCCTGCCCATTCTGTGGACGGACGAGTTGTACGCCGAGGCTCCGCAGTTCCGCGAAACGGCCTGCGCACATGGCTTGTGTCACGGTTGGACGCAATCGGTACACGACCTGCAGCACAATGAAAGCCAACTGTCCGTGGCCCGGCAGACGCCAAAGATCAGCACCACAGAACTCTACGACAAGGCCGGCAGCGTGCAGTGGCTTTGCCATACCTTGCATGCGGTGCTCAGTGAACATCACCTGGAAGAAATCTGCCCGAACACGCCGAAGATGAGCGAACGCGAACTGGAAGTGCTGAAATGGTCGGCAGCGGGCAAGACGGCCGCCGACGTCGCCTGCATCCTGTCGTTGTCACAGAGCACCGTGAACTTCCACATTCGCAGCGTGATCACCAAGACCAATGCAGCCAACAAGGCCGGGGCCATCGCCATCGCCGCCATGCGCGGATGGATCTGACGCCCTGCCTGCGAACCTCGGCAAAGCCCTGTAGAATCGGCGGCAAAAGCTCGCGCAACGTGCGGCGGGCAGATCCGTACCCGAGCCAGACGCCATGCCCCTGTTCACCTCTCCGTATGCCCAACTCGACCTGATCCGCCAACCGGACCAGGCCAATGACCCTCTGCAGGCCTTCGACGCCGCCGACGAGTACCTGCTCGAGCGCCTGCATGCCCAGGCGCCAGAGGCCAGTTGCCGGGTACTCGTACTCAACGACAGCTTCGGCGCCCTCGCCGCCAGTCTGGCCGGCCACTTGACGGTGATCAGCAGCGGCGACTCGCACCTGGCGCGCATGGCCCTGGAAAAGAACCTGACGCGCAACGGCAAGGCTTTCGACAGCGTGCCGTTCGTGCCGGCGAGCGAGCCTTGGGAGGGACACTTCGACCGAGTCCTGGTACGCGTGCCCAAGACCCTGGCCCTGCTCGAGGAGCAACTGATCCGCCTGCAAGGTCATCTGGCACCGGGAGCCCAGGTGATCGCAGGCGCCATGATCAAGCACCTGCCCCGTGCCGCAGGTGAGTTGCTGGAAAAATACATCGGCCCGATGCAGGCCTCCCTGGCCCAGAAAAAGGCGCGTCTGCTCGCTGCCACCTGGGCCGAGCGCCCCACCGCGCGGTCGCCCTATCCGAGCCGCTACCGACTCGACAAGCCTGCGCTCGAACTGATCAACCATGCCAACGTGTTCTGCCGCGACGGACTCGACATCGGCACCCGCGCCTTCCTTCCGCATCTACCGCGCGACCTGGGCAACGCCCGCATCGCCGACCTGGGCTGCGGCAATGGGGTGTTGGCGATCGCCAGTGCACTGGCCAACCCGGATGCCCAGTACACCCTGGTGGACGAGTCGTACATGGCCGTGCAATCGGCCCAGGAGAATTGGCAAGCGGCGCTCGGCGAGCGCCCCGTTGCAGTGCTGGCGGGGGATGGACTGGCTGGCGTCGACAAGCAGTCGCTGGATGTAGTGCTGTGCAATCCACCCTTCCACCAACAACAAGTGGTAGGCGACTTCCTCGCCTGGCGCATGTTCCAGCAGGCACGCGAGGCGTTGGTGGTGGGTGGCGCGCTGTACATCGTCGGCAACCGCCACCTGGGCTATCACAGCAAGCTGGCGCGGCTGTTCCGAGGCGTCGAGCAGGTGGCGGCGACGCCGAAGTTCGTGATCCTCAAGGCCCGCAAGTGACACAGCGCTACCTGCTCAATGGGTCGTAAGCCCCGCCGCCCCCATGAACAGGCGCATCACCCATGCCGCCACACCGAGGGCGGCCACGCTCAGCGCCCAGATCAATACCAGCCAGCCCAGGCGCTGCCACAGCGGCTTCTTCTCTTCCAGGCCATGTTTGCCGGTCATCAGGCGGCCCTCCTAGTGATAGCCGTCTTCAGGGGTCACCTTGCCGCGGAACACGTAGTAGCTCCAGAAGGTGTAGCCCAGGATGAACGGCAGGATGAACAAGGTCCCCACCAGCATGAAGCCCTGGCTCTGCGGCGGTGCCGCAGCGTCCCAGATCGAGATCGATGGCGGGATGATGTTCGGCCACAGGCTGATGCCAAGGCCGCTGTAGCCCAGGAAGATCAGCACCAGGGTCAGTAGGAACGGCGTGTAGTTGGCATTGCGCGCTACCGCCTTGAGCAGCCCGTAGAACGTCACCAGCACCAGGATCGGCACCGGCATGAACCAGATCAGGTTAGGCATGCTGAACCAGCGGTCGGCGATCTGCGGGTAGGCGATCGGCGTCCACAGGCTGACGATGCCGATCACCGCCAGCAACACCAGCGCCAACGGCCGACCGAGATTATGCATCTGCTCCTGCAGCGGGCCCTCGGTCTTCATGATCAACCAGGTGCACCCGAGCAACGCGTAGGCGACGATCAGGCCCAAGCCGCTGAACAGGCTGAACGGCGTCAGCCAGTCCAACGAGCCGCCGGCGTAGTGCCGGTCGACGACTTTGAAGCCCTCGATGAAGGCGCCCAAGGCCACGCCCTGGAAAAACGTTGCCACCAGCGAACCCCAGATGAACGCCTTGTCCCACAGATGCCGGCGTTCGGCGGTAGCCTTGAAGCGGAATTCGAAGGCCACGCCGCGGAAGATCAGGCCGATCAGCATCAGTATCAATGGCAGGTACAGCGCTTCGAGCACCACGGCATAGGCCATCGGGAAGGCCCCGAACAACCCGGCGCCGCCCAGCACCAGCCAGGTTTCATTACCGTCCCAGACCGGCGCGACGGTATTCATCATGACATCGCGATCGTGCTCGGCCTTGACGAACGGGAAGAGGATGCCAATGCCGAGGTCGAAGCCATCCATCACCACGTACATCATCACGCCAAAGATGATGATCACGGCCCAGATCAGCGGAAGATCGATACCCATGGCTCAGTTCTCCTTGCTCAGGCTGGCGGAGTCGGCCGCATGGCCATCGTCTGCGGCAGACAGCGGCCGCGCCGGTGTACGCTTCTGGCCCGGCCCGCCTGGCCGTTGCTCGTCCCCTTCACCGGTATGCGGGCCCTTGCGCACCAAGCGCATCATGTAGCCGAAACCGGTGCCGAACAGCGCGAAATAGACCACCACGAACGCTGCCAGGGTAAAGCCGAGCTGGCTGTAGCTGTGGTGGGATACCGCGTCGGCGGTACGCAGCAAGCCGTAGACCACCCACGGCTGACGACCGATTTCGGTGGTGAACCACCCCGCCAGAATGGCGATCAGCCCGGAAGGCCCCATCCACATCACGAAGTTAAGGAACAGCCGGTTGCTGTAGAGCCCGCCACGTTTGCGCAGCAACAGGCTCCACAGACCTGCAGCGATCATCAGCAGGCCCAGGGCGACCATGATGCGGAACGACCAGAAGACGATGGTCGAGTTGGGCCGGTCCTCAGGAGCGAACTCCTTCATCGCCGGTACCTGCTTGTCCAGGCTGTGGGTCAGGATCAGGCTGCCGAGGGCGGGAATCTCGATCTTGTAGCGGGTAGTTTCAGCCTGCATGTCGGGGATGCCGAACAGGATCAGTGGCGTCGACTCGCCGGGGGTGTTTTCCCAGTGCCCCTCGATGGCGGCAATCTTCACCGGCTGATGCTTGAGGGTGTTCAAGCCGTGGAAGTCACCGATCACCGCTTGTACCGGCGCCACGATCAACGCCATCCACATGGCCATCGACAGCATCTTGCGCACCGCCGGGTTGTCACGTCCGCGCAGCAGGTGCCAGGCCGCCGAAGCGCCAACGAAGAAAGCGGTGGCGACGAACGCTGCCGTGGCCATGTGCATCAGGCGGAACGGGAAGGAAGGATTGAAGATCACCGCAAGCCAGTCCACCGGCACTACACGGCCATCGATGATCTCGTGCCCCTGGGGGGTCTGCATCCAACTGTTGGAAGCCAGGATCCAGAACGTCGAAACCAGCGTACCCAGCGCTACCATGCACGTGGCGAAGAAATGCAGGCCCCGTCCGACACGGTTCCAGCCGAACAACATGACGCCGAGGAACCCGGCCTCGAGGAAGAAGGCAGTGAGCACTTCATAGGTCAACAGCGGGCCGGTGATGTTGCCGGCGAAATCGGAGAAGCGGCTCCAGTTGGTACCGAACTGGTAGGCCATGACCAGCCCGGAGACCACGCCCATGCCGAAGTTGACCGCGAAGATCTTCGACCAGAAGTGATACAGGTCGCGGTAGACGTTGTCGTGGGTCTTCAGCCAGAGACCTTCGAGGACTGCCAGGTAGCTGGCCAGGCCGATGGTGATGGCAGGGAACAGGATGTGAAACGAAACGGTGAAGGCGAACTGGATTCGGGCGAGCTCAAGGGCTTCTATTCCGAACATGGTGCTTCCTCTTCAGATAAATCCGGCGTCCAGGCGGTGGGCCTTGTCGCCTACGGCCCCTACGTAGAGTCGAGTACGGCGCGTTGGAATTGTTCTGTTCGATCGCAGGGAATCTGGCCCAAAGGCACGAATCGTTGACGCTGGAAACATTGATCCAGATCAACCTTTGCCTGGAAGCATAGTCCGGAATGGCCAGCCAGGCCGTGTGGTCGTTTGCCGCGTGACCGGTTGTCTCACCGGCTTTCGAAAAGTGTGAAAAAGTGCCGACACCATCAAACAGTAACTACTTGTTACAAACAGATGATACGCTGCGCTCCCCCTCTACTGCACCGAGGCCACTGGTTTTCGATGTCCGATTCCGCACCGCAGTTGTTGCGCCATCACCGACCTTTCCTGGCCTTCTGGCTGGCCCGGGTATTCACCGCCAGCGGCTTCCAGATGCTCACCGTGGCGATTGGCTGGCACCTCTATCAGCTCACCGGGAACGTGCTCGATCTCGGCCTGGTCGGCTTGGTGGAGTTCGCCCCTCGCGTGCTGTTCATGCTCCATACCGGGCACGTCGCCGACCGCTATGACCGGCGCAAGGTCGCGGCCCTTTGCCAAAGCCTGCAGGGCCTGATCGCACTGGCATTGGCAGTGGGCAGCGCCACCGACAACGTCAGCCGCGAGCTGATCTTCGCGCTGGCCTTCATGCTCGGCGCCACCCGCTCGTTCGAAATGCCGGCCACCCAGGCTCTGCTGCCCAACGTGGTGCCGCCCGGGTTGTTCCCACGCGCCGTCGCCGCCTCGGCCTCGGCCACCCAGTCGGCGACCATCGTAGCCCCGGCGGTAGGCGGCTTCCTGTATGCCTTCGGCAGCATCTGGGTATACGGGCCGACCGTGGCGCTGTATGCCATCGCCTGCGTCCTGACCTTGAGCCTGGATGCGCGCGGCCAGGTGGCCCAGCGTGGCCGTGCCAGCCTCGAGTCTCTGCTGGCCGGTATCCGATTCATCCGCAGCCGGCCAGACATCCTCGGCGCCATCTCGCTGGACCTGTTCGCCGTGCTGCTGGGCGGTGCTACCGCTCTGTTGCCGGTGTTCGCCAAGGACATCCTGCTCGCCGGCCCGCTGGGCCTGGGCCTGCTGCGCTCGGCGCCAGCGGTGGGAGCGCTGCTGATGTCGGTGTGGCTGGCGCGCTTCCCGTTCGAACGCAAAGTCGGGCGGACGATGTTCACTGCCGTCGGCATCTTTGGCGTGGCGACCATCGCCTTCGGGTTGTCGACCTCGTTCTGGTTCTCCCTGGCGGTGCTGGTGGTGCTGGGCGCGGCAGACATGATCAGCATGGTGATCCGTGGTGCCTTCGTGCAGTTGGAGACGCCGGACGAGATGCGGGGTCGGGTCAGTGCGGTGAACGGGCTGTTCATCGGCGCTTCGAACCAACTCGGCGAGTTCGAGTCCGGGGTCACGGCGCACTGGTTCGGCACGGTGCCGGCTGTGGTCCTCGGGGGCGTGGGGACACTGGTGGTGACGGGGGTGTGGATAAAACTGTTTCCGACCCTGGCCAAGCGGGACAGGCTGCACAACGGTTGATGTATGCCTGTACCGGCCTCTTCGCGGGGCAAGCCCGCTCCCACAAGATCACCAAAGATGGTGAAGTTCAGGAGTACCTGTGGGAGCGGGCTTGCCCCGCGAAGAGGCCGGTATCGATACCATCAGCCCCATCCCCCCAACGGCCATAGGCCCCCGCCCCGCATGCTGGTATGATGCGCGGCTTTTTTCCGCCCCACACAAAACCTGCGTATCCAGTACGCACTGTGCTTTGCTGATGGGGTCGATACATTCACGGCGCCCCGGGCGCCTTGGGGAGCGGGCATGCTGGAAAGGCTGTTTCAACTAAGAGCACACAACACCAACGTGCGCACCGAGATTCTCGCCGGTGTCACCACGTTCCTGGCCATGGCCTACATCCTGTTCGTCAACCCGAGCATTCTCGGCGAAACCGGCATGGACAAGGGTGCAATCTTCGTCGCCACCTGCCTGGCTGCGGCCATCGGCTCGGTGACCATGGGCCTGATCGCCAACTACCCGATCGCGCTGGCGCCGGGCATGGGCCTGAATGCCTTCTTCACCTACACCGTGGTTCTGCACATGGGCCACACCTGGCAGGTGGCACTGGGTGCGGTGTTCCTCTCGGCCGTGATGTTCTTCCTGCTGTCGATCTTCCGCATTCGCGAATGGATCGTGAACAGCATCCCGTTGCCGCTGCGCTCGGCGATCGCTGCAGGCATCGGCCTGTTCCTGGCGCTGATCGCACTGCATAACGCAGGCATCGTCGTCGATAACCCCGCGACCCTGGTGGGCCTGGGCGACCTTAAGCAGCCCGCGCCAATCCTCGCAACCCTGGGCTTCTTCCTGATCGTCGGCCTGGAGTCGCTGAAGGTCCGTGGCGCCGTGCTGATCGGTATCCTGGCAGTGACCGTCGCCTCGATCCTGATGGGCGTGACGCCGTTCGGCGGCGTAGTGTCGATGCCGCCTTCGCTGGCCCCGACCTTCCTTCAGCTGGATATCAAGGGCGCCCTGGACGTCGGTCTGGTCAGCGTGATCTTCGCCTTCCTGTTCGTCGACCTGTTCGACAACTCCGGCACCCTGATCGGCGTGGCGAAGCGCGCCGGGCTGATGGGCAAGGACGGCCACATGCCGAAAATGGGCCGCGCACTGATCGCTGACAGTACCGCCGCCATGGCCGGTTCGCTGCTGGGCACCTCGACCACCACCAGCTACATCGAATCCGCCGCCGGCGTGAGTGCCGGTGGCCGCACCGGCCTGACCGCCATCGTGGTGGCAGTGTTGTTCCTGCTGGCGCTGTTCTTCGCCCCGCTGGCCGGTAGCGTGCCGGCCTTCGCCACCGCACCCGCACTGCTGTTCGTCGCGGTGTTGATGGCTTCTGGCCTGGCGGAAATCAACTGGGACGACGTCACCGAGGCCGCTCCGGTGGTGGTGACAGCCCTGGCCATGCCGCTGACCTATTCGATCGCCAACGGCATCGCCTTCGGTTTCATTGCCTGGACCGCGGTCAAGCTGATCTCCGGCCGCCACCGCGACCTGAATCCGGCGCTGGTGATCCTTTCCATCCTGTTCGTCATCAAGCTGGGCTGGTTCAACGCATGAGTGCCGTCTTCGATCCCTCCTCCTACACTACCCAGCTGGACGCCAAGGTCGCACGCCTGCGCGAGCTGCTGGCGCCCTTCGGCGCGCCGGAGCCGGCCGTGTTCGATTCGCCGCGCGAGCATTATCGCCTACGCGCTGAGTTTCGCCTGTGGCGCGAGGATGGCCAGCGCCACTACGCTATGTTCGCCCCAGGTGAGAAGCACAAGGCGATCCTGATCGACGACTTCCCCATCGCCAGCCAAAGTATCAACGACCTGATGCCGCGCCTGAAAGCCGCCTGGCAGGCCAGCGAAGACCTGAGCAACCGTCTCTTTCAGGTCGAGTTCCTGACTACCCTGGCCGGTGATGCAATGGTCACGATGTGCTACCACCGCCCGCTGGACGAGGCCTGGGAAGTGGCTGCCCGGCAGTTGGCCGACCAGCTCGGGGTGAGCCTGATCGGCCGTTCCAAAGGCAAGCGTGTGGTGATCGGTCGCGATTATGCGGTGGAAGAACTGGACGTGGCCGGGCGCGTGTTCAGCTACCGCCAACCTGAAGGCGCATTCACCCAACCCAACGGCGCGGTGAACCAGAAGATGCTGAGCTGGGCTTACGAGGCCATCGGCGAGCGCGATGACGATCTACTGGAGCTGTATTGCGGCAACGGCAACTTCACCCTGCCACTGGCCACCCGTGTGCGTCAGGTGCTGGCGACCGAGATCAGCAAGACCTCGGTCAACGCCGCCTTGAGCAACCTTGACGAGAATGGCGTGGACAACGTGCGTCTGGTGCGGCTCTCGGCCGAAGAGCTGACCCAGGCACTGAACGAGGTCCGCCCGTTCCGTCGGCTGGAAGGCATTGACCTGAAGAGTTATGCGTTCGGCACGGTATTCGTCGACCCACCGCGCGCGGGGATGGACCCGGACACCTGCGAGCTGACTCGACGCTTCGAGCGCATCCTGTATATCTCTTGCAACCCCGAGACGCTGGCGGCGAACATCGCCCAACTGCAGGACACTCACCGCATCGAGCGCTGCGCATTGTTCGACCAGTTCCCCTATACCCACCATATGGAGAGTGGGGTGTTGCTGGTTCGGCGCTGATCCGGAGATGCCCGGGGCCGCTTAGCGGCCCCGGGTACCACTCAGAAGTCGAAGAACACCGTCTCCCCTTCCCCCTGAATGCGGATATCGAAGCGGTAAGCCGTCTTCCCATCCACTTCGCAACGCTTGGCGATCAAGGTCTCGCGGCGCTGCGGCTGCTCGATCAAGTTGAGCACCGGGCACTTGGCATTGGCCTCGGCCTCATCATCGAAGTACACCCGGGTATGCAGGTGGATGTTGATGCCGCGAGCGAACAGGCTGAGGTTGATGTGCGGTGCCATCGGCACACCTGCGGCGTTGTTCACCACACCTGGCTTGACCGTGTGCACGGTCCACTCACCGGCATCGAAGGTGGTGGCGGTGCGGCCAAAGCTGTTGAAGGCGTTTTCCAGGTTGTAGTCATCCTGGTACTGACCATTGGCGTCGGCCTGCCAGATCTCCAGGAACGAGTCGCGCACCAGGTGCCCGTTACCGTCGTACACGTGGCCGATCAGCAGGATGTGCTCGCCCGGCGCTTCGGGTTTGGCCAGACGGTTCCAGATTTCCTTGTCGCGCTTGGGATTGCCGGCCGCTTCCAGGGCCAGACCGATGTGCACGTAGGGGCCGGCGGTCTGCGAAGGGGTTTCCGGCAGCAGTTCGATTGGCATGGCGGGTTCCTCAGCAGTTTTCGAAGTGGGTCTTGCGCTGGCCGCGCAGCACGATGTCGAAGCGGTAGGCCAGGGCATCCATGGGGTTGGCATGGCCCATGTCGAGCTTGGCGATCAACTGCTGCACTGCTTCGGGATTGGCGATCGACTTGACGATCGGGCACAGCGGGATCAACGGATCGCCTTCGAAATACAACTGGGTGATCAGCTTGGTGGCGATGGCCGGGCCGCTCACCGACACGTGGATATGTGCCGGGCGCCAGTCGTTGGGGCCATTGCGCCATGGGTACGGACCCGGCTTGATGGTGCGGAAGCTGTAGAAACCGTCACGGTCGGTGAGGCAACGACCGACGCCGCCGAAGTTCGGGTCCAGCGGGGCCAGGTAGCGGTCGTTCTTGTGGCGATAGCGGCCGCCGGCGTTGGCCTGCCAGATTTCCACCAGGGTGTTGGGAACCGGCTTGCCGTACTGGTCGAGCACACGGCCGGCCAGGATGATGCGCTCGCCGATCGGCAAGCCACCGTTGTTGAAGTTCAGCAGCAGGTCATGGTCATGGGCACCGAAGCCCAGGTGGGAAAAGTCAGGGCCGGTGGTTTCGCTTACCGACTGCGGGATGCTGACCAATGCCTGGCGCGGCGAGCGGGCAATGGACGTCTTGTAGTCGGGCGTCAGGGCTTTGGGGTGCCAGTTGCGATCACGGATCACGAAGCGGCTGTTGTCCTGGGCGGGCATGCCGTTTTCCTCTCTTGGAATTATGTGAAGCCCCCTCTGCAGGGGACTTGCAGTTTCGAATAGGTTTTCCAAGAGAGAAATTGAATTCCGCGCGCCTTTCCATAACCAAATGGTTATGTATTAGTGCCTTTGGCCCGGGTGAACTAGTCTATGTCTTCATGTTTCACGATTTTGGAGAGCGTTCATGGATTGGCGAAAAGGCCGGCGTAGCGACAATGTCGTCGATGCCCGTGGGGAAGGCGGTGGTGGCGGCATGCGCTTTGGTGGCGGGAAAGGATTAGGCCTGGGGGCCATCCTCTTGATCGTCGGCATCGGCTGGATCACCGGGCAGGACCCATTGCAGATCCTTGGTCAGCTCGCCGGGCAGATGGAACAGCAGCAAGCCCCTACCGCCGTGGAGGGCAAAGCCCCCCCGGCCAACGACGAACAGGCCGAGTTCGTCGCCTCGGTACTGGGCGACACCGAAGACACCTGGAAGGCGCTGTTTTCCCAGGCAGGCAAACAGTATCGCGACCCCAAGCTGGTGCTGTTCAGCGGCCAGGTGAATTCCGCCTGCGGCTTCGCCTCGGCGGCCGTGGGTCCGTTCTATTGCCCGGCTGACCAACGGGTATACCTGGACATGTCGTTCTTCCGCGAGATGGAAACCCGCTTCGCCGCTGCCGGGGATTTCGCCCAGGCCTATGTCATCGCCCATGAAATCGGCCATCACGTACAGACCTTGCTGGGTGTTTCGGCCAAAGTCGACGCCGCACGTCGTGCCGGGCAGCGCATGGAGGGCGACAACGGCCTGTTGGTGCGTCAGGAGCTCCAAGCCGATTGCCTGGCCGGGGTCTGGGCCTACCAGGCGCAACAGCGCCTGAACTGGCTTGAACCCGGCGACGTCGAGGAAGCGTTGAACGCAGCCAATGCCATCGGTGACGACCGCCTGCAGCAACAGGGCCAGGGTCGCGTGGTACCTGATTCGTTCACCCATGGCACCTCCGCCCAGCGGGTGCGCTGGTTCAAGACCGGGTTCGCCCAGGGAGACGTAAACAGCTGCGATACCTTCAGCGCGCGTAGTCTCTGAACGCTCTTGGCCTCCATTCGCGGCGGTTCGCGCCGCGAATGCTTCCGCAAACTCCGCGCAAACGTTTTCGTCTTGTTACATATCTGCTGAAAAAGCGTTTCAGCTTCGCGCTGACCTGCCGATAACTGCTGCACGATTCGGCAGGCTCTCAGAACAACAACGCCCTGCGATCGACGATCAAGTGAGCGAATAACTTCTGGAGAGCGTGCATGAACAGCTGGTTTGCCAATATCAGCGTCAACCTGAAGCTGGGCCTGGGCTTCGGCCTGGTCCTGGTCCTGACCGGCTTGCTGGCCCTGACTGGCTGGAACAGCCTGGGCAGCCTGATCGACCGTAGCAATTGGATGGGCGACATCGGCCAGCTCAATAAAGACCTGACCGACCTGCGCGTGGCGCGCCTGCAATACATGATCGCCAACGGCGACGACGCCGCAGCGGCCAATACCCTGGCCAAGCTGGATGTCTTCAGCAAACAGCAACAACACCTGGTCAGCACCTTCGTCAGCCCAGCCAACGTCAAGCTGCTGCAGGAGCTCGGCGGAACCATCGATGCCTACAAGGTCTCGCTGAACGCCATGCGGGTCGGCTACAACAGCAGCCGGGCCGCCCGCGAGGCCATGAACCAGTCGGCGGCGAGCGCCGACCAGTCCATGGAAGCCCTTACCCAGGATGTAATGACCCGACCGGAAGTCGACAGCGTACGCCTGACCCAGTACCAACTGATCAGCAAGGCTCGCCAGCAACTGCTGCAGGTGCGCATCGACGTGCGCGGCTATATCGCCGACAGCAGCGCCGCCAACGAAAAAGCGGCCCTCGGTCAGCTCGACGCCGCCCTGCTCGGCATCGACGGCCTCAAGCGCCAATTGCCTGACGACTCGACCCGCCTGCAAGCCCTCGATCAGGCCGTTGAGGCCTACCGCGATGCCGTGCGCCAGTTCCGCGATGCCATCGCGCAGATCACCACCGCACGCGCCGAAATGACTGTCCAGGGTGCCGACATCGTCAAGCGCAGCGATGCCCTGTACCAGATCCAGATCGAGCGCCGCGACGCTGAGAGCGCAGAGGCCCGCAGCCTGCAGATCATCGCCACGCTGCTGGCGCTGCTGGTCGGCGTGCTCGCGGCGGTAGTCATCACCCGCCAGATCACACGTCCGCTGCGTGAAACCCTGGAGGCCGTGGAGAAGATCGCCAGCGGCGACCTGACCCAGAACCTGCGCGTGACCCGCCGTGACGAACTGGGCGTGCTGCAGCAGGGCATCAGCCACATGGGTACCACCCTGCGCGAGTTGATCAGCGGCATCCGCGATGGCGTGACGCAAATCGCCAGCGCCGCCGAAGAACTGTCGGCGGTCACCGAGCAGACCAGCGCCGGCGCCAACAGCCAGAAGGTCGAGACCGACCAGGTCGCCACCGCGATGCATGAAATGGCCGCGACCGTTCAGGAAGTGGCGCGCAACGCCGAGCAAGCTTCTCATGCGGCTACCGGCGCCGACGACGAAGCCCGTGCCGGCGATCGCGTGGTGGGCGAGGCGATCAGCCAGATCGAGCGCCTGGCCGAGGAGGTCCATCGCTCCACCGAGGCCATGAACCTGTTGCAACAGGAAAGCCAGAAGATCGGCAGTGTGATGGACGTGATCAAGTCGGTGGCCGAGCAGACCAATCTGCTGGCGCTCAACGCCGCCATCGAAGCGGCCCGGGCCGGTGAAGCCGGGCGCGGCTTTGCCGTGGTTGCCGACGAGGTGCGCGGGCTGGCCCAACGCACGCAGAAGTCGACCGAGGAAATCGAGGAGCTGGTGGCCGGCCTGCAGTCCGGGACCCAGCAGGTGGCCAATGCCATGCAGGGCAGCCGCACCCTGACCGACAGTAGCGTGGAACTGGCGCGCAAGGCGGGTGTATCGCTGGAGAACATCACCAGCACGGTCTCCAGCATCCAGTCGATGAACCAGCAGATCGCCGCGGCGGCCGAGCAACAGAGCGCAGTGGCCGAGGAAATCAGCCGCAGCATTCTCAACGTGCGCGATGTGTCGGAGCAAACCGCTGCGGCCAGCGAAGAAACGGCGGCTTCCAGCGTCGAGCTGGCGCGCCTGGGTGGACATCTGCAGATGCTGGTCAGTCAGTTCCGCGTGTGACCATCTGACCGCATCGCCGGCAAGCCGACGATGCGGTCCTCACTGGCAGCTGTTTACTTGACCACCACGCCCACTCCACGCCCCCGCGGATCAGATGCCGTCTCCAGCTTCTCACCGCTCACCCGGATCGCCTGGATATCGCCCATCTCCCAACCCTGATCTTCCAGCACGTAGCCCATTTTCTTCAGCTCATCGGCCACCGCCCCGGTCAGTGGCGCATAGCTGTCGAAGTAGATGGTGTCCTTGGGCAACAACTGATGGTGCACGCGCTGCGCGGCCACGGCCTTCTCCAGCGGCATATCGTAGTCGTACAGGTTGTTCAGCACCTGGAAGATCGAGGTGAAGATCCGCGAGCCGCCGGGCGTGCCCAACACCAGCACCACCTTGCCATCGCGGGTCATCAGGCTGGGGCTCATGGACGACAGCATACGCTTGCCCGGTTCGATGGCGTTGGCATCGCCGCCGACCACACCAAACACGTTGGCGGTGCCCGGCTTGGCGCTGAAATCGTCCATTTCGTCGTTGAGCAGGAAGCCTGCCCCCTTGACCACCACACCGCTGCCATAGTCGAGGTTGAGGGTGTAGGTGTTGCTCACCGCGTTCCCCTCCTTGTCGACGATCGAGAAGTGCGTGGTCTGGTGCGGCTCCAGCCCCGGCTTGACTTGATCGGTGGCCGAAATCGCCTTGGGGTTGACCTGGGCGGCGCGCTTGGCCAGGTAGTCCTTGGCCACCAGCTGGTCCACTGGCACCTTGGTGAAGCCGGGGTCGCCCAGGTAGTCGGCGCGGTCGGCGAACACACGCTTCTCGATTTCCGCCAGCAAATGGATGTATTGCGCCGAGTTGTGCGCCACGCCCTTGAAGTCCGCGGCACGGTCCTCCTTGATGCCCAGCAACTGGGCCAAGGCCACCCCGCCGGAGCTTGGCGGCGGAGCGGTGTAAACCACGTTACCGCGCCACTCGATGGCGATCGGATCGCGCCACACAGCTTTGTAGTCCTTGAGGTCTTCCTTGGTGATCAGGCCTTTGTCCGCCTGCATCTGCGCTACCAGCAGGTCGGCGGTCTTGCCTTGATAGAATTCGCTGGCGCCCTTGGCGGCGATGCGCTCCAGGGTCTTGGCCATTTCCGGCTGCTTGAACGGCTCACCCACCTTCATGTTGCCGAAGTAGTCGTTGAAGTTGGTCGCGGTCTTGAACATGCCCTGGGCATCGTCGCGGTACTGGTACTGCTTCTGGGCGATCTTGAAGCCATCGCGGGCATAGCCGATGGCCGGTGTCAGCAGCTCGCTCCAAGGTAGCTTGCCGAACTTCTGATGCGCTTCCCACAGGCCCATCACGGTGCCAGGTACCCCTGCGGCGCGGGCGCCGACCAGGCTGAGGTTCTCGATCACCTCACCTTTTTCGTCCAGGTACATATTGCGGGTCGCGGCCTTGGGCGCCACCTCGCGGTAGTCGAGGAAATACGGCTTGCCGTCGACGAACAGGGTCATGAAGCCACCGCCGCCGATATTGCCGGCCTCGGGGTAGGTCACGGCCAGGGTGAAAGCGGTGGCGACCGCGGCGTCCACGGCGTTGCCGCCCTTCTTCAGGATATCGGCGGCCACCTGTGCGCCATATTGATCGGGCGCCGCAATGGCACCGCCTTCCAAGGTCACGGCATAAGCCGAGGAGCAGCTCAACATCGCGGCTGCGAGCGCCAGGAACGGGAACGGAACACTACGCATGACACTTCCTTGGTGTTGTTTTTGTTGATCGCTCAGTAAGGCCGAAGCGAGCCGACTGTGCAAACACTTGAGGGAAGATTCGCCGCCTGCGGACAGAATTTGTCGTGTTCAGGCAACTCAGCAAGCGTAGCGAGCCAGCTTGTCCTGGATAAAATCGAGGAAACACTGGATGCGCAGCGCCAACTGCGTGTTGCGGTAGTAGACCGCGTGGATCGGCTGGCGGTAGCCGTTGTTGGCCTCGCCAAGCAACACCTGCAAGCGGCCAGCGCGGATGTCTTCGTGGGTCATGAAGTGCGACAGGCTGACGATGCCTTCGCCGGCCAGGGCCAACTGGCGCAGGGTCTCGCCACTGGAGGCGAGCAGCGCCGGGCGGATGCTCCAGCGATCGCCCTGGGCATGACGCAGCGGCCACTGGTTGAGCGACTCGGGCTGACTGAAACCCAGCAGGCAGTGATTGCTCAGGTCCTCGACCTGGGTCGGCGTGCCATGGCGTTCGAGGTACGCCGGACTGGCCAGCACCTGCACCGGGCTGCACCCCAACGAACGGGCGTGCAGGCTGGAGTCGGCCAGCTCGCCGATGCGGATAGCGACATCGGTACTCTGCTCGAGCAGGTCGATGATCAAATCATCGGTGTTGAGTTCGAGCTCGATGGCCGGGTACTGACGGCGGAACTCGCCGATCCAGGGCAGGATCGCGTGCAGCATGAACGGTGCGGCGGCGTTGATGCGCAGGCGCCCCGACGGGTTCTGGCGATGCATCGACAAACGCTCTTCCATGTCGTCCATCTGCTCGAGCACCAGGCGCGCCCGTTCGAGAAAGAACCGCCCCTCTTCGGTAAGGTCCATGCGCCGGGTGGTGCGGTTGACCAGGGTGGTGCCGAGCTTGGCCTCCAGCCGCGACAGGGTGCGGCTGACCGCCGATGGGGTCTGCCCGATCTGCTCGGCGGCAGCGGAAATCGAGCCGCAGTCGATCACGGCGACGAATACCTGGAGCTCTTCGGATCGAGTTTTCACATCAGGGCCTTCGCTCGGACTTTGCAGGGATTAGATAGCGCTTGTCGATGCCAAGTCCAGCTGTAGCTGTACCGACCCCTTCGCGGGTGAACCCGCTCCTACAAATACAGCGGGATCGGGTCGGAGCGGGTTCACCCGCGAAAGGGCCGGCACAGGCAACACAATCACTCAGCCTTGCCAAACACCTCTTCAAGGTGCGCTTCATAAGCCGCCAACGCCGCCGGCACATCCGGGTTCTTGATCACATCGTTGGTCAGAAAGGTCGGCAGGCCGGTCATGCCAAGGAACTGGTTGGCCTTGTGGAAAGGGAAGTAAACCGCATCCACACCCTTGCCCTCGAAGAAATCGGCCGGGTCGTCAAAGGCCTGCAGCGGTGCGTTCCAGGTGAGCGACAACATGTACTGCTTGCCCTGGATCAGGCCACCACTGCCGTAGCGCTTGGAAGCATCCGAGCGGCTGCGGCCGTCGCTGGCATAGAGGCTGCCGTGCCCGGCGGTGAAGACGTCGTCCATGTACTTCTTCACGGTCCATGGAGCCCCCATCCACCAACCGGGCATCTGGTAGATCACCACGTCGGCCCAAAGGAATTTCTCCACCTCGGCCTGCACGTCGTAGCCTGCGTCGATGAAGGTCTGCTGGACGTCGTAGCCGGCACGGTCCAGGTAGGCCAGCGCGACATCGTGCAGGGTCTGGTTCAGGCGGCCCTCGGAATGGGCGAACTGTTTACCACCGTTGAGCAAAAGGATCTTTTTCATGCTGGCCTCGGGTCTGTTCGGATCGACCGTGGTTATGCGCCCAGGTCGAATTGGTCATCGATTGGCCGGCAGATTAAAGGCTGGCGTGTGAGGCAAAAAGTCGCCACGCAGCAAAATACATTTGCGCTCGAATCACGAATAGAAGGCAGATTATTGTCATAGAATAGCTTCACTTCCCCCAGCGAGTAGCCAGCCATGAACGAGCAATACGCATTCATTCTCAAGGCCAAGACCCGTCCGGAAATGGCCGACGCCTTCGAAACCCTGTTCCGCGCTTACGTCGAACCGAGCCGCCAGGAGCCTGGTTGCATCGAGTACCACATGCTGCGCGATCAGCAGGACCCGAGCCTGTTCGTGTTCTTCGAGGTATGGGCCAGCAAGGCCGACCTGGACGTGCATTCGGCCCTACCGCACATGGCCGAGTTCTTCGAAAAACGCATGGAGTACCTGGAGCGCGAGTTCGATATCCAGCGCATCGATATGCTCAGCCCCTCCTCCGCTAGCCGTTGAGCAACAGGTGGCTGCCAAGGGCGCCCAGGCCGATGAAGAAGCAGCGTTTGAACAGCACCGCGCTGATCCGCAGACGCAGCCATTGCCCCAGCAGCATGTCCAGCAACGCCGGCAGCACCATCATCAGCGATGCCCCGAGGGCCTGGCCACCGAGGGCGTCCTGTCCAACCAGGCCCAAGGCCAGCGCCAGGGTCGAGACAGTGAACGCAGCCCCAGGGCCTGGATCATCTCGTCACGATTCAGGCCCAGGCTTTGCAGGTAAGGCACCGCTGGCATCACGAATACCCCCGTGGCCGCCGTCACCACCCCGGTCGCCAGCCCACACAGCGGGCCCAGCCGCCAGCTGTTGCTGTGCGCCCGGGACTTTCTGGGCTTGCCGGGCTATGCCGCAGGCTTGGTGGACAGGCTGACCAAAGTCTGAGGCGATCGCAGTTTCCCGCGATCGTAGCAGTACTCAGCAAGGGATATGTAGATACCCCCCTGGGGTATCACTTCAGGTAAGACCGCAACAGCGACGCCACTTTATCCGCCTCTTCCTGCCGCTCTTGCGCACTCAGCCCATCCGCCACCAGGTGCTCGCGGATGTGTCCTTCCATCACCTCGGCCATCAACCCGTTCACCGCGCCGCGTACGGCGGCGATCTGCTGCAGGATTGCCAGGCAGTCCTTGTCCTGCTCCAGCGCGGTTTCCAGCGCCGCCGCCTGGCCCTTGATCTTGCGCACCCGGGTCAACAGCTGCTTCTTGCCCTTCTGGGTATGTGCCATGTCGTTTCACACCGTCATAGGTATACTGGGGTATAGTATATTTCTCGACCTTCCGGGAGCATGATAAACCATGGCGACACAAACCTCAGGCCATTGCCGGCTGAGCCATCAGTTCCACACTCGCAACCTCGGTGCCGAGCGCAAGACCCGGCTGGCGGTGTGGCTGACGGCCGTGATGATGGTGGCGGAAATTGCCGGCGGCTGGTTCTTCAACTCCATGGCCCTGCTCGCCGACGGCTGGCACATGAGCTCGCACGCCCTGGCCCTGGGCCTGTCGCTACTGGCATATGCCGCAGCGCGACGTTATGCCAGCGACCGCCGCTTCGCCTTCGGCACCTGGAAAATCGAGATCCTCGGCGGTTACTCCAGTGCCCTGCTACTGCTCGGGGTCGCCGGGCTGATGGCCTTCCAGTCGGTGGAACGACTGTTCGCCCCTGGCCCGATCCACTACGACGAGGCGATTTCCATCGCCGTGATTGGCCTGGCCGTGAACCTGATCTGCGCCTGGTTACTGCGCGACGATCATGATCACCACCACCACGGCCACGAGCATCACCACGACCATGGTCACCACCACGATCTCAACCTGCGTTCAGCCTACCTGCACGTGATCGCCGACGCGGCCACCTCGGTGTTGGCGATCATCGCCCTCTTGGCCGGCAAACTCTGGGGAGCAGGCTGGCTGGACCCGGTCATGGGCCTGGTCGGCGCGGTCCTGGTGGCGGTATGGGCGCGTGGCTTACTGCGGGACACCAGCCGGGTGCTGCTGGATGCCGAGATGGATGCACCCGTGGTCGGAGAGGTTCGCGAGGTGGTCGCGCAACTGCCAGTGGCGGCACGCATCACCGACTTGCATGTGTGGCGCGTAGGCAAGGACCAGTACGCCTGCATCCTCAGCCTGGCCACCACGGGCGAACTCAGCGCCGAAAGCGTGCGCCAGGCGCTCGCCGCGCACGAGGAACTGGCCCACATCACCGTCGAGGTCAATGCCTCGGCATAGCGCGGCCAGGCAGCTGGACGTCGAGCCCAGGCAACTGCGGCTCGGCCGATGGCCCTAAGGTGACGAGTCATCCAACCAGTCACCAGGAGTTGTGCCATGTCCGATTTCATCACCGTCCTGCGCGAGACCTGCCCGACGCCGGTCGTGGACGCCACCAAGTGGAAGCGCATCGGCGGCGACCCGCATACCGTCAACCTCAATGCCTACCTGTCGGCGGACGGCAGCAAGATCATGGGCACCTGGATCTGCACCCCAGGCAAGTTCGAGGTCAACTACGAGAAGTGGGAGTTCTGCCACTTCCTCGACGGCTACTGCATCATCACCCCGGAAGGCGAGGAGCCCAAGCACCTCAAGGCCGGCGACGTATTCGTCATCGAACCAGGGATGAAAGGCACCTGGGAAGTGGTCGAGACCGTGCGCAAGTACTTCGTCTTCGCCTGATCAGAGACAATCGCCGTATCCAACGGCCTCATCGCCGGCACGCCGGCGATGCTTTACCTCGTCAATCAGTCCTTTTTGCGGTACCCCTCAACGATCGCCGAGAAGTCCTTGCCGCCATCACCGCGCAAGCTCATGGCCTGGTATAGCTGCTGCGCCAGCGCGCCCATGATCACCGGTTGATGCGCCTGGCGGGCGGCCTCGGTAGCCAATCCCAGATCCTTGAGCATCAGCTCGGCGCCAAAGCCACCGGTATAGCCGCGTGACGCCGGCGCGGTCTCGATGATGCCCGGCCACGGGTTGTAGGTATCGGAGCTCCAGCAACGCCCGGTCGAGCTGTTGATGATCCCGGCCAGCACCTGGGTGTCGATGCCCAGTGCGTTGCCCAGGGCCATGGCCTCGGACACACCGATCATCGAGATACCCAGCAGCAGGTTGTTGCAGATCTTGGCGATCTGCCCGGTGCCCACCTCACCGCAATGCACGATGTTGCGGCCCATCTGCTCGAGCACCGGCTTGAGCGTGGCGAACAATTCGGCGCTGGCGCCGACCATGAACGTCAACGTCCCCGCCGCTGCGCCACCGGTTCCACCGGATACCGGCGCATCGCCCATGTCCACGCCTTTGGCCGCCGCGGCCTTGGACACTTCGCGCGCCGTCTGCGGGTCGATGGTGCTGCAATCGACCGTCGGCGTCCCCGGACGCACGCCGGCGAGCACGCCGTCGTCCCCCAGATAGACACTGCGCACATGGGCCGCCGCAGGCAGCATGGTGATCACCAGTTCACTGCCGGCAGCGGCGTCCTTGGGCGAGGCGCTGACCTGGCCGCCGAGTTGGGCAAGCTCGGACAGCACCGCTTGGTTGAGGTCGAACAGGTTCAGCTGATGCCCAGCTTTGATCAGGTTGCGGGCCATGGGCGCACCCATGTTGCCCAGGCCGATGAATGCGATACGCATGGTTTTCTCCTTGACGCAGACGGGTGGCTTAGCGAAGGCTGATGGTGGTGTTCACACCGTCATTGACGCTTTCGTCGTCGAACCAGCGGGCAGTGACCGTCTTGGTCTGCGTGTAGAACTGCACGACCTGCTTGCCGTAAGGGCCGAGGTCACCCAGCTTGGAGCCACGCGAGCCAGTGAAGCTGAAGAACGGTACCGGTACCGGGATCGGGATGTTGATGCCGACCTGACCGATGTCGATCTCGCTCTGGAACTTGCGCGCCGCCGCGCCGCTCTGGGTGAACAAACCGGTGCCGTTGCCGAACGGGTTGCGGTTGACCAGGGCGATGGCCTCGTCGAGGGTATCGACCTCCAAGGTCACCAATACCGGCCCGAAGATTTCCTGGGTATACACCTGCATGTCGGTCTTGACTCCGGAGAACAGGGTCGGACCGACGAAGTTGCCCTGCTCGTATCCTGGAACCTTGACCCCACGGCCGTCGAGCTCGAGCGTGGCGCCTTCCTTGATGCCGCTTTCGATCAGGCCCAGCACACGCTCCTTGGCGCGCTTGGAGACCACCGGGCCAACGTCGGTGCCAGGTTCACAGCCGGCATTGACTTTGAGCTTGCTCGCCGCTTCCTTGATATCGGGCAACCATTCGCGGGCCTTGCCCACCAGCACTGCCACCGAGGTCGCCATGCAGCGCTGGCCGGCAGCGCCAAAGGCGGCGCCGACCAGGGCGTTGACGGTCTGTACGCGGTTGGCATCGGGCAGCACCACCGCGTGGTTCTTCGCGCCCATCATCGACTGCACGCGCTTGCCGTGCTGGCTGGCCAGGTTGTAGACGTGGGTGCCGACTTCGGTGGAACCAACGAAGGAGATCGCCTTGATGTCCGGGTGGGTGCAGATGGCATCCACCACCTGCTTGCCGCCGTGCACCACGTTGAGCACACCGGCCGGTACGCCCGCCTCCAGCGCCAGCTCGACCAGTTGCAGGGTCGACAGCGGGTCCTGCTCGGAGGGTTTGAGCACGAAGGTGTTGCCGCAGACGATGGCCATCGGGAACATCCACAGCGGAATCATCGCCGGGAAGTTGAACGGTGTGATACCCGCGCACACGCCGATCGGTTGGCGCAGGGTGTAGGTGTCCACGCCACCTGCGACGTTCTCGGCGAACTCGCCCATCTGCAGGGTGCCGATGGAGGCGGCGTGCTCGACCACTTCCAGGCCACGGAAGATGTCACCTTCGGCGTCGGCGAGGGTCTTGCCCTGCTCGGCGCTAAGGGTCTGGGCGATGCGCTTGGTGTGCTCGCGAATCAGCGCCTGGAGCTTGAGCATGATGCGCATGCGGGCGCCGATCGGGGTATCGCGCCAGGAGGCGAACGCACGCTGGGCAGCGGCCACGGCCGCGTCCACTTCTTCGGCGGTGGCGAATGGAACTCGCGCCAGCACCTGTTGGGTGGCCGGATTGACGATGTCACGCCATTCGCTGGACTTCGATTCGACCCATTGACCGTCGATCAGCAGCTTGACCTGCTCGACCTGGGTCTGGGCGGGGGTATGCGGTGCGTTCATCTGCGTTCTCCTTGGAATTATTGTCGGACGCGACGCTGGTGCCTGAACATCAGCGAGGTGGCGCTTGGTTCACGGGGCCTTTTTCGAGTATAGATGTGCATACATCCCATAAGAACGCACAAAAAAACCGGATCATCATGCAAAAAGACCTCACATCTCTGAGCGCCCTGAACTGGGACGACCTCAAGTTCTTCCTGGAGGTCGCGCGCACCCGCAAGGCCAGCAGCGCGGCCAAGCGCCTCAACGTCGACTACACCACGGTGTCGCGGCGCATCAGCTCGCTGGAAAGTGCGCTCGGCACGCTGCTGTTCGAAAAGTCACGGACCAACGGCTTCGTGCTCACCGCCGAAGGGCAGCGCCTGCTGAGCTATGCCGAATCCATAGAAAGCACCCTGCACATGGCTTGCGAGCAGGTGACCGGCTCTGGCGTGGCGCTGTCGGGACATGTGCGCATGGGCTGCACCGAGGGCTTTGGCAGTTTTTTCGTGACGCCGCAGCTGAGCCGTTTCGTCGATGCCTACCCGGCCATTTCGGTGGATATCCTGCCGCTGCCGCACTTCATCAGCCTGTCCAAGCGTGAAGCGGACATCGTCATTGCCCTGGAGCGCCCCGAGCATGGGCCTTATGTGTGCTGCAAGCTCTGCGACTACCAGCTGCGGCTGTACGCCACCCAGGACTACCTGGACGCCCACGCGCCGATCCGCAGCCCCGACGACCTGGCCCGACACCCATTCATCAGTTATGTGGACGACCTGGCATTCAGTTCCGAGCTGCTGTACCTGGCCAACCTCATCCCCAATGCCAACGCCCGCCTGCGCAGCACCAGCGTGATCGCGCAGTACACTGCCGCCTTGCAGGGGCGCGGGCTGGCGATCCTGCCGTGCTTTCTGGCGGCACAGGACCCTCGGCTGGTCACCGTATTGCCTGGTGAGGTCGAAGTGACACGGCAGTTCTGGATGTACTGCCGGGAGGACCTGCGCAAATTGAAGCGGATTACCTTGTTATGGGACTACATCCGCGAAGTGACCGAGATGAACGCTCCGTTGATGATGGGCGCGAACACGAAGATGGCATTCGCCCAGGACACCTGACTCAGACCTGCTCCAGCATCAGGCCCGAGATACGCCGCACCTTGCGCGCCACGGCCTCCTCGAATATGCCCTGGCGTGGTTCGATCAGGCTGAAACAATGCTTTGCACGGGTGATGCCGGTGTAGATCAGTTCCTTGGTCAGCACCGGGTTGAGCGCGTCGGGCAGTACCAGGGCGGTATGGCTGAACTCCGAACCCTGTGACTTGTGCACGGTCATGGCGAACACCGTTTCCACCTCGTTCAGACGACTGGGCAACACGAAGCGCACCCCGCCGCTACCATCGTTGCGCGGGAAGGCCACGCGTAGCAGAGGCTGACCTTGCTCGTCGGGCAAACGCAGGGCGATGCCGATGTCGCCGTTCATCAGCTTCAGGCCGTAGTCGTTGCGCGTCACCAGCACCGGCCGCCCTTCGTACCAAGGCTGCTGGGCGTCGATCAGGCCGGCATTGTGCAGCACCCGCGCCACTCGCTCGTTGAGCCCTTCCACACCCCAGGCGCCTTTGCGCACCGCGCACAACAGCTGGAAGTCCTCGAAGTGCTGGAGCACCTTGCCGGCCCAATGCTCCCAGCGCGGATCGTCGAAAGCAGTACCCGGCGCCGGTCGATGACGGCCGATGGCCCTCAGGTAGCTGCGATAACCTTGCGGTCCTTCGGGGCCACGGTCCAGGCCGTCGAGCAAGAAGCGATCGAAGGCCCGGTCCTGTTCGCCGCGCAGCGCCAGGCCGAAGACGTCCTCCGGCGGCAGGGCCAGCAAGTCGCGCGCGGCATGGGCCTCTTGGCGATTGACCAGCCGCGCCAGCTGGCCGATACCGCTGCCTTCGCCAAAACGCCGGGAGAAGCGCAACATCACCACTTGCTGGGCCAATGGGTACCGTTCCGCCGTTCCTGACTTAAGCCCACTGGCGCTCAGCGACTGACCGCCAATCTGCTCGAGCCAGGCTTGGGTCTGCGCAGAATAGCGACCCTCCTCGGCATCTCGACACAGGTCGCCCAGTACCGCCCCGGCCTCCACAGACGCCAACTGGTCTTTGTCGCCGAGCAGGATCAGGCGCGCCTTCGGCGGCAGTGCATCGAGCAGGTTGGCCATCATTTCCAGATCGATCATCGAGGCCTCGTCGACCACCAGCACATCCAGCGGCAACGGGTTACCAGCGTGATGACGGAAATGTCGCGAGCCCGGCCGGCTGCCCAACAGCCGATGTACCGTGCTGACATCGGTCGGAATCTGACCACGGACCTCGGGACCGACCTGCAGGCGCTCGACCTGCTGACCGATCGACTCGGTCAGACGCGCGGCAGCCTTGCCGGTCGGCGCAGCCAGGCGGATCCGCAAGGGTCGCCCCTGCTCCACTGCAGGCGCTTGCAGCAGGGCCAGCAGACGCACGACCGTGGTGGTTTTGCCAGTACCGGGGCCACCGGTGATGATGCTGAAGCCAGAACGGGTGGCCAGGGCGCAGGCCAGCTTTTGCCAATCGACCTGGCCGGCCAGGGCGCCAGCGTCGAACAACTGCGCCAGACGCTCGGGCAGATCGGTCGGCGTCGCCTCGTCCTGCAGCAGCCGCTGACGCAGGGTCTGGTCGATCTGTCGCTCGTAGCTCCAGTAACGCCGTAGGTACAGGCGCTGGCCGCTGAGCACCAGCGGCCTGGCCTGCTGCCCTGACGTGGAGCCGTCGGCCACCAGCGGGCTGGCGGCAATACGGTCGATCCAGGTGGTCAGGTCAAGATTGGCGAGCAACTGCGAGGGCAGCAGCAATGGCCCGCTCAGGGCATCGCCTTCAGGTGGCAGCGACAAGGCGAAATCCGGCTCGTCCAAGGTCTGGCTCAGGTCGAGGCAGACATGCCCGTGGCCCAGTTGGTGACTGGCCAGAGCGGCAGCCAGCAACAGCAACGGGTCGCTACCCGGCACCCGTTCTTCAAGGAACGACACGAACGCACGGTCCAGGGCTCGCAGCCAGCCACGCTCGACCCAACGGTCGAGCAGGAGCAACAGGTCGTTGCTGTCGCGCTGCGGGGCCAACGCCAGCAGCTGTTCGGCGTGCAACGGCGTGGGCAGCAAATCGTCGAGGCTTCGGCTCATGGCGCGGCTCCGGCAAACAGGTCTTGCTGTTCAGGCTGGCTCTCGCCGCGGAACAGTGCGTCGAGCGCTTCGATCAGTGCACGCGGTGGCTTGGCGAAATACACACCATGCCCGCTGCTGCTGGCCCCACGCAGGAAAATGAACAAGGCGCCGCCGACATCGCGGTCATAGTCGTATGCCGGCAGCCGTGCCCGCAGTTGGCGGTGCAGGGCCAGTAGGTAGAGTACGTACTGCAGGTCGTAGCGATGTTCGAGGATCGCCTTTTCCATGGCCGGGGTATCGTAGGCGTCGATATCAACGCCCAACCAGTTGGACTTGTAGTCGGCCACGTAATACCGCCCATCGAGTTCGAAGGCCAGGTCGATGAAGCCTTTGAACATACCGTTGAGCAGCGTCGGCTGCGCTGCTGGTCGCACCAAGCCCGGGTGAGTATGACGCGCCACCAGGCGGTCGAGTTGCTCGACGTCGACCCGCTGGCTGGCAAACCAGAATTCCATCTCGATCTGATAGTGCTGCAACTGCGCGAGGACCAGGCCGGCATTCTCGCCAGGCAACGGCAGCGGCTCGACCAGCAACTGCCCGAGCCATTGGCTGAGGGTCGGGATCCAACCGGTCCAGTTGCGGCGGTTGCAGCGCTGACCAACGGTCCGCTCGATTCGCTGCGGATCGCCGGCGATGTCGGCGAACCCTTCGCGTCCAGCCCATTCCAGCAAGCCGTGAAGGAACGTCCCGGGGCCGGGGCCTCGTGGGAAGCGATGCATGTCACCGCTGTCCGCCAAAACCTGCCGCGGCTGCGGCGCCTCAACGACCTCGTCATCGAGCAGCTGCTGAGCCTGAGAGCTATCAGCGCCCAATGTCTGCTCTCCCATTCTCAAAGCACTGTAGGACGCGATCCACCAATGTTCGGATGCAGCCCGTCGCGGCTTGCGCGCCGGTACCAGCTCGCGCTCGCCGCGAGGTGCGCGATAACACTGGTCATCGGCCTCCGGCATCCCAGGGCACGCAATATGAGCAGAGCCGCCGACCAATGCCTGCAGCCAGACGTCCAGATGCCCAGAGCCTGGTAGCGCAAGCCCACCGCCCAGCAGGTAGCCCAACGCGGAGCGGTGCAGCTGAGAGCTTTTCTGATTACCCCGCTTGAGGTCGGCGACCCCGAGCCAACATGCGTATTGGGCACGGGTCAAGGCCACATAGAGCAGACGCAGGTCCTCGGCCAGGCGCTCGTCGTCGGCGCGGGCGATCTGATCGGCGTCGGGTGCCAGGGTCAAGTGCGCCTGGCCCTGGCTGTCGTGCCAGGCCAGTGGCAGACGGCTACCGTCGACCGGCTTGCTGGTACAGATGAAGGGTAGGTAGACCAGCGGATACTCCAAACCCTTGGACTTGTGGATCGTCACGACCTTGACCAGCTGTTCGTCGCTCTCAAGACGCAGGATCTGCTCTTCACCAGCCTGCCCAGCATTGGCCAGGTGTTCGGCCAGATGACGGATCAACGCTTGCTCGCCATCGAGTTCGCCTGCAGCCTGCTGCAGCAGTTCAGCCAGGTGCAGCAGGTTGGTCAGGACCCGCTCGCCGTCGCTGCGGCGCAACAGGGTGCGGGGCAAGGCGAAGTCGTGCAGCAGGTGCCGCAACATCGGCAGGACACCCTGGCGCTGCCAGGTCTCGCGGTAGCGCCGAAAACGCATGACCCAGTCTTCCCAGACCCGCTCATCCTGGTTCAGACGATCCAGATCGAGCAATGACAGGTCCAGCGTCAGGCTCGCCAGTGCAGCCTTGAGCAGGCGCTCGGAGTCGGGCTCGGCGCAAGCCTTGAGCCACGCCAACAGGTCATGGGCTTCCTGTGCGGCGAATACCGAGTCCTTGTCGGACAGGTACACACTGCGCACGTCACGGGCAGCCAATTCGGCCCGCACCAGTTGTGCCTCGTGACCATCGCGCACCAGAATCGCAATGTCCGAGGGCTGGCAGGGGCGCAGTTGGCCGTCTGCGTCGGCAAAGCCGGTCACTCCTTGCTGTCCACCATTGAGCATGGCGACGATATGAGTGGCGCAACTGGCGGCCAGACGCTGACGATAGAAGGTGCTGGAGATCGGTTCGTCACTCTCCAAGCGCCAGCATTGCAACGCGGCACTGGACTGCCCGTTTACCAATAGCTGTTCGCCGCGGCCTTTGGCCTGTACTTCGATAAAGGGCAGTGGGTTGTCGTCAGCTCTGCGGAACAGGAAGGCACCACGGCCCTGCTGGCGCGCCTCGGCCTGCAGGAATACCTGGTTGACCGCAGCGACCATGGCCTGACTGGATCGGTAGTTGGTATCGAGGCTGTGAAGACGCCCCTCGGTCGCCCGACGCGCCGACAGGTAGGTGTAGATGTCCGCACCGCGAAAGGCGTAGATCGCCTGTTTGGGGTCACCGATCATGAACAGGCCGGTTTCCGGGCGGTTCTCGCTGATGCGATAGATACGCTCGAAGATGCCATACTGGACGGGGTCGGTGTCCTGGAACTCATCGATCAGCGCCACCGGGAACTGCTCTCGGATCAGGCCGGCCAGGCGTTCCCCGGCGTCGCTGGCCAACGCATTCTGCAAGCGAAGGAGCATGTCATCGAAGCCCATTTCGGCGCGCCGGCGTTTTTCCAGCTCGAAACGCGCCGATACCCAGGCCGCGGCATGCTCCAGCAGGCGCACGTCCGGGCTGCTCAGGCCTTGCAACTGTTGCTGCAGGGTCTGCATGGCCTCCAGCGCCGGGTGCTCGGGGGGAGCACCGACTTTCCAGGCCTCGGCCATCCCTGCCGGAGTCAGGCGGGTGAAACCGGTGCCCAGGTCGAGTTCCACCACTTCGGCGTCGCCGGCCCAGGCACGCAGTTTGTCGAACCATGGCTCGAAATAGCGGGCCTGCAGCTTACGCCCATCCGCCTGTTTGGCAGCGACCGCATCGCGGCAAAGCTGATGCAACTCCTCGGTCCACACGCGCCAGGGCGCCTTGAGCTGGCAAAGCTGCTCGGTGCGCTCACGCAGGGCCGATTCGATCAAATCTTGCGGCTCTTCGCCGCCCTGCTCCTGCTGTGAACGCACGCGACCGAACAGTGGCCGGATGCGCGGTAACAAAGCATCGGGGCTGCCCCAGTGGCTGCGTACCCAGCGTAACGCCTCGCCTTGCATGTCATAGCAAAAGCGCCGCCAGTAGTCGCGCATCACCTGGCCGAGCAACTCGCTGTGATCGGTCTCCAGGCTCTGGGTGAACAGGCTGCCGCTGTCGAACGCATGCTCGCGCAACATCCGCTGGCACCAGCCATGAATGGTCGAGACCGCAGCTTCGTCCATCCACTGCACGGCAATTTCCAGACGGCTGGCGCAACGGGGCCACTGCTCCTGGGTGTAGTCGTCGCGCAACTGCCAAAGCAAGGGATCAGCACCTTCCGACTCACCTCGGAAGAACCGCGCAGCTTCGGCCAGCCGGGCGCGGATACGTTCACGCAGCTCTTTGGTGGCAGCGTCGGTGAAGGTCACCACCAGGATCTGCGGCGGCAACAATTCACGACCGAAGCCCTGCTCGCCGCCATGGCCAAGAATCAGGCGCAGGTACAGTGCGGAAATGGTGAAGGTCTTGCCCGTACCGGCGCTGGCCTCGATGAGTTGGCTGCCGTGCAGGGGGAATTGCAAAGCCAGGGGGCGGACTGTGCTCATGCGCCGGCCTCCGGATTACCCAGGGTTTGCCAAGGCGCTGCAAACAGGGGGCGGTAGAGGGATTCGCACCAGCCCTCGAAGGTTTCGTCGGCGCTCAGTGCAGCGAAGTCGCGGAATTGCCGGGCCAGGGCGATGCTCTCGCTGCGCTCGCCGAAATGGTTCCGCTCGTCTCCTTCATAGGCTCGCGTGGCGGCGACCAGGGCCTTGTCCGGGTCGTCCTGGGCCAGCCAGGCGAATGCCGTCTTGGCCGCCACCGGCAGCGGTGCATTCATACCGGCCTGGCGTGCTACCAGCAGTTCACCGAGCAATTCGCGGGCCTGCTCCTGCGCCAGGGGCGCCAGTAGCAAGGTCAGATCGCTGGCGACCACGGCGCTGTTGAGTGAGTATCCCACCGCGCAGGCGGCCAGATGCATGACCCAGGTTGCGGTCAGGCGATGCCATTTAAGATTGTTACGTCCGGCGCTGATGGTGTTAGGCACGGTCGAAATGCTCAACAGGCTTAGATCATCCGCCTGGTAGACCCGGCCGAGCCAACCTTCCAGCTCATGGCCGGCATGCTGGAACCGAATGGGCAATGCGCCCTCCACCACCGTTGGCCACCGCTGTAACAACTGCCGATGGCGTTGCAGCAGATCCGGGAGTGGCTGCACCAGTTCGGCCTGCAGCAGCTCGCCGAAGCCAGCCAATGGCAACAAGCCGCAGGCTTGCAGGCGACGCGCCTGGGTGTGCAATGCCTGCTCGGCGTTGTCGGGGTCGAGCAGCGCCGCGCCCAGTAGACGTTCGCTGGCTCCGTAACGCTGCAAGGCATCGAGGACGAACGGTTCCTCGTCCGGCGTCGGCGCCTCCAGCGCCTCGAAGAACACTTTCAGGCGCTGGCTGAAGAAATGTCGAACCGGATGGCGCAGGAAATCCTGCAACTGCGTCAAGGTCAAGGCTTCGTCGTGGTGGTAGGGCGGCAACTCCGGCGCCTCCTGCAGCGGATCAGGCGCGTCCTGGTGCAACAGCTGCCACTCATGGGCATAGCTGAACAATGCACTGCCCTTCTGGAAGTAGCGCGGGCTGAACGGCTGCAGTGGATGCTCCTGGGTCAGCGCATGCAGCAATTGCTCACCTGCAGGCAGTGGATCGCCGCTGCGAGTACCCGCCAATTGCCAGCCCGCGGCAAGGTGATCGCGCAATTGGCCAATAAGCACAGAGGCCGGGCGCTCGCTGTTGTCACGAATGCTTCGACCTACCCAGCTGATATAAAGCTGGTCGCGGGCAGACAGCAGGGCCTCGAGCAGCAGGTAGCGGTCATCTTCACGGCGCGAGCGGTCACCGGGTCGATAGTCGCTGGCCATCAGGTCGAAGTCCAATGGGGGTTGGGCACGTGGGTAGTCACCATCATTCATGCCCAACAGGCAGACGACACGGAAGGGGATCGCACGCATGGGCATGAGCGTGCAGAAATTCACCGACCCGGCAAGGAAGCGCTGCGACAACTTGCCCTGGTCGAGGCCCGACAACCAGGCCTCACGGACCACGGTCAGTGGCAGCGGGTCTTGCAGGCCGACGGTCTCGCACACCTCCAGCCAGCTATCACGCAGGTCCTGCAGTTGCATCAGGAGGAATTCGTCATGTTCGTCCTCGGCCAGGAAGAACACCTGCAACAGCGCATTGAGGCGCGCCCCCCATTCCCCGGCCGTCGCAGGTTGAGTCAGCGCTTGGCATGCGACATCCAGAGCGTCGAGCAATGCGACCAGAGGGCCGATCAATGCGGCATCGAGACCGCCGATCTCGTCATAGGGCTCGATGCCGTCGCAGCTTTCACCGACGCCCACGGCGTACCCCAACAACATGCGACGCAGACCGAATCGCCAGCTGTTCTGCTCGAGGCCTTCCGGCAGACCCAACGAAGCCCGTTGCTCGGCGTTCAGGCCCCACCTTATACCTGCACCCTCGATCCAGCGATGCAAGGTTGGCAGGTCGCCCTCGCGAATACCGAAACGGGCCCGCACCGCCGGCACGTCGAGCAAGTCGAGTACCTCGCTCACGGCGAAACGGCTTTCAGGCAACTTGAGCAGGTGTTCCAGGGCGATCAATAAAGGGTCGCGACCGCGTTGGCCCTGGTCCGTCAGGGTGAAGGGGATGAAGCGAGGATCGGTACGCTGCAACTGTCCGAACACCGCGCGGATATGTGGGGCGTAGGTATCGATCGCCGGCAACATGACGATCACGTCGCGCGGGCGCAGGGTAGGGTCGGCACTGAAGCGGGCGAGTAACTGGTCATGCAGGATTTCCACCTCACGCTGTGGGCTGTGCGCTACATGGAAACGCACCGACCGGTCCTTCCCGGAATCGACGCCTGGCCACAGTGCACGGCTCTCGGCAAGAGGGCGGAGTTCGAGGATATCGTCCTGCAATTGTTTGAGCAGCGTGATCGGCTCACTGTCGCTGAACAGGTCGATACGCCCATCGCTGAACACTCCCCGGTAACTGCCCGGGTCGTCGTAGCTGTCGAGCAAGTTGATGTAGTCACGCCCCTGCTTGCCCCATGCGGCCAGCAACGGATGGGCATGCTGGTGCAATGATTCATCGTCCAGCTCCAGGGGCATGCCTTGCTTGCGCTGCTGCCGCTTGTACTGGTGGCGCAGAAGGTCTTTGTCGGCAACGATGTCTGCCCAGTGGTGGCGGCAAGGGTTATGCACGCACAACAACACCTGGCTGAACCGAGCAAGACCTGCCAGTGCTTCCAGTGCCTGGGCAGGCAACGAGGAGATTCCGAAAACGATCACCCGCGCAGGTAACCCGGCGGGTGCCTGCTCCAGGGTATTCATCCGTTCGATGAAACGCTGGTGAACACCGGCACGGCTCTGGGCCATGCCCTGTTCGCCGACATCCAGCAGCAACGCTCGCCACAATTCTGCCTGCCAGCGATTGCCTGGGGCCAAGGGTTTGCGTTCACTCCGTGCGGAGTTGAGCACGTGTTCGCCTGCAGCCCAGTCCTTGAGCCAGTCAGCGCGATAGACCTGGTACTGGTCGAACAGATCGGCCAGGCGCTCGGCCAGTTGGTAGCGTTTGCGCAGGTCACTGTCATCGGTCAAGAAGCGCCGCAGCGGCTCGAAATGCGGACGCTCGATCAGTTCGGGCAGCAAGCGCATCAGGCGCCAGGTCAACGGCGCCTTGTCGAGCAGGGAGACCTCGGGGATTTCGTCACGGCCCAATACCCGACGATACAGCTGCCACATGAAACTGCCCGGAAGCTGCACATCCACCGCTGCGGCGATGCCGCAACCGCCTTGATCATCGTCTTGCGGGTCTTCGGCCAAAGCCAGTTTCAGCCACTGGGCGATGCCGTTACTCTGCACCAGGGCGATTTCGTTCTCCAGGGGCGCCAGGGGATAACGGCGCATCCAGCTCACCACCAGGCTACGCAGTTCGTCCAGGCGGTTGCCGTGCACGATCATGAAGCCAGGATGGAGGGAGGTGGTATTGGCCATGAAGGAATCTCGTGAGGCGGTAGGCATTGGTCCGGGAACGACACAATACCTCGTAGCAGCGGCCTTGTGTCGCGAATGGGTTTCGGGCCATGACCAACATGACCAATTTGGCCACAAAAGACAAAACCCCTACCTGCTCGCGCAGATAGGGGTTTTGCGAAATGAATCTTGACGATGACCTACTCTCACATGGGGAAACCCCACACTACCATCGGCGATGCATCGTTTCACTGCTGAGTTCGGGATGGGATCAGGTGGTTCCAATGCTCTATGGTCGTCAAGAAATTCTGTTGCCAGAATGTCCAGATGGACAGCCCGGCGAATTCGGATATGTGAATTTGTGGCCTTACGAATTTTCGGTTGCTTCGTCTTCACCACCACAATCTGCTCGGCAGATTGCTTGGGTGTTATATGGTCAAGCCTCACGGGCAATTAGTATTG